>JADGOC010000068.1 GCA_017883165.1 Acidobacteriota bacterium
CCTCCGCCAATCTGTTCAGGCGCCCTAGCAGCGTTCGTCGCGGCGCGATTCCCCTTCCACGCAACGCTGGATTTCCGGCAAATTTGCAGGTATCGACTTTGCATGGCCCCTGAAAACGGTCGCGTATGGCCGTTTGTAGTTACCACGCGATCGTGGGTTACGTCCGGCTGACCTACCATTGGTAGAGAGGTTCCATGTCCGGTTCACCACTCGACCGGCGCGACTTCGTCCGAACCGTCGCCGCGGGGCTGGCCGTCGTGCCGTTCCTCGGTTCGCACGGTTTCGCGCAGAATCTCTTGCCTCGCCGACGCCGCGTGGCTCTGGTTCGTACATCGGACCGGAAGCGCGGCGTCAGCGAGCTCCTGAAGCTGCTCGACGTCCGGAGCCCCGCGGGGAAGCGCGTCGTGCTGAAACCGAACTTCAATTCGGCGGATGACACCCCGGCGTCCACGCACAACGACACGCTCGTCCAGTTGGTCAGGGAGCTTCAAGAACGGAACGCCCGCAGCATCACGCTCGGCGAATCGAGCGGCCCGCCGCAGACCCGCGGCGTCATGGAACGGAAAGGCATCTTCGACCTCGCCCGCGATCATCGTTTCGACATCGTCGATTTCGAGCAGATTGACGATCGCGATTGGGTCTCGATTCCTGCGTCCGGCACGAACTGGCCGGCGGGCTTCGCGCTCCCGCGGCTGATCACGGAGTCCGAGTACACCGTGTCCACGTGCTGCCTCAAAACGCACGGCGCGGGCGGCGTCTTCACGATGTCGCTGAAGCTGTCGGTCGGGCTGACACCCAAGACGATTCGCCGGACGATGCATGCGTCGCCGAACATACGGCGGATGATCGCGGAGCTGAACACGGGATACCGACCGAGCCTGATCGTCCTCGATGGCGTGGCCGCGTTCACTGACGGCGGGCCTTCGCGCGGCGAGCTCAAGGCCGGCAATGTGATGATCGCTGGGGACGATCGCGTCGCCGTGGACGCCGTTGGGCTCGCGATGCTGAAGCTGCTCGGCGCCAACCGCGCGATCATGGACCGCAAGATCTTCGAGCAGGAGCAGATTGCCCGCGCGGTCGAGCTCGGACTCGGCGCGCCGGGTCCGGATGCCATCGAGATTGTCACGGCCGACGCTGACAGCCGTACCTGCGCCGACGCGTTGCGCGGCATCCTCGATCAGGGCTGACGTCGCCTATCGTCTCGCTTTCGAATTCGACCACGACCGATCGGAGTAGTCGAGCAGGCTCCACGGAACCGGTGCGCGGTCACCGCGTCATGTTTTAGCGGACGCGCGCAGCCAGGCCAGCACGTCGTCCGCATTCGTCGTCGGCGGAAAGACTGGATAGAACACCTTGGCGATGCGGCCTTCGCGCAGGACGAGCGTGAACCGCTTCAGCAGGACTTCTCCGTCGACTACGAAGGTCGGCAGACCCCAGCCGTGCGTCAGCTCCAGCTGACAGTCGCTCAGCAGCTCGAAGGGCAGATGCAGACGCTCGACCGCTTCGCGCTGATACGCCGGCAGTTGCGTGCTGAGGCCGAACACGTCCACGCCGAGCGCGGCGAACTCATCGTACAGATCCCGAAACCGGCACGACTGCGGCGTGCACCCGCGCGCGCCGGCGATGGCGTCCCAGCCAGCGGGCGGATTCTGATCGGGCGAGCCGGTTCGCGGATACGCGTAGATGACGACGGTACCCAGGAGCGTCGAGAAATCGACGATGCGGCCGGAGGTCGAGGGCAGCTTGATGGCATGGACCTGCGACCCCTCGAGATACGCGCACGCACCATCGTCGACGGGGACCGGGAGATCGGGCGGCAGCGAATAGAGGTCGTCGGCGCGGGGCATCGGCTGAGATGCTACTAGAGAAATTGGATAAGATGCAGGCACTACGATCGGGTCACTGACGTTCAATTCGTGGATCGACGCGCTCGAAGCGCGGCATCTCTCGGAGCTCCGCTTCCCGGAGGTGTCGCGCGCGTTGCGCGCGTTATCGTCCACCTATGTCGAGCGCCGCGGCCGCCTCGGCGAAGGCGCGGCGCTCTCCGGCGCCGGCAAGCGCGCGGCCTTCGCGCTCTTCTACGGTCCGCTGCATTACCTGCTCACCCGCGAAATCGTGCGCGCGCTGCCTGGAGCGATGTCAGCGATGTCACCGATGGCGGCAGCGCCGACGCTTGTCGACCTGGGCTGCGGCACCGGCGCCGCCGGTGCCGCGTGGGCCGGCGCGTACGCGTCGCCGCCGCGCATTCTCGGCATCGATCGCCATCCCTGGGCGCTCACTGAGGCGGCGTGGACGTATCGCACGCTCGGACTCGATGCGCGGACGCGGCAGGCCGATGCCGCCGCCGCGCCGCTGCCCAAACCGCCGGCGCTCGTCCTCGCGGCGTTCGCGATGAACGAGCTGCCGGACGCCTCGCGCGAGGCGCTCCTCGAACGGCTGATCGTGCGCGCGGGTGGCGGCGATCGCGTCCTGATCGTGGAACCGCTGGCCGGGTTCGTCGCGCGGTGGTGGGGCAGATGGCGCAACACGGTGGTGGCCGCGGGCGGCCGCTCCGACGAGTGGCGTGTGCGCGTCGAGCTGCCGCCGATCGTCGCCAAGCTCGATCGCGCCGCGGGCCTGAATCACCGCGAGTTGACCGGACGATCGCTGTGGATCTAACGGTCCACCCGGCCGCCACCGTGATCGTCCTGCGCGACGCGGGCCTGGCCCCAGAGGTGTTCATGGTCCGGCGCCATGAAGGCACCGCGTTCCTGGGCGGTGCGCACGTGTTTCCCGGCGGGCGCGTCGACGCGTCAGACCGCGAGACGGCGCACGAACGCTGGTGCGACGGCATCGCCGGCGCGGCGGCCCGCTTCGCCGACCTGCCGTCCGTGGATGCGGTCGCGTACCACGTGGCTGCGGCGCGGGAGCTGTTCGAGGAAGCGGGTGTGTTGCTCGCCCGCGACGCGGCGGGCGAGTTCGTCTCGCTCGCGGGAGCCTCCGCGCGCGCGCGCATCGCGCAGGATCGACGCGACGTCCACGGCCGCGGCCTCACCCTCGCCGACATCGTCGAGCGCGAAGGGCTGCGGCTGGCGCTCGACGCGCTGGTGCCGTTCGCGCACTGGGTGACGCCGCCGATCGACGTGCGGCGATTCGACACGCGCTTCTTCGTGGCGCCCATGCCGCCGCGTCAAACCCCGGCGCACGACGAGACCGAGACCACCGAGAGCGTGTGGATGACGGCAGCGGAGGCGATTGCGCGATGCGAGCGTGATGAGATCGTGCTGCCGCCGCCCACGTGGACGACGCTTCGCGAGATCGAGCCGTTCGGCTCGGTCGACGCGGTGATGGCGTGGGCGCGCGCGCGCCGAATCGCGAGGCGCGAGCCGATGTTTCTCGAGCAGGACGGCCAGAAAATGCTGTTGCTCGCCGGCGATCCGCTCAACCCCGAGCGACCCGCCGCCGCCGACCCGCCGCCGGCCGAGACGCGCTTCGTGCTCCTAGACGGCCGCTGGCGCGCCGAGGCCGCGCGCACGTAGAATCGGCCTCCTATGAGGCTCACGGGGTACGCTGCCATCGCCGCCGCCCTGGCGTTGCTCACGCTGCATCCGTTCGCCCAGTCGCGTCCGCTCGTCGCCCCGGCCGCGGCCGCGACCTACCAGCGCCTGCTGCCGCAGATCGAACGCATCAAAGTGTTCGATCATCACGCGCATCCGGCGTTCCCCGACGACCCGGACGTCGACGCGGCGCCTCCGCCGCCCGGGAAGGCCCCGCTGCGCTTTCGCGACGACAATCCCGAGCCGATTGCCGCGGCGCGCGCGCTGTTCGGCTTCCCGTTCGCCGACCTGAAAGGCGCGCACGCGAAGTGGCTGATCGACAAGAAAGCGGCGCTGAAGAAAGAAAAGCCCGGGCCGCAGTATTTCAATTACATCCTCGACCGCGTCGGCATCGAAACGTCGGCCGCCAACCGCGTCGCGATGGCGGACTATCTCGACCCTGCCCGTTTCAAATGGGTGTTCTTCGTCGACAGCTTCATGTTTCCGTTCGACAACTCGGCGCTTGCGTCGCGAAACGGCGACGAGGCGGTCTACATGCCGCTGCAGACCAAAATGCTGCAGCGCTACGAGCAGCAGCTGGGCGTCACGGGTCTGCCTCGCGGCTTCGACGAGTATCTCGCGTTCATCTCGCGGTCGCTCGAGGACAACAAGAAGCGGGGCGGCATCGCGGCGAAGTTCGAGGCGTCGTATTTTCGATCGCTCGCGTTCGACGATCCGCCGCGTCAGGCGGCCGCGTCGCTCTATGAGAAATACCGCGCGGGCGGTGTGCCGACGATGGACGAGTACAAGACGTTTCAGGACGTCATCTTCCGCCACATCATCACGGAGGCCGGGCGGCTCCATTTGCCGGTGCACATTCACAGTTCGTCTGGCGGCGGCGAGTACTTCAGCGTCCGCGGCGTCAATGTGCTGAACCTCGAGAACGTCCTCCACGATCCGCGGTATCTGCAGACGACGTTCGTCCTGATCCACGGTGGCTATCCGTTCGATCGCGAGGCCGGCCTGCTCGCGGCGATGAAGAACGTGTACCTCGACTCGTCCGCCGTGGAGCTGCTGCTCTATCCGACCGAGTTCAAGGACATGCTGCGGCGCTGGCTCGAGATGTACCCGGAGAAGATCACGTTCGGCACCGACGCATTTCCCTTCGGCGACGCGCTCGGCGTCGAGGAGGTCTACTGGCTCGGCGTCCACTCGTCGCGGACCGCGCTGGCGGCCGCGCTGGCGGAGATGATTGCCGCGCACGAAATCACCGAGGCGGGCGCGCTCCAATTCGCGCACATGTATCTCCACGACACCGCCGCCGGGCTGTACAAGTGATGCAGCTTCGCCGCACGCTCGGATTCCGCGATCTCCTCCTCTTTTACATCGTCACCGGCTTCAGCCTGCGCTGGATCGCGACGGCCGCCGCCGCGGGCCCGAGCGCGCTCGTCATCTGGGTGATCGCGGCGCTCGGGTTGTTCGTGCCGCTGGTCTTCACCGTGCTCGAGCTCTCGTCGCGCTACCCGGAAGAAGGCGGCATCTACGTTTGGAGCAAACGTGCGTTCGGCCCGTTTGCCGCGTTTCTGACGGGCTGGACGTACTGGGGATCGAACCTGCCGTACTTTCCAGGGCTGTTGTATTTCGGCGCCGCCAACGCGCTCTTCATCGGCGGTGCGAAGTGGCAGACGCTCTCGTCCAACAGCACGTACTTCATCATTGTCTCTCTCGCCGGGCTGACAATCGCCGTCGTGATGAACGTCGTCGGGCTCAACGTCGGCAAGTGGCTGAACAACGTCGGCGCCCTGGCCGGGTGGCTGCCGGCGCTGGCCCTGATCGCCTTCGGCGCGATCGCGTGGACGCGCTTCGGATCCGCGACGCCGATGGCCGCTCGCGCGCTCGTGCCGAGCACGTCGCTCAAGGACGTGATCTTCTGGTCGACGATCGCCTTCGCCTTCGGCGGCGTCGAAAGCGCGTCGACGATGGGCGAGGAGATCGTGGACGCGAGGCGCACTTTGCCGCGCGCAATCCTCACGGCCGGCGCGATCATGACGGTGCTCTACATGGTGGGCACCTTCAGCGTGCTGCTCGCCATGCCGAAGGAGCAGATCTCCGGGCTGCAGGGCATCATGCAGGCGATTCAGACGATGGCGGGGCGGATCGGCGCGTCGTGGATGGTGCCGATCCTCGCCGCGCTCGTGACGATCAACGCGCTCGGCGGCGTCGGCGGATGGTTTGCGGCGACGGCGCGGCTGCCGTTTGTCGCCGGCATCGATCGATTCCTGCCGTCCGCATTCGGCGCGCTGCATCCGCGCTGGCGCACGCCGTACGTCGCGCTCCTCGTGCAGGCGGTAATCGCGGCGCTGTTCATCTGGCTGGGGCAGGCGGGCACGTCGGTGCGCGGCGCGTACGACGCGCTCGTCAGCATGGGGATCATCGCGTATTTCATCCCGTTCCTCTTCATGTTCGCCGCGATGATCAAGCTGCAGCGCGAGCCGGCCGGGCCCGGCGTGATGCGCGTGCCCGGCGGAACGCCGGTCGCGATCGCGCTCGCCGTGCTCGGCATGGCGACGACGGCGGTGTCCATCGTGCTGGCGTGCATACCGCCCGACGAAGAGCCCCACAAGCTCCTGGCGGCGGGGAAGGTGGTGGGATCGTCGTTGTTTTTGGTCGGAATTGGCGTCATTGTGTATGGATTGGGGCGGCGGCGCGCGGCACGTCGCTGAGGCGCGGCGCTTGACGGGGTGGGTCGAGGTTAGTCAGACTAAGCGACCGCGACCATAACTCTCAGATTGGAAGGCGCATCATGCAGGACGATTTCGACGGCGGAATGGGAATCCCGGACGACGAGCTGACGGGCGGATCGGCCATCCCGGAGATGGGCATCGGCGGCTCGGACCCGGAGATGGGCGGCGAGGCGGAAGAAGGCCACAGAGCAAGCGGCGGCGCGAGGGCCCGTAAGTCGGGCGGATCGCGCAAGTCGTCAGGCGCGCCGAAGCGCGCGGCCAAGCCCGCGAAGAAGGCCGGCAAGGGCGCGAAGAAGAAGTCGGCCGGCGCGAAGAAAAAGAAGCCGGCGCCCGCCAAAAAATCGAAGAAGAAGAGCGCGAAGAAAAGCGCGAAGAAGACGAGCGCGAAGAAGTCGTCGCGCAAGGCCGGCAAGAAGAAGTAGCCGACACAAGGATCGACGCAGAACCCGCAGAACACGCAGAGTTGGGCAGGAATGCTCTGCGTGTTCAGCGGCTTCTGCGTTGGCCGTCCAGCCGCATGAATCTCCCCTAACTCCAACTGAATACCGAGGCCTTGACTCGAATAAAACATCTGTTTTATACATATGTTTGAGTCATGACGCGAAAACTGCTGCTCCCGATCGTGGTCCTCGTGCTGGTAGCCGCCGGCGTCGTCTACGTCACATGGTCCCAGCCCACCGTCCTCGTGCTCACCGGCATCGTCACCACCAACGAGGTCATCGTCAGCCCCCAAATCGCGGGACAGATCAGCAAGCTGCTGGTCACCGAGGGCGATCCGGTGAAGCGCGGTCAACTGCTCGCGGTCATCACCCCGGACGAACTGCGCACCGATATCGACTATTACGCGCACACCGCCGAGGGGCTCACCTCGCAGATCGCGGAGAGCGAGGCGGCGCTGCGCTTCCAGCAGCAGCAGACCGCCGATCAGATCCGCCAGGCGGAAGCGACGCTCGCCTCGACCATCGCGCAGGAGAAATCGGTCGAGGCGGACCGCGAGAACGCGCGGCTGGCGTTCGAGCGCAACCAGAAGATGGTCGCGCAGGACATCGTGACGACCGAGCAGTTCGATCAGGCGCGGACGGCGTACGACGCGGCGAAAGCGAAGGTCGATTCGCTCAACAAGCAGATCGACGCGGCACGGTCCGCGGTCGCCCTCGCCCGCTCGAATGCCGAGCAGGTCGCGATGAAGCGCAGCCAGGTCCAGATCAGCCAGCAGCAGCGGGCGGCGGCCAACGCGCAGCGCACCAAAGCCGACGTCCGTCTGGCGTACACCGAGCTCCACGCGCCGATCGACGGCATCGTCGACGTGCGCGCCGTGCGCGCGGGCGAAGTCGTGAATGCGAGCCAGCCGGTGGTCACCCTGATCAACCCGGATGATCTGTGGGTTCGCGCCGACGTCGAGGAGACCTACATCGATGGCGTCCACATCGGCGATGCCATGACAGTGCGGCTCCCGTCCGGCGCCGAGCGGCCCGGCACGGTGTTCTATCGCGGCGTCGACGCGGCGTTCGCGACCCAGCGCGATGTGAGCCGGACGAAACGCGACATCAAGACCTTCGAGATTCGCCTGCGCGTCGATAACCGCGACCGCGCGCTCGCCGTCGGCATGACGGCGTCGGTCTTGTTACCCCTAAGATGAGGACGAAGACAACGACAGGCCGCCGCCATGCTCGCCATTGACGTTCAGCGCATCGTCAAGAAGTTCGGCGACTTCACCGCCGTCAACGGCATCACCTTCTCGGTCGCGGACGGGGAGATCTTCGGATTGCTCGGTCCGAACGGCGCCGGCAAATCGACGCTGATCCGCATGCTGACGACGCTCCTGCTGCCCACGTCGGGCTCCGCGCGCGTGAACGGCTTCGACATCGTCACGCAGCAGAACGACGTCAGGAACTCGATTGGCGTCATCCCGCAGGCGATGACCAGCGACCTCGAGCTGAGCGTCGACGAGAACCTGCTGATCTACGCGAAGCTGTACGGCGTGCCGCGCGAGAAGCGCAAGCGTCTGATCAGCGAGCTGCTCGCCGCCATGGAGCTGACCGAGTGGCGGGACAAACAGGTGAAGCACCTGTCGGGCGGCATGCGCCGCCGCGTCGAGATCGCCCGCGGGCTCGTGCACGAGCCGCGCATCTTCTTCCTCGACGAGCCGACGACGGGGCTGGACCCGGTGTCGCGGGTCGCCGTGTGGGAAATGCTGCAGAAGGTCAAGGCCGAGCGCGACCTGACGGTCCTCATCACGACGCATTACATGGACGAGGCCGACAGGCTCTGCGATCGCATCGCGATCGTCGATCACGGAGACCTGAAGGCGCTCGATTCGCCGCTGAAGCTCAAGGCGTCGATTCCCGGCAACAACGTCATCGAGGTGAGCTTCGCCGGCGCGCCGCCTGACTGGCGCGAGACGCTCGAGCGCTTGCCGAATGTCGAACGGGTCGCCGAGCAGGACAGTGTCTTCCGGATCTCCTCCGGCAACGGCCCGGCGACTCTGACGGCACTGATGAACACCGCGGTTGAGCGGCACGTGTCCGTGGAGTCGCTGTCGGTCCAGAGCACGACGCTCGACGATGTGTTCTTTCACTACGCGGGACGCGCGCTGCGGGATGCGCTGCAGGACGCGTCGCCGAAGGACAGCCCGTTCGTGATGCGGCGAGGGTGATATGCACCGTACATTGGCCATCATCGAGCGCGAGTTGCGGCGGTTCCGTCGAAGTCCGACACTCATCGTGGTCTCGATGGTCTTTCCGCTCGTCCAGTTGGTCGTCCTCGGGTACGCGTTCGGCGGGACGGTCAAGCACCTGAAGGTGGGCGTGGTCGATCAGGATCACGGCGTGCCGGCGGTGAAAGTGCGTGAGCTCTGCAACGCGGTGGCCGGCGGCGCGCGCACGTTCGACACGATCGAGTACCCCGATCAGGGACAGGCACTGACGGATCTGCGAAACGGGCGCCTCAACGGCGTGTTGACCATTCCGCCCGATTTCTCGCGAAAGTCGCTGGAGAAGGCCCAGCCGCGGGTCGCGCTCATCGAGGACAACACCGACAACTTCATTTCGTCGACGCTGGCGGCCACGCTCGGAAGTCTCGTGGCCGCCTACAACCAGCCGGCGGCCAGCACCCGCCGTCTGCCGGGCGAAGCGACGCTCGACATCGTCGAGGTCTATCCGTACGTCCCGTACCTGCAATATCTCCTGCCCGGATCGATCTCGATGTCGATCTTCATGATGGTGATGATAGGCGGCGGCATCATCTTCATCGACGACAAGGCGCGCGGCCTGCACGAGGGCTACCTCGTGACGCCCATCACGAAGCTCGAGCTGATCATCGGTTTCAACGTCTCCGGCACGATCAAAGCGGTGCTCGCCGCTTGTGTGCTGATGACCGTCGGTTCGCTCATCGCCGGGATTCCGAACCCATTCGAGCCGATGCGCATGTTCCGGATGCTCGTCGTCATCATCGTCACGGCGTTGGCGCTCATCAGCATGATGTTCCTGCTGATGGTCCGCGTCACCGATCCCCTGGTGCCGCGCGCGATCTTCGGCCTGCTGAACACGGTCCTGTATTTCCCGAGCGGCGCCGTCTACCCGCAGCAGGGCTTCCCTCCCTGGATGCAGGTGATCGCGGTGGTGGATCCTTTCACATATGCGGTGCACGCCCTCAAGAGCCTCCTGCTCAAGAACACCGGCTTCGGGGCGATCACCGGCGATCTCGTGTATCTCGCGCTGTTCTCGGTCGTCGCCATGGCGGCCGCGACGATGCTGTTCAGGCGCACGCTGTGAAGGATCAGGAAACACACCAGCGGTTGCTCGAAGCGGCGGCCCGGCTGTTCGCGCGGCGCGGATTCAAGGACGTCACGGTTCGCGAGATCTGCCGCGCGGCGCGCGCCAACGTCGCGGCTGTCAACTATCACTTCCACGACAAGCTCGGTCTCTACACTGCCGTTGTGCGGATGGCGATCGATGAAATCCGCGGCACCAGCGACAGCGCCAGGCAGGCGGGCGAGGGTGCCTCGGCGGAGGAGAAGCTACGAATCTACGTCAGGGTCTTTCTCCAGCGCATCGCGGCGAACAGCCGCGATGCGTGGATCCACCAGCTGATCAGCCGCGAGATGGCGGACCCGACGCCAGCGTTCGACCTGATCATCAAGCACGGCATCCGCCCTCGCCTCGAGTATCTGGGCGGCTTGGTCGCCGAGCTGCTCGGGTGCCCGCCGAATAATCCACGTGTGATGCAGTCGGTCGCCGGCCTTCAGTCGCAGCTCCTCTTCTGCATGAATCCAGCTGTCGCCCGCGTGTATCCGACGTTCAACCTGACCCCGTCGGCGATCGACGAGCTTGCCAGGCACATCTCGGCGTTCTCGCTCGGCGGGATCCGCGCGCTCCGCCGTCATCGTGCGGCGGTACCGTCGGCGCCGGTCAAGCGGCGGCGCAGGGCGTCTTAACAAAGGATTATAGGTTTATGGCGATCGCACACACCCTGGGACGTCGGCGCGGCACGCAGCTCCGCCGAATCGCAGCGGTCATTGCCGTCTGGGCCGCCGGCGCGTTGACGGCGCCGATGGCGGGCGCCCAGCAGACGGCGGCGTCCATCGACGATCTGGTCCGGCAGGCGGCGGCGCGCTTCGCGGAGGCCCGCGACCGCAAGCCGGCCGCCGCCGCCGGCGATCAGCAAGCGCTTAGTGGTGCGACGCTCTCGCTCACGCTCGATGACGCGGTGAAGATGGCGCTCGAGAAGAATCTGGACATCGCGGTGCAGCGCCTCAACCCGCAGGTGTACGACTTTGCGCTCGCCAGCCTCAAATCGGTGTATCGGCCGACCGTCAGCTCACTCATTGGCGATCAACACCAGACGGCCGCGCCGCTCACGCTGTTGACCGGCGGAGCGCTGGTGACGACACACACCGGCACGGTCAACGGACAGCTGACGCAGAATCTCCCACGGGGCGGCGGCAACCTGAGTGTCACGTGGGACAACAACCGGGTCTTCACCAACAGCTTCTTCTACAACTACAACCCGGCGTACAACGCGACGTTGAACGCGCAGTACACGCAGCCGCTTCTCCGCGGCCTGCACGCCGACGCAGCTCGGCAGCAGCTCGCCATCACCAAAGTGAACCGCGCCATCTCGGATCTCCAGTTGCAGAGCGTCATCACCAACACGGTGACGAGCGTCCGCGACGCGTACTGGGACCTGGTCCTCGCCGTCGAATCGATTGACGTCGCGAAGACGTCGGTCGATCTCGCGCACCGCCTTGTCGATGAAGACCAAAAGCGCGTCGAGGCGGGGGCCATGACGCGGCTCGACCTGGTGACGGCCACGTCCCAGGAAGCGACCGATCGGCACACGCTCGTCGTGGCCGAGGGCACGCGTCGCACGGCTGAGCTCGCGCTCAAACGGCTGCTCGTCGCCGGACCGGCCGATGCGCTCTGGCGCGCGACGATCGACCCGGTGAATCACCCCGACGACAGGCCGCTGACCATCGACCTCGAGGCCGCGCTCAAGCGCGCGCTCAGCGATCGCACCGACCTCGCGCAGGCGAAGCAGCAGGTCGCCGCCAACAACGCGACGATTCAGTACCTGCGCGATCAGATGCGGCCGCAGGCCGATGTCGTGGCGAGCTACGGGCTCGCGGGTCTGGGCGGTGCGCAGCTCGTGCGCGCCGGCGACCTTCAAGGCGCGGCGGCGTTCACGGCGCCGGTGGTCGCGACGATCCCTGGCGCGTACGGCGGCGCCCTCAGCAGCCTGTTCAAGCACGACTATCCGACCTGGGGCGTGGCGCTCAACGTCACCTATCCGCTCGGGTACAGCGCGGCACGGGCCGAGGCGGCCCGTGCGCAAGTCCAGGCGAACCAAGTCGTCGCCCAGACCCACCAGCTCGAGGTGCAGGTCGTGACGGAAGTGACCGACTCAGCGATCAGCGCCCGCAACGCCTTCGACGAGATCGACGCCGCCAAGCAGGCGCGCGATCTGGCCGAACAGAAGCTCGACGCGGAACAGAAGAAATTCGGCGTCGGCTTGTCCACCAACTACCTGGTCGTGCAGGCGCAAAAGGATCTCGCCGACGCGCGCAACGCCGTCCTTCGCGCGCAGATCACCTACCAGAAGGCGCTCGTCGACTTCGAGCGGGCGCAGCAGACGACACTGCAATCGGCTGGCGTGATGGTGATCTCTCCCGCCGGATTGGCTTTGCCGGCGGTCGGCAGCGGACGTCCCTCGCTTGCGGCGCCGTCCGGGACGTTCATCCCCTAGAAGCCAAGCGGCTTCAGCATCACCCGCACGACGCCGGGGTGCGCGTAGGCCGCCCCTGTGATGAAGTCGATCAACATGAATATGCCGACGTTTGTCGCGAGGAGCGCCGGACACGACCCCGCCGAGTCGAGGCCCTGGCATGACACCGGGTTGCCGCCCAGCCCGGCATCACCCCACAGCCAGCCACTGACGGACCGCTTCAGCGAGATCTCCTGTGGCGAGAAACCATGCTTTTCCAATCGCAGCACGATGTGCGCGTCGCGCCGCGATAGTTCCAGCCGGGCCGGTGTCACGCCGACCAGTTGAGACTCGATGAACACGCGCGCGCCCGCAGGCTCGGACGTCACTGTCACCGCCTGCGTCCGGCCGTTCACCACCGTCGCGCAGCCCGATCCGAAAAGCCCCGCTGCGCAGAATCCGGCCACCGCGAAGGCCCTGGCGACCATGCAAGACCGCGATGAGTCCATAGGCCCTCCATTCTGATGGCCAGGTCGAAGTCGCTCAGACGATGAACGGCACGAAGCGTTTCCGGCGCTTCATGTAGTCGACGTAGGGCTGGCCGATCGCCGCCGCGAGCACGCGCTCCTCCACCCGCACGCGGTACACGTAGACGCCCGCCGAGGCCAGGAATGTGATGAGCGTGCTGAGCCAGCTCCCGAGCGCGATTCCGATGGCGAGAAACATCATGATGCCCGCCGTGTACGACGGATGCCGCACGTAGCGGTACGCGCCGCGGTCGACGACGGACTGCCCTGACACGGTTTGAACGTTGCCGGTGAAGTAGGCGCCCAGCATGCGCCAGCAGTGCCGACGCAGCAGACTGCCGGCGACGAGCAGCGCCGTCCCTGCCCAGAACGCGCCGACGCGCGCACCCGGGGAAAACGCGAAGCGGGGGATCCGCGCGAGCGGAAACGCCGCCGCAAGGCCGACCCACATCCCGAGGACGATCACTTGCATCGACCGCCCGTCCTGCACCGCGCCGCGGGCCCGGTCCGCCTTCCGCGCGCGCAGGATGATGCGGAACTCTGGAAGGAACGCCCACAGGTACACGAGCCAGAAGACGGGAGCGTAGGGCCAGACGAAGATCAAAGGCGTCATGGCGAAGTGGGCGGGATCCTAGCACGCGCTCGTTCGGAGTTTCGTTTCGGGTTGGCGTGCCGGAGCGAGTTGAGCGCTACAATATCGTGGGTGCAGGCGATCTGCGCGAAGCGGCTCAACGCCGTGGCACGGACAAGTTCGGGGACAATTGCCAAAAAGAGGGCAGGCCTCCGAGAAGACGGAAACGCCTAAGTCCCTGCCTGGCGTATACTTAGCACAATACGGTGAGGTGGCCGAGAGGCTGAAGGCGGCGGTTTGCTAAACCGTTATACGGCCTAAAAGCTGTATCCAGGGTTCGAATCCCTGCCTCACCGCCAAATGATCATTCCCCGCGTCCGCTTCGCTCCCTCGCCGACCGGTTACCTGCACGTTGGCGGCGCCCGCACGGCGCTCTTCAACTGGCTCTTCGCGCGGCGGCAGGGCGGCGTCTTCGTGCTACGCATCGAAGACACCGACGTCGAACGATCGTCGGCCGAAATGGTCGACGGTATCCTCGAGGGCTTGCGCTGGCTGGGCCTCGACTGGGACGAAGGGCCGCTTGTCGGCGGCCCTTACGCGCCCTACTTTCAATCCGAACGGCTCGATCGGCACCGCGCCATGGCCGAACGGCTCGTCAAAGACGGCAGCGCGTACTACTGCTACTGCACGCCCGAAGAGATCACACGCAAGCGAGACGTCGCCGAAGCCGCCGGCGCGGCGTGGCGGTACGATCGCACGTGCTGCGCGCTGAGCGCCGACGAGATCGCGTCGCGTGAGGCGCGGCGGATGCCGCGCGCGATTCGCTTTCGCGTTCCAGACGGAACGACGACGATCGACGATCTCGTTCACGGACCGATCGCCTTCGACGGCGCGAACATCGAGGACTTCGTCGTGCTGCGCTCGGACGGCCATCCCACCTACCATCTCTCGGTCGTGTCAGACGATGTGGAGATGGGGATCACGCATGTGGTGAGAGGCGACGATCACATCTCGAACACACCGAAACAGATTCTGCTGTATCGGGCGGTCGGCGCGACGCTGCCGCAGTTTGCGCACGTGCCGCTCATTCTCGGTCCGGACAAGAAGCGCCTGAGCAAGCGCCACGGCGCGACGTCGGTGATGGAGTACGCGCGGCTCGGATATCTGCCCGAGGCGATGGTGAATTTTCTGGCGCTGCTCGGATGGTCGCCGGGCGGCGACAAAGAACTGTTCACCCGCGACGAGCTCGTCGCCGCGTTCACCCTTGACGGCATCAGCGGCGGCGACGCGGTGTTCAATCCCGAAAAGCTCGATTGGTTCAACGCCCAGCACATCGCGCGGCTCGCGCCGGACGACCTGGCGGCGCGGTTGAAACCGTCGTTCGAAGCAGCGGGTGTATGGAACGATGAGTTTCTGGCGGGACGGCACGCGTGGTTTGCAGCCGTGCTGGAACTGCTGAGGCCGCGCGCCAAGCGGCTCGGCGATTTCGTCGAGGTAGGTAAGTTCTTCTTTACTGATGGGGTTCAGTACGATCCGACGGCCGTCGACAAGCACCTTCGCGCGGAGGGAATGGCTGAGCATCTCGCGGCGCTCGACGCCGCGTTCTCCGCGCTGCCGAGCTTCGACGTGACGTCGATCGAAGCCGCGCTGCGCGCGTCTGCCGAGGCGCGCGGTGTGAAAGCGGCTTCGTTGATTCACGCCGTGAGGGTCGCGCTCACGGGAAGGACGGTCAGTCCTGGCCTCTTCGAAGTCGCCTCGCTCCTCGGTCGTGAGCGCACGCACGAACGACTTGCCGCCACCCGCCGGCTGATTTCCTAAGTTCTTCTACTGCTGAGATTTAGCGGAAAGGCCATGGCACATCGGTTGCAGCTCAAATTCGAAGCGCTGCAGGTGAAACCGGACTGACCCGGAATCACGCGGATGTTAACCGGGCAGGAGGGCACGTGGCTAAAGAAGATCGCGGCTTTGCGTCGATGGACCGGAACAAACAGCGCGACATCGCCAGCAAGGGCGGAAGGGCGGCCCACCAGAAGGGCAGCGCGCACGAGTGGACGAGCGACGAAGCGCGTGAAGCCGGACGCAAAGGCGGGATGGCGAGCCACCGCCGCACGCGGATGCAGGGCGGCACTGACGTGCCGTTTGAGACCGGCCGGCAGAACAACGCGCAAATGATCGGCAACGAGCAGATGCACTAATCGACCGCGATCATCTCAATGCCGGGCTCGGCGCTTGCCGGTCCTCTTTTGGAACAGCTATAATCAGAAGTTCCTGAGGCGTGCCGAGTCCGGTACTGGGAGGTCGTTCAACGGTAGGACACCTGCCTCTGGAGCAGGTTATCGGGGTTCGAATCCCTGCCTCCCAGCCAATCAGCAGTTCTGATTCGTCAGCGCGGTCCATCCAATACTCCGTGCAGCGCACCTCGGCCTTTCGTATAAGCTGACCCGGTCGTGGCACAGCGTCTCGCCATTTCAGGGTGGCTGGTTCTCGTCTTCTTGACCGCCGCCTCCGGTAGGGCCCACGCTGGCTCTGCGACCCCGCCGCAGAAGCTGGATGCAGCGTTCAAAGACTATTGCGCCGCGGAAAAGACGACGTCCGACGCCTGCCTGGTGTCGCCATCGGCCGGCGTTGAATGGCTGATTCTCGATTCGATCTGCCCGACAAGCGGCGTCCCGAAGATCCCGTACTGCGACGACTTCAACGAGGTGCGAACCGCCACCGAACCCGCGGTGCTCGCATATAACCACGAGACCGCCCGTTGGACGCTCATGCAGACCGGTCGCGGGGCCGCGCGGATGACGCTGGACGCCAATGGCGTCCCGACCGTGTACACGCCGTCAATCGGGCGTCTGACGGTCGTCGTCGATCACACCAACCCGCTGCTGTATGGGTATTCCGTCGGCTCGGTCACCGCCACTCCGATTGCGGTCCTGGCGGATCTGACGACGATCGTTGGCGCGCTCGGCACGGTACTGCAAGGCAGAATCGCGACGATTAGCCAAGCCGCGGAGGTCCACAAGTTCGCGGCCGGCGATGTCCCGTTGACGCTGTACGAAGGCTATCTTCTCGAGCTACTGAAGGCAATGGCCGCGGCGCTCGGCGACTTGAACGGCGATGTACGTACGTATCAGGTCGTCTCGCGCGATTTCGTGTCATGCGCGCAAAAGCTCGAGTTCGGTCTGGCCACGACCTGCACGACGGCCATCCCTCGGCCAGACGAATTGCCCGATCTCGAAGCGAAACTCAATGCGGTAGACGCCGCGCTGAGCGCCCTCCGGGCTGCATACGAACCGTGCATGTCGGTCTTTCATGCGTTTGCTGATTTCGTCGACGGCCCCAGCGCCACGAACCCCCAGCCATCGCGAGCCTTGTACTTGAGATTTCAACAGTTCGCCGCGGCGGGATGCGCGCCCGCGAGCGCGGTGATCACCCGCCAACTGCATCCCCAAGCCAAAGCCTTGAACGACACGATTGGGAATGCCGGCGGTAACGCGGCCGCTCTCACCGCAGCGCGGGACACGGCGCAGCGATTGAAGGCGCTCGATCCTTCCACTGCGATTTCGGAAACAGACAAGGTACTGTCCAAGCGCTCCGACCTGCTGAAAACGAGCTACGCCACTCGTGCCTCGGCCAGGCGCTTCCACAGGTTTCTCCTGCCGAACGGCAAGGTGCTGAGCTGGTTCTGGATCGACGCGCCGAGCGGACAGGTGAGCTGGCAGAACGTGTACACGTACCCGGTGACCGTTTCCGCCGACGCCACGTACAAGGACGTGGTCACGTTCTCCAGAGGCGACAAAGCGACTCAGTACAAGGTCGGATCGGCGCGCGCCAACGCGCTCGGCATCGGCGTGGGCGTCGTCTACACGCCTCTCACTGAAGCGACGTGGGGTGCGACCGCCGATCCATCATCGTCTGGAAACAAGATCATCGCGAAGACCGATACCTCGACACGCGCCGGTCAAGTCGCGCTGTTTGCCGACTACAAATTCCTGGCGGCGTTTGTCCCGCCTTCTGCCCAGTGGGCCGTGAAACCGTTCGTTCAGTTCGGCGCCGGACTCAGTACGACGCCGCAAGCATATCTGGGCGGCGGGCTCGAGTTCTTCAAGGCGCTGAGAGTGTCGGGCGGGTGGACGTATCAACGATTCAAGGTCTTGAACGGGCAGACGGAAGGCATGTCCGTCTCGAGCAAGGACGACATCAAGACGACGGATCATTTTGACGGAGGAAAATACGTAGCGGTCTCGTTCGCGCTCGATGCCATCTCCTTGTTCTCGAA
>JADGOC010000211.1 GCA_017883165.1 Acidobacteriota bacterium
AGAATCGCCTCGCGCTTGCGGTCGAGCAGTTCGCGGCCGGCGCGCGCCGACGCGAGGTCGCGGCGCAGCGACAGCAAGCGAGAGCGTCCCGCCGCCTCAATCATCGCTTCGCCTCCAGGTACCGCGCGACCAGGGGCGGCGACAATCGCGTGAGATCCGAAACCGGAAGCTCCGCAAAAAGCGTCCACGCCAGCGACAACGTGTCCTCGATCGATCGCGCTTGGTTCGGATCCTGCCGGAGAAACGTCGTCTCGAACAGCTCGCCGAACTGCAGATACCGTCGCTCGCCCTCGGAGAGCTCGTCGCGGCCGATGATGGATTCGAGGGAGCGCGCCCGTTCCACGCGCGCGCAGGCGGCGTACAACTGCCGCGCCGCGTCTTCGTGATCCTCGCGGGTTCGACCCGCGCCGATCCCGTCGCTCATCAGACGTGAGAGCGACGGCAGCACGGCGATGGGCGGATAGATCCCGCGGCGCTCCAATCCGCGATCCAGCACGATTTGCCCTTCGGTGACGTAGCCGGTCAGGTCAGGAATGGGATGCGTGATGTCTCCCGACGGCATCGTCACGATCGGAATCTGCGTGAGCGACCCCGCGCGCCCCTTGATGCGACCGGCACGTTCGAAGATCGACGCCAGATCGCTGTACAGGTACCCGGGGTATCCCTTCCGGCTCGGCACCTCGCCGCGCGCGGCCGAGACCTCGCGCAGCGATTCGCCGTAGTTCGTGATGTCGTGCAGAATCACGAGCACGTGCATGCCGCAGTCGAATGCGAGGTATTCGGCAGCCGTCAGCGCACAGCGCGGCGTGATGAGACGCTCCGCGGCCGGATCGTCAGCCAGATTCATGAACGCGACCATTCGACTGAGCGCACCCGACGTGCGGAACGCCTCCTCGTAGCGAAGAGCCACCGAACGCGGCAGCCCGAGCGCGGCAAAGACGATCGCGAAGTGCTCGACGCCAGGCGCGCGCGCCTGCTGGACGATCTGAAGAGCCAGGGTGTCGTGAGGAAACCCGGCTTCGGTGAAAATCGGGATCTTTTGCCCGAGCACGACGCTCGTCAGGAGATCGATCGCCGAAATGCCGGTCTCCAGAAAGTCCCGCGGGTATTCCCGGCGGCAGGGATTGATGACGACGCCCTCAATCGCCCGCTCCTCGACGACGAGCGGCGGCGGCAAATCGTCTCGGGGACGGCCCAGGCCATCGAACGTCCGGCCGAGCAGCTCGCGCCCGACGCCAAGCCGGAGCGGCGACCCCTCGAAGCGAAGGCGTGTGTTCCCGAGCTTCAAACCGTCGGTCGGTCCGAAGATCTCGACGACGGCGGCCTTTTCAGAGATGCTCAGGACGCGGCCGGCGCGAACCGTGCCGTCGGGCGCTGTCAGCTCGACCTGGTCGTGAAACGAGAGGCCCGGCACGGCGTCGATGAACGCGAGCGGCCCGCGCAGCGCCTTCAGGCCGACGTACTCAACGCCTGCGATGGCCGTCATGCCGCGTCCGGCTCCGATCTGGCTGCCGCGCCGCACTGCTCGACGAGCACCGTCCCCAATCGATCGAGCTCGGCGATCTGATCGTCTCCAAACGCAGACGACGCGCGCGCCAGGGCGGCGACAATCGGCAGGCCGAACAGCTCGCGGACCGGCACGCCGCGGTCGAGGGCGTCGAGGCCGCGATGATAGAACTCCAGCAGCAACGAGAGGAGTCGCATTTGCCGCGCGGGCGAGCAGCTCGCGTCCTTGACGTCGTAGGCGCTCTGGCGCAGGAACCCTTCCTCGAACAGTTCTGCGACGCGGATCACGAGCCGCTGCCGGTCCGGGAGGGTCTCCTCGCCGACCAGGCGCGCCGTGTTGCGCAACTGCCCCGCGTGTTCGAGGAGCTTCAGGGCTTCCCTGCGGCGCGCGGCCCACTCCGGCGACACCTCGTCGTGCCACCAGCGCTCGAGGTCGATGGACACCGTGCTGTACGAATCCTCGACGCTGACGGCCGGAAACACGCGGGCCTCGGCGAGCTTCTTGTCGAGCGTCCAGAAACAACCGGTGAACCGCTGCGTGTGCCGTGTCACGGGCTCGGTCAAGTCTCCTCCGGCCGGAGAAATCGCCGAGATGATCGACACGGATCCTTCGCGCCCTCCAAGCGTCACGACACGCCCGGCACGTTCGTAGAACGCCGCCAGGCGGCTCGACAGGTACGACGGATAGCCTTCTTCCGCGGGAATCTCGCCGAGGCGGCCGGAAATCTCCCTCAGCGCCTCGGCCCACCTCGACGTGCTGTCAGCCAGCAGCAGCACGTGATAGCCCATGTCGCGGTAGTACTCGGCGATCGTGACGCCCGTGTAGATCGACGCCTCCCGTGCGGGCACCGGCATGTTCGACGTGTTGGCAATGAGAATCGTGCGCTCGGCCAGGGGACGTCCGCTGCGCGGGTCGACGAGATCCGGAAGCTTCCAGAGCATCTCGGTGAGCTCGTTCCCTCGCTCGCCGCATCCGACGAACACGATCACGTCGGCCTGCGCCCACCGGCAGAGCTGATGCTGCATGACCGTCTTTCCGGTGCCGAAGCCGCCCGGCATTCCCGCCGCGCTTCCGCACGCGAGCGGAAAGAACGTGTCGAGCACGCGCTGCCCGGTGAGCAGCGGCGTCGTCGCAGGCAGATGGTGCCGGAACGGGCGCGGAGCTCGAACCCGCCACCGTTGCACGAGCCGAACGTCGACGCGATCGCCGGATGCCGCCTGGACGTGGCCCAGCACATCCGACGCGGAGTAACTGCCCTGCGGCACGACGTCGACGAGCGTGCCGCCCACCATCGGCGGCACGAGGACATGGTGCTCGAGTGCCGGCGTCTCGCTGACCGTTCCGAGCGCGTCACCGCCGACGACGGTCGACCCTGCCGCCGCGGTCGGGCGAAACTCCCACAACCGGTCCGTGGCGAGCGGCTCGAGATGCTGGCCGCGGCCAAGAAAGTCGCCCTGACTGAGCGCGAGACGATCCAGCGGCCGCTGGACGCCATCGAACACCGAACCGAGCAGGCCCGGGCCGAGCGTGACCGACAGAGGCCCGCCGCTCGCCGCGATGGGTGCGCCCACGCACAACCCTTCCGTCTCCTCGTAGACCTGCATCGTGGCGATGTCGCCGTCGAGCGCAATCACCTCTCCAATGAGACGTTCGTCGCCAACCCAGACGACCTCGGCGAGTGCCACCGGCACGCCGCACCGCGCTCGCACGACCGCGCCGCTCACCTCGATGAGCCGTCCGGCCGGTTCGGTCGCGTCACGAGTCATACGGACCACATTTCGCCCAACCGCGCGCGCCAGATGCTCTCGAAGCGACGACAGCGGGCGGCATAGGTGTTGTCGTACCTGATGCGTCCGTCGATGGTCTGCACGATGCAGCCGCCTGAGTCGATGTTCGGCGATGGGGTCACTCGGGCGATCGTCTTACCGGGCACGGCCATGATCTCGTCCCGCGTCGCAGCATCAAGGAGGTCCGCACGCGCCGTGGACACCAGGAGCTCCAGCGTCTGGTCCGGCATGCGGTCGATCGCCTCACGGGCCAGGCGGACGAGGTCCGCGCGGGCCGTGGCCACGTCCAACGCGAGCACGCGCCGCTGGCCTTCGGCCATCGCCTGCGCGATCCACATCTCCCGGTCCTTGAGGGCGGACTGATGGTCGGCCGCCTCTTCGGCGGCGATGCGATCGTGGGCCTGACGCCGCGCCCGGCTGATTCGGGCTTCGGCGTCCGGCACGACGACCGGCAGCCGTTGGTCCTCCTCGCGCGCGCGCGCGATCGCGGCGGCGAGGTCGCGCTCGATCTTCTCGACTTCGGCGTTCGCGTCTTCCTGCACGGCCGCAACGACGGCCTCAATCGATCCGAACTGCATCAGGAATCACCGCCTTCCGAGGCTCCAGGCAGCACGACGAGAAGGGGCCACCCCGGCCGATTCTGGAGTGCGTCGATCGCGGTGGGTGCGAGGCGGTAGACGCGTTCCGCGACCAGCATGACGTCGGATCGATCAGGCCCGCGCCGTTCCACGAGAGCCCGATCGACGTCGGCCCGTGTTCGACAGACGATGGTGTCGACGCCCGCGAGCCGAAACCCGCGCGCCTCGTCGCCATCGCTCAGCACGACCAGCCTCATCGCAGGAACCCGAGAATCATGATCGCGATGATGAGGCCGTAGATCGCGATGCCTTCAGCCAGGCCCACGAACACCAGCGCGCGTCCCGCCGTCTCGGGTTTTTCGGCGACGGCGCCCATCGCGGCGCCACCCACCACCGCCACGGCATACGCCGCCCCGATCGCGGACAGCCCGGTGACGATCGCAGCGGCCATGAAGCCCCACTTCATCACCTCGGGTGGCACGGCCGTGGGCGCTCGGGCCACCTGCCCGCCCACCTGCGCGAACGCCGGCGCCAGCATCGCGACCGCGACCACCAGCGGCGCGGCGACCAGCGCGACGAACAGCACTCGGGGTCGCCAGTTTCCAGACATCACGTGCCTCCTTGCGTGCCGTTGGGCCGCAGCATCAGCGGGCGGTACTGCTCGCCGCCTCCCCGGAAAAACCTGCCGAAGAACTCGTAGTACTCGAGCCGCAGCACTTGAACGGTCACCGTCAGCCCCTCGAGCAGAATCATCACGACGTTCCCGGCGACGAGCGCGCCGGCCGATAACGGACCTCCGAAGCGAAAGTGCGCGAGCGTATCGGCCAGCGCGAACACCGCGATGAACACGGCGGCATGCACGGCGGCGAACGCCGCGACGCGGACGAACGAGATCGTGTTTGCGAAATACGCAAAGATGGCGTCCACGAGCTCGACGGACCCTTCGAGCGCGCCGAGCCATCGCGGCGTCGCGCCCGTCCGGGGGCGCGCGGTGCGATCGACGCCGAGGGCTCGCACGATGAGCGGCCGGGCGAGGAGCAGGCCCGCCGCCCCCGCCAGGAGCAGGAAGATCGCGGGGTCCGGCAGCGTCCAGTTGCTGGGCAGGAAGAACCGTGCGGCCAGTGCCAGCGTCGTCCAGTAGACGAACCCGCCGAACACGCCGCCGGTGCCGAGGAGCGCCGTGACGCGCTCGCCGGCTCGCCAGCGGTTCACGACGTTCAGCGCAATCCCCGCGCTGACGAGCACGATGCCCAGGCCGATCGCCACGCCCATGAACTGCGGCAAATCGTGGATCGGATGGAGCCACAGGGCTGGGAGCAGCGTCTCGACGCCGAAGATGCTGCCGTGCAGCACGCCGAACACCGCCGAGGCACTGCCCGCTTCCATGAGCAGAATGGCGTAGTCCAGGAACTGCGGCGCATACCGATACAGAAAGTAGCCTGCTGAGACGAGCACGAGCCCGTGGCCGACGTCGCCGAACATCAGCCCGAACATCAGCAGAAAGCTCACGGCGAAGAACGCCGTGGGCTGAATCTCTTCGTACGAGGGCACGCCGTAGATGTCGACCAGCTTCTGGAACGGACGCAGCAGGAGCGGGTTGCGGTACAGGATGGGGACTTTGAGCGTAGTCGTCGAGGATGCCTGGAGATCCGCCG
>JADGOC010000010.1 GCA_017883165.1 Acidobacteriota bacterium
CCGCCCCCGCCGATCCCGCTGCCCGAGGAGCCCGCGCGCCGCACGCCGCCGGCCACGGCACGGCGTCTGCCGACGCCGCCGCCCGCGGCCGAACCGCCGAAGCCGGCCGAAGAGCCGCACAATCCGCCGCCGCCGCAGGCGGCCCCCGCGGGGAGAGAGAGCGAAGAGGAGCAGCGGATTCGCGCGCAGTTGATGCACGCGACGACCGACTTGAATCGGATCGACTACCGCGCGCTGAACGCCGACGCGCGCACGCAGTACGACACCGCGAAGCGATTTGTGACGCAGGCGGAAGAGGCGCTGCGTGCGAAGAACTTGGTGTTCGCTCGAAGCGTGGCTGACAAAGCGGCCGCGCTGGCGGCTCAGTTGGCGGGCAAGTAGGCCGGCGGGTCATCCGGCGCCCTGGCGCCCTGGCCTGACGCGAGAAAAGCTCATCTGACGTAAGAAAAGCTCATCGGTTGAGATACGCAGAAATCGGCCCAGGCGTCAACATCTTGCGACTGCCCTAAAAGAAAAGCACAATATGTAGTGTTTACACGCTTGACAAACCGGTGGCCTGGGTCCATATTTGACCGCCGTAGAGCGACAGGCGAAACCGCGAAAGTCCCCAGCTTTCGCCACTGGTGCCGGGCTCGATTAGCCCTTCATCCGGTTCTGTTTGCGCTACGAACCCAATAAAGTTTGCGAGGGCTTTCGGGGCAGAAAGCCGTCGGCAGTCGGACGGAGGATACATGAAGGAACGCGCCGCCTATCAAGCCGCGAGTGCTGGCCAGACCGTGGAAACGAGCGTCGGGACGCCGGTCATCGTACCGAGCGTCGAGCACTCGCGTGCGAAGTCGAAGGCGGCCCCGGGCCTGACGTTTCCGCGCTTCTTTACTGAAGCGGGTCTCGACCCGTTCGACGAGGTCGAGTGGGAGCAGCGCTCCGCCGTGATCGGAAACGAGCGCGGCGAGGTGGTGTTCGAGCAGCGCGACGTCGAGATGCCGAAGGCCTGGTCGCAGCAGGCGACCAACATCGTCGTCTCGAAGTATTTCCGCGGGCAGATCGGCACGCCGGAGCGCGAGCGCAGCGTCAAGCAGCTGATCGGCCGCGTCGTGACGACGATCACCGAGTGGGCGCGGTCGAACAAATATTTTGCCTCCGATGAAGATCTGCAGGCATTCAGCGACGACCTGAAGCACATCCTCGTCTACCAGAAGGCGGCGTTCAACAGTCCCGTCTGGTTCAACTGCGGGTTCGAGAAGGCGCCGCAGTGTTCGGCCTGCTTCATCAACTCGGTGCAGGACACGATGGATTCGATTCTCACGCTGGCGCGGACCGAGGGGATGCTCTTCAAGTTCGGGTCGGGCACGGGGACCAATCTATCGCCGATCCGGTCGTCGAAGGAGCTGCTCGCGGGTGGCGGCACGGCGTCGGGGCCCGTATCGTTCATGAAGGGGTACGACGCGTTTGCCGGCGTCATCAAGTCTGGCGGCAAGACGCGGCGCGCGGCGAAGATGGTCATTCTCAACGCCGACCATCCCGACATCGTCGAGTTCATCAACTGCAAGGTCGAGGAAGAGAAGAAGGCCTGGGCGCTCATCGACGCGGGCTACGACGGGTCGTTCACCGGTCCAGCGTACTCGTCGGTCTTTTTTCAGAACTCGAACAACAGCGTGCGCGTGACCGACGATTTCATGCGCGCGGTGCTCGACGACAGCACGTGGGACACGCACGCGATCCGCGACGGTTCGGTGATGGACACCTACAAGGCGCGCGATTTGATGCACCTTATCTCCGAGGGGACGCACGTCTGCGGCGATCCCGGCATGCAGTTCGACACGACGGTCAACGAGTGGCACACGTGCCCGGAGACCGACCGCATCCACGCGAGCAATCCCTGCTCCGAGTACATGTTCCTCAACGATTCGGCGTGCAACCTGTCGTCGATCAACCTGATGAAGTTCGTTGGCGAGGATGGTGAATTCGATCCCGTGGGCTACAAGGCGGCCATTCGCACGCTCATCACGGCGCAGGAGATCATCGTCGACAAGGCGAGTTATCCGTCGGCGACGATCGAGAAGAACAGCCACGCGTATCGGCCGCTCGGCCTCGGCTACGCGAACCTCGGCGCGCTGCTGATGTCGCGTGGTCTGCCGTACGACAGCGACGGCGGCCGCGATTATGCCGCCGCGCTGACCGCGCTGATGACGGGCGAGGCGTACGCGCAGTCGGCGCGGATCGCGCGCGATCACGGCGGGCCGTTCAGCGGCTACGAGAAGAACCGCGAGCCCTTCTTGCGCGTGATGCGCAAGCACCGCGACGCCATGCGCGACGTCAACGGGCGCAACGTCCCGTCTAATCTATACGGCGCGGCCAAGGCCTCCTGGGACGACGCGGTGGAGCTCGGCGAAGAGTTCGGGTACCGCAACGCGCAGGCGACCGTGCTGGCGCCGACCGGCACCATCGGCTTCATGATGGATTGCGACACGACCGGCGTCGAGCCGGACATCGCCCTGGTCAAATACAAGAAGCTGGTCGGCGGCGGGCTGATGAAGATCGTCAACCAGACCGTGCCGATGGCGCTCAGAAAGCTCGGCTACGCGGAGCCGCAGATCGACGCCATCATCGGTTACATCGACAAGAACGAGACGATCGAGGGGGCCCCGGGCCTCAAGGAATCGCATCTGCCGGTGTTCGACTGCGCGTTCAAGGCGTCGAAGGGCAACCGGTCGATTCACTACATGGGCCACATCAAGATGATGGGCGCGACGCAGCCGTTCATCTCGGGCGCGATCAGCAAGACCGTCAACGTGCCGAAGGACGCGACCGTCGAGGAAATCATGCAGGCCTACATCCAGTCGTGGAAGCTGGGTGCGAAAGCGATTTCGATCTACCGCGACGGCAGCAAACGGACGCAGCCGCTCAATACGTCGAAGGACAAGACGCCGGCCGAGCTCAAGGCGCTCGCGGCGCAGGCCGCGCAGCTGGCGAACCAGCCGACGCGCAGCAAGCTCCCCGACGAGCGCAAGGCGATCACGCACAAGTTCGACATCGCGGGCCACGAGGGCTACATCACGGTCGGCCTGTTCGAAAACGGGCAGCCCGGCGAGATCTTTCTCGTGATGGCGAAGGAAGGCTCGACGATTTCGGGCTTCGCCGACGCGTTCGCGCAGGCGATCTCCTACGCGCTGCAGTACGGCGTGCCGCTGCAGGCGCTGGTCGACAAATTCAGCCACGTCCGCTTCGAGCCGTCCGGCGTGACGCGCAACCCGGAAATCCGCTTCGCGAAGTCGATCGTCGACTACATCTTCCGCTGGATGGCGTCGAAGTTCCTGTCGAACGACGCGCAGTTTTATGCCGGCGTCAACGGCCGCGAGCTCGAGAACGGCAACGGCCACGCCGCGGCCGCCTCCGCCGCCGCAGAAGCGATGCCGGCGGGTTCATCGTCTTTGGGGCTCAAATCGGTGGGCCCGCTGTCGACGATTCAGAATCAGGAAGACGCGCCGCCGTGCTCGACGTGCGGGGCGATCATGATCCGCAGCGGCGCCTGCTACAAGTGCTCGAACTGCGGGAACACGTCGGGCTGCGCGTAAATAACACGATCACCGGCGGCAGAACATTCACAATCGGATCGTGCCAACAGTAGGCCGGCTGCGCTATCTCGACGCGTTGCCGCGCGGGCCTGCCCGCCCGCGCGGCACGCTCATTCTTCTTCACGCCTTTCCACTCAACGCCCGCATGTGGGAGCCGCAGCTCGCGCTGGCCGACCTCGGCTGGCGCGTGGTCGCGCCGCAACTGGGCGGCGTCGACGGCGGCGTCGCAGGCCCCGCGTCTTCAATGGCCGACTACGCCGGCGAGGTCGTCGATCTGCTCGACGTGCTGCGGATCGAAGACGCGGTCATCGGCGGCCTCTCGATGGGCGGCTATGTCACCTTGGCGCTCTTCAGACACGCGCCGCGATACTTCCGCGGCATGGTGCTCGCCGACACGCGGCCGCAGGCCGATACGCCGGAAGGGGTCGAAGGGCGGAAACGGATGCTGGCGCTCGTGCGCGAGAAGGGCGCGGCGGCGGTCGCCGACGAGATGCTGCCGAAGCTCCTGTCGGACGAGGCGCGCGAGCACCACCCGGAACTCGTCGCGCGCACGCGCGCGCTGATGCTCACCAACTCCGCCGACGCGATTGCCGGAGCGATCACCGCGCTGATGACGCGGCCCGACTCGACGCCGCTTCTTCAGACGATTCACTGCCCGACGCTGATTCTGGTCGGCGATCGCGACGTCGTCACGCCGCCGCCGCTCAGCGAGGGGCTGCACGCCGCCATCGCCGGGTCCGAGCTGGTGGTGATCGCAGGCGCGGGACACCTGTCGAGCCTCGAGCAGCCGGCGGCCTTCAACGCGGCGCTCGCACGGTTCCTCGAGCATCGGGTATAGTCGAGAGTCATGCGTGTGTGCTTCGGTCCGGCCAAAGCCGGACACTACGTCTTGGTCATCGCGCTGTGTCTGGTCGCCGCGCCACGGGCGCAGGACGGCCAGGCAGGGGCTCCGCCGGTCCGCAGGTCGTACGATGAAATCCTCGACCTGAACGTCCGCGACGGCTTCGTCTACTATCGCGCGCTCAAAGCCGACCGCGCGAAGCTCGACGGTTTCATCGCGACGCTCGCGACCGCCGACATCGACAACGCGCCGCGCAACGAGCAGGTCGCGTTCTGGCTGAACGCCTACAACGCGATCGTGCTCAGAACGGTCGTCGATCATTACCCCATCGTCCAGCGCGTGCCCGGCTATCCGCCGCACAGCATTCGGCAGATTCCCGGCGCCTTCGAACGCGTGCCGCACCGCGTCGCCGGCCGCACCCTCACGCTGGACCAAATCGAGCAGGACGTGCTCTCGACGTTCCACGACCCACGCGTGTACCTGGCGCTCGGCCGCGGCGCCATCGGCGGCGGCCGGCTGCGGAGCGAAGCGTATGCCGCCCCGCGGCTCGAGGCGCAGCTGAAGGAAGTCGCCGAGGAGTGCGTCAGCCGGTCCGAGTGCGTGCGGATCGATCGGGACGCGAACACGCTGAATGTGAGCTCGCTGTTTTCTTGGCGGGAGAAGGAATTCAGCGCCGCGTTCGCCGGAACGGCACCCGCGACGTTCGCGGCCCGGAGCCCGATCGAGCGGGCGGTCATCGCGCTCGTCGAGCCAAGGCTGCTCACGACCGAACGCGACTTCCTGGCGAAGAACGAGTTCAAGATGGTCTATACGCCGTTCGACTGGTCGCTCAACGACCTCACCGGACGAGGCGGCCGTTAAATCCTTTCATCCCTACATCCTTACATCCTTAGATTCCGTCCATGGATCTCCAACTCGTCGATAGGGTCGCCATCGTCACCGGTTCGAGCCGCGGGCTCGGGCTGGCGAGTGCCGCCGCCCTCGTTCAGGAGGGGTGCCGCGTCGCGATCTGCGCGCGCGGCGAGGAGCGGTTGGCCGAAGCGGCCGCTGAACTGCGCCGGCTGGCCGGGTCGGGGAGGAGGGACCACGGCGACGCCGTTCTGGCGATTGCCGCCGACCTTGCGACTCCGGCAGGCGTCGAGGAAGTCGTTGCCCGCACGGTCGAGGCGTTCGGCGGCCTGGACATCCTCGTCAACAGCGTCGGCCTCGCACGAGGCGCCACCATCACCGACACGAGCGACGCGGAGTGGAGCGAAGCGATCGACCAGACCTTGTTTCCGGCGATTCGGGCGTCGCGGCTCGCCGTGCCGCACATGCGCCGCCGCGGCGGCGGCGCCATCGTGATGATTGCGTCGATTTACGGGCGCGAATCGGGCGGACGGATGACGTACAACGCCGTCAAGGCGGCCGAAATCAGCCTGGCCAAGTCGCTCAGTCAGCAGCTTGCCAAGGACAACATCCGCGTCAACAGCGTGGCGCCTGGGTCGATTCTGTTTTCTGGGGGGACCTGGTACCGCCGGCAGCAGGACGATCCGGCGGGTATCGCGGAGTTCGTGCGGCGGGAGCTGCCATTCGGCCGGTTTGGCCGCCCCGAGGAGGTCGGGGCGGTCGTCGCGTTCCTCGCCTCGCCGCGCGCGAGCTGGATCAGCGGTTCAAGTGTGCCCGTTGACGGCTGCCAGTCACGCTCCCAGATCTGATCGCGGGCATTCCCTCGTCCAACGGCGCTTGTGAGTGGGAACGGCCGCCGCCGAGCCGCGAGCTCGAGATGGCGCGCGGTGTCGGTTGCCTGGATGCGTGGGAAGCGGTGACCCGGACGCGAACGACGAATCCTTCCGGATTCTCGTGTTCGGCGGTGTCCGGTTCGCCAGTCGTTTCGGAGTGAAGGAAGAAGCCTCGGCGCCGCACTCGCGGCTCGGTTACATCCATCTGCTCAGTCTCCTCTTTAGCAATATCGGTCGTACGCGAGAAGAGTAACAGTGCTCGCGCGACGCGTAAACAAAAAAACGACACGATCGCGTGTAAAAAAATCGTGTGGGCGCCGGTCGGAGGCGTCAGCGCCGGCGATCGCCGAACGCGACGTAGTAGACGGGAATGCCGGTGAGAATCAGCGCGAAGGTGATGGCCGTGTTCATCGTGTCGTTGACGAGCGCGTTGACGACGAAGCCGACGACCGAGAGGATGAAGACGGCCGGCACGACCGGATAGCCGACCACCTTGTAGGGCCGCGGCATGTTGGGCCGCAGGCGACGCAGCCGGTAGATCGCCGCGACGCTCAGCGCGTAGAACGGCCAGATGGCGAGCACGAACGTGTTGGTCAGCGCCTCGAAGCTCCGGCTGAGGACCAGCACCATGCCGAGCAGCGCCGCCAGCAGAATCGCCACGTGCGGCGTCTTGAAGCGCGGATGCACTCGCGCGATCGACTTGAAAAACAACCCGTCGTCGGCCATGGCGAAGAAGATGCGAGGGGACGCGAGCATCGTCCCGTTGAGCGAGCTGAAGGACGAAATCATGACGAAAAGCGAGACCAGGACGACCCCGACGCGCCCGAAGAGCGCCATCATCGTGTCGGCGGCCACGAGCGGCGAGCGCGCGACCGCCTCGATGGGGCTGACGTAGAGATACGCCACGTTGGTCAGGACGTAGATGCCGATGATGGCGAGGGTGCCGATGATGATGGCGCGGGGCAGGTTGCGCTGCGGATCCTTCACTTCGCCGCCCGCGAACGAGAGGTCGCCGAAGCCGTCATAGGCCCAGAGCACGCTGACGAGCGCCAGGCCGAGGCTGCCGAGGCCGATCGATGCTCCCGTCCCGGTCGTCAGGTGCGAGACCGCCGCGCCGTGGCTGCCGCCGAGGACCAGCGCCGCCACGATCAGCACGGCCAGCGCCGAGAACTTCGCCACCGTCGACACCCCGACGATCGCCGCGCCGAGGTTGACCCCGATGATGTTGACCGCCGCGGCGAACGCGATCGCGCCGGCCGACAGGCCGCGCGCCGCCAGCACATGCGTCACGGGATCGACGCCGAACGACCGCAGGAAGTAGTCGCCGAAGGCGACGGCGATGCCGCCGAGCGCGGACGCGCGGATCAGCACGAGCTGTGACCAGCCGAACAGAAAACCGGCGAGTCGTCCCCACCCTTCGCGAAGATAGGCGTAGAACCCGCCGGTTTCGGGCAGCGCGGCCGCGAGCTCGGCCAGCGAGAGCGCGCCGCACAACGTGATGACGCCGCCGACGACCCACAAGCCGAGGATCAACAGCGGGCTGGGCACTTTCTGCGCGATGCCGGCGGGCGACCTGAAGATCCCGGATCCAATCGTGATGCCGATGACGAGCGCGACCGAGCTCCAAAGGCCCAGACGGCGGGGCAAACCGGTCGTGTGAGTGGTCGGCATGAGCTGGAGAGCCTAACACACGGCACGAATCCTCAAAGTGACCTGAAAGATCCGACTTTCACCTCTTGATCGCCCCCCGGCCGGCTGCTACGATTCCCACCCATGGCCGATCACCTGATGGAAACACGCGCGCTCGAGAGCCGCTCCCGGCGCGACGGGGCCCTCGACGCGGCGCTCGAGCGTCTGGCGCCGGGCCACCTGCCAGAGCGGCCCGATACCCCCGATTTGCACGTGACGGCCGTGCGCCGCCTCCCGGCCGTCGCCGCGCAGTACGCGCCGTTTCCCGCCGGCCTCGACGAACGGCTGCGGCACGCGCTCGCCACGCGAGGCATCTCGCAGCTCTACACCCATCAGGCGGAAACGATCGACCATGCGCTCGCCGGCCGCAATGCCGTCGTCATCACGCCGACCGCCTCCGGCAAAACGCTGTGTTACAACGCGCCGGTGCTGCACTCGATCCTGCAGGATCCCTCGAGCCGCGCGCTGTATCTGTTCCCGACCAAAGCCCTCGCGCAGGATCAGCTCGCCGAGCTGCAGGGGCTGTGCGAGACGCTGGCCGCCGGCTCCGGCGGCGAGATCGGTGTGTTCACCTATGACGGCGACACGCCGCAGGACGCGCGCCGCACGATTCGCGCGCGTGCCCATCTGGTGCTCAGCAACCCTGACATGCTGCACTCGGGGATTCTGCCGCACCATCCGCGATGGGCGAAGCTCTTCGAGAATCTGCGCTACGTCGTCGTCGACGAGCTGCACGCGTATCGAGGCGTCTTCGGCAGCCATCTGTGCAACGTGCTGCGGCGGCTGCGCCGCATCTGCCGCCACTACGGCTCGAACCCCGTGTTTCTGTGCTCGTCGGCGACGATTGCGAACCCGCGCGAGTTGGCCGAGCGCCTCACCGAGCAGCCCTTCGAGCTCGTGGACACGAGCGGCGCCCCGCGCGGTGAAAAGTATTTTGTCTTCGTCAATCCGCCCGTCGTCAACCAGCAGCTCGGCATCCGGCGCTCGTATCTGAGCGAAACGCGGCGCATCGCGTCCGAATTTCTGAAGCGCAACCTGCAGATCATCGTCTTCGCGCAAAGCCGTCTCTCGACCGAGATTCTGACGACGTACTTGAAGGATGACTTCGAAGGGGTGCCGGGCGCGCCCGAGCGGATCCGCGGCTATCGCGGCGGCTATCTGCCGCGGCGGCGCCGGGAGATCGAAAAAGGCCTGCGGGAGGGCGCTGTGCGCGCCGTCGTGTCCACCAACGCGCTCGAGCTCGGCATCGATATCGGGGCGCTCGACGTCAGTGTGATGGCGGGCTATCCCGGCACGATCGCCTCGACGTGGCAGCGCGCCGGGCGGGCCGGGCGCCGGGCGAGCCGATCGGCGGCGGTGATGGTCGCGAGCAGCGCGCCGATCGATCAGTTCGTCGTCCGCAACCCGGCCTTCTTCTTCAATGCATCGCCCGAGCGCGCGCTCATCGATCCGGACAACCTGCACATCCTCGTCGATCACATCAAGTGCGCCGCGTTCGAGCTGCCGTTCACCACCTCCGACGCGTTCGGCGGACACGACCTGCAGGAGATTCTGGGCATTCTGGCCGAGCAAGGCCTGGTGCACCTCGACACTTCAGGCCAATACACCTGGACCAACGAATCGTACCCGGCCGATGCCGTCAGCCTGCGGTCGGTGTCGTCGGATAACTTCGTGATCGTCGACACGACACAAGAGTCGCGCGTGATCGGCGAGACCGACTTCACGAGCGGTCCGGCGACGCTGCATCCGAAGGCGATCTACATCGTGGAAGGCAAGCTGTATCACGTGGAGCGCCTCGACTTCGAAGGACGAAAGGCGTTCGTGCGCGAGATCGATTGTGACTACTACACGACCGCGATCACCTACAGCCGCGTCACGATCCTCGACACCTTCGCCCAAAGCGACGACCAGCGTGCAGGTGTAGGGGCCGAGCGTGCTCGGCCTGCGCATGGCGAAGTCCACGTGGTGTCGCGCGTCGTCGGGTTCAAGAAGATCAAGTTCTACACGAACGAGAACGTCGGCTCAGGCGAGCTCGACTTACCCGAGCAGCAGATGCATACGACCGCGTATTGGCTGACGGTGCCGGCGCCGCTGATGGCGCTGCTGCCGTATGCGGCGGACGACCGCCGCGACGGTATCGTCGGCCTCGCGTTTGCGATGAAGCAGGTCGCGCAGCTCCTGCTAATGTCGGATGGACACGACATCGGGATCTCCATCGACACGCCTGGTAGCACCGGCAGCACGGACAGCCGGATCTTCGTCTACGACAACTACCCGGGCGGCATCGGCTTCAGCGAGCCGCTGTATCGGATGCACGATGAGCTCGTCGCGGGCACGCACCGGCTGATCGCCGAGTGCGAGTGCGAGAACGGCTGCCCGGCGTGCGTGGGGCCGGTTGGCAACACGGGGCCGCTGGCCAAGATCGCGGCGCTCCGCATTCTGGATCGGCTCATGACGAATCGTTTCGCGATGGAGGGCACCGGCGTGCAGAAGGCGTGAGCACGCTCGGCGATCGCATCCGCGGGATTGTCGCGCCCCGGTCGCAGATGTCGCCTGCGGGGGCCGAGCCAACTCGGCCCCGTCCGGAACACGCCGCGCCCCAGCACGGAACGCCGTCCGACGTCGCTTTCGTTCTCGGCGGCGAATGGCGCGAAGACGCGCACGGGTCGTGCCTGGTCGTCGAGCGGCGTGTCGAGGCATCGGCGGCACACGGCCGCGCGCGAGTCGGCGATTTTGCGATCGCGTTGCGAGACGCCGCCGTCGAGGCGCCAATGCTCGCGGCGGGCGCGCTCGTCCGGCCGCCGTTCATTTTCTTCGACCTCGAGACCACGGGCTTGAGCGGCGGTGCCGGTACGCACGCCTTTCTCGTCGGCTGCGGCTGGTTCGACGATGAGGGCGGGTTCGTGACGCGGCAGTATGTGATGACGCGCTACGCGGACGAGCGGCCGTTGCTCGGCACGGTCGCCGGCGAGCTCGCGCGCGCGGGCGCGCTCGTCAGCTTCAACGGCAAGTCGTTCGACGCGCCGGTGCTCGAAACGCGGTATCTGTTTCATCGTCTCGAATGGGCCGGCGCGCGGCTGCCGCATCTCGACGTGCTCCATCCGGCGCGCGCGTTTTGGGGAGATCGATCATGTTCGCTCGGGGCCCTCGAGCAGCAGCAGCTCGGCGCGCGGCGCGCCGGCGACGTGCCCGGCTGCGAAATCCCCGCGCGGTATTTTCAGTTCGTGCGGAGCGGCGACGCGCGGCCGCTCGCGGCGGTCCTCGAGCACAACCGCTTGGATCTCCTCTCGCTGGCCGGCCTCGCGGCGCGGCTGCTGCGCCTGGTGCGGGCGGGCGCTGCCGCGTCGAGCGATTCGCGCGAAGCGCTGGCGCTCGGACGTGTGTACGCCCGCGCCGGTCTCGAGGCGCGCGCGTACGAGGCGTACGAATGCGCGGTCAGGACTGCCACCGCAAGCAGCGGGGCGATCGCGAGTGATGCCTTGCGCGCGCTCGCCTGTCTGTCGCGCCGCGCGAAGCGATACGCCGACGCCGCCGAGTATTGGCAACAGGTGCTCGGCCTGCGCGGCTGTCCGCCGTCCATCGCGCGCGAAGCGAGCGAAGCGCTCGCGATTCATCACGAACATCGCGTCCGCGATCTCGCCGAGGCGAAACGCTTCGCGCTGCAAAGTCTGGAGAACGGGATGCACACGGCCTGGGCCGAGGCCGGACGCCATCGGCTGGCGCGAATAGAGAAGAAGATCGACCGGCGACTTGCGACTGGCGACTAGCGCGCCGTTGCCGGCGAGGGCTTTTTCGTCTTCGTCGCGGCCGCGGCCTTCTTGCGGCTCTCGGACGTCTGCGCGCCGAACTTCTTGGTGAACCGCTCGACCCGGCCTTCCGTATCGATCAGCTTCTGCCGGCCGGTGAAGAACGGGTGGCAGTTCGAGCAGATTTCGAGGTGCAGCTCCGGCTTGGTCGAGCGGGTCTTCCACGTCGCCCCGCACGCGCAGCGCGCTTCAACCTCGTGGTATTTGGGGTGGATGGCTTCCTTCACGGCGTACTCCTTGCGCTTAACGCGAAACCCCAATTATACCACGCCCTAGCGAATCGCCAGCTCGCGGTCCCACCGGTGCGCGCGCAACGCGTCCACCAGGCGCGGCGGCAACGGCGCGCCGTCGCTGACACTGATGTTGCGGTCGACGTGGCGCGGCTTCCGCATCCCGGGGATCGTCGTGCTGACGACGGGATGCTCGAGGATGAAGCGCAGCGCCAGCTCCGCCAGGTCCATGCCTTCGGGCACCAGCGGCCGCAGCCGCTCGACGCGCGCGACCGCGTTCGCCAGATGCGCCGGATTGAAGTACGTATTGCGGAAGTCGCCTTCGGGCCACCGCGATTCCGGCGTCAACGCGCCGGTCAGGCTCCCTTCGTCGAACGGCACGCGCGCGATGATCGCGATGTCGTGCGCCTGGCAGTACGGAAACAGGACGTCTTCCGGCGCCTGATCGAAGATGTTGTAGACGACCTGCACGGCGTCGACGAGGCCGGTGTCCAGCGCGCGAATGACGTTGGCCGGCTCCCCGCGGTTCACGCTGATGCCGAATCCTCCGACGAGGCCGCTGTCCTTCAGATCGCGGATCGCGCGCTGCCAGCCTGGATCGTCCGCCCACGCGTCGCTCCACACGTGCAGCTGCTGGAGGTCGATCGTTCCGATGCCGAGGTTCTCGAGACTCTTCTCCGTGCACGCGCGGATGTGATCGGGCGGGAACACGTCGGCGATCGGCGTGCTGGCGTTCGCGGGCCACTTCAGATTCTTGGGCGGCACCTTGGTCGCGACAAAGAGCCGCGAGCCGGCGTGCGCGCGAAGCGTCTGGCCGAGGAGCTTCTCGCTGTGCCCCTGGCCGTAGGCCCAGGCCGTGTCGAAGAAGTTGCAGCCGAACGCGATCGCCCTATCCAGCGCCCCCAACGACTCGTCGTCGTCGGAGCCGGTCCACCCGCCCATGCCCCACATGCCGTAGCCGATTTCGGAGACTTGCCAGCCGAGCCGTCCAAACCGCCGGTCGCGCATGACTTCAATATATCTCTTGACGCCCACTCACTGCGCCGCTCGGCGTCGTGGCAATCGCCGGCCGCCGCTGCCAGCAGGCCATCGGGCTGTCGGGCACCTCATGCGTGCAGCGCGTCCAGTGCTCGCGCAGGCGCTCCGGCGAGATGTAGAGCGCGACTTGCTCCGGCCAGTCGATCATCACGTCAATCCTGTCGTGCGCCAGATATTCATCCAGCGTGCCCGATCGTAGCGCTGCCAGCGCGTCGGAGTTCATTTTGCCGTCGAGGTTCACCACGTTCTCGTGGAAGAAGCCGGCGATGCCGCTGTTGAACGTGCCCACGCGGACGCTAGGCGGAAACTCGTGCTCGATGAACCACGACATGATCGATAGTTGATCCCCCACTAACCCGCGATGCAACGTCACCACGGCGCTGAGCACGAAGACACCGGCGAGAAGCAGTGGCCCAAGCGTCGCCGTGCGCGGCCGCTCCGACGTCCGGCACGTCCAGCCGACCGCGACGGCCGGCAATGCGATCACCGTGAGCGGTGCGCTGTAGCGCAGAAAGAAATAGGTCGGATCGAAGAACGCCGGATACACCAGGAGGAGCGAGCCCGTCGATGCCGCCCACAGCCAGAGTGTTCCGTCCTCCGCGTCCCGCCACTCCGCGATCGCCGCGATCACCAGGTACGCGGCGGCGGCCGCGAAGGCGGATAACACGATCGGCTTGACGGCGAACAGCATGCCGCGCGGCACGAGACGGCCGATGGCGCTGTAGAGAAGGTTCAGATCCGCCCACGGCGTCGCGTGCTGAATCGCCGCCATGATCATCGTCACGGCTCGCTCGCTCGCGCTGCTGCGGTCGAGCAGGCTCCCCTCAGCAAGGCCGGAGGAGGGCAGCCAGTGCCCGGATACGTGGTGCACCCAGAGCAGCCACGGCCCGACCGCCAGCCAGAGCAGCGCACCCACGACGACCGCATGCGCGAGGCTCATCCGCCGCGAGAGGATCGCCGCCGAGAGGAACACGAACATGACGACCACGAAATCGATGCGTGCCAGTCCGGCCGCGCCGCAGAGCAGGCCGAACAGGATCGCGTCAGACAGCCGCCACGCGCGCGTGGGGTGTCTGAGCGTGTACAGCACGCACAGCCCGATGGTGATGAGGTAGAGGCCGGTCTCGAGCCCGAAGGTGATGACGCGGAAGAGCGCGTAGCTGCAGAGCGTGGCGACGAGGGCGAACGCCGACGCGCGTGCTGCGAGCTGTGCGTGGCCGAAACGCACGGCGATCGCCGCGGCCAGCTTCGCGAGGACGAAGGCGAGCAGCACGAGCTCGAGGAATCCGACGAGCAGGGCGGCTCGCGTCAGCGTCCACTTGTCGCCGCCTGTTGTCTGGACGATCGCCGCGAGGACGCCGTCGATCGCCGTCGACAGCGGCTGAATGCCGGTCGTCGTGCGTCCCTGGTTATAGATCGGGCCGCGGCCGGCGCCGAGATTCCACCCGACCGTGAGCATGAGGAAGCCGTCCTCGCCGAACGGCTTGTCCGCGACGTACGGCCACGCGTTTCCGGTATGCCGGTGCTCGGGAAATCCTGAAGGGGAGAACGTGGCGAGGGCGACGCCGTACGCCACCATCAGCAGCGCGACGGCCTTGGCGAACGTCCAGGCGCGGTCGTCTCGGCCTGTCGGCATCCGTTCGAGCTAGCCTTTGCCGTTCGACATGGCCGCCAGGAAGTCGGCGTTCGACTTGGTCTTGCCCATCTTCGACAGCAACAGCTCCATCGCTTCAACCGGCGACAGGGGAGTCAGCACTTTGCGCAGCACCCACACGCGGTTGAGATCTTCCTTGGGCAGCAGCAGCTCTTCTTTGCGCGTGCCGCTCTTCAGGATGTCGATCGAGGGGAACACACGACGGTCGGTGAGCTTGCGGTCGAGATGAATCTCGAGGTTGCCGGTACCTTTGAACTCCTCGAAGATCACTTCGTCCATGCGCGAGCCGGTGTCGACGAGCGCGGTCGAGATGATCGTCAGCGACCCGCCTTCTTCGATGTTGCGCGCGGCGCCGAAGAAACGCTTCGGGCGCTGGAGGGCGTTGCTGTCCACGCCGCCTGAGAGCACTTTGCCAGAGGGCGGCACGATCGTGTTGTAAGCGCGCGCCAGCCTCGTGATCGAATCAAGGAGGATGACGACGTCTTTCTTGTGCTCGACGAGGCGCTTCGCCTTCTCGATCACCATCTCGGCGACCTGCACGTGGCGCTGCGCCGGCTCGTCGAAGGTCGACGAGATCACTTCGCCGCGGACCGACCGCTGCATGTCGGTGACCTCTTCGGGCCGCTCGTCGATGAGCAGCACGATCAGGTACACCTCGGGATGGTTGTGCGTGATGCTGTTGGCGATGTTCTGCAGCAGCATCGTCTTTCCCGTGCGCGGCGGCGCGACGATGAGGCCGCGCTGACCCTTGCCGATGGGCACCATCAGATCGAGCACGCGGGCCGAGAGATTTTCGGCCTCGGTCTCGAGCGAGATCTTCTCCTGCGGGTAGAGCGGCGTCAGGTTCTCGAAGAACACCTTCTCGCGCGCCTTTTCGGGCGGCTCGAAGTTGACCGCTTCGACCTTGATGAGCGCGAAGTAGCGCTCGCCGTCCTTGGGCGGCCGAATCTGGCCCGACACCGTGTCGCCGGTGTGCAGGTCGAACTTCCTGATCTGCGACGGCGAGACGTAGATGTCGTCGGGCCCGGGGAGATAGTTGTAGTCGGGCGCGCGGAGGAAGCCGAAGCCGTCCGGCAGCGTCTCGAGCACGCCTTCCGAGAAGATCAGGCCGCTCTTCTCGGCACGCGCTTTCAGGATCTCGAAGATCAGCTCCTGCTTGCGCATGCCGGTCGCGCCCGGCACATCGAGCTGCTTGGCGATCTTGGTCAGCGCGCTGACGCTCATGTCCTTGAGCGTCGAGAGCTCGATCTTCTCTATTTTTTCGGGGGCCTCGGCGACACCGGCGCCGGGCTTGGTGAGTTGGGGCTGTTCGCCAGCCGGTCGATCAGTTTCCACAGTAGGTCCAGTCCTTCGCCCGTGACCGCCGAAACCGGCAGCACGGAATCTTCAAATACCGATTCGAGTTGTGTGAGGGCCCGCGTCCGCTCCGCCCTCGAGAGCTTGTCGATCTTGGTCGCGACAATCGCCAGTTCCGCCGCCGCCGTGTGCATCCATCGCCATGCCGCGCGATCGGCGTCGAGCCCGGGGTGCCGCGAGTCGACCAGCAGGATCCCCGCCGCCGTCTCGCGTCCGAAGTACGCGCGCGTGAGCGTCTCGAATTCCGCCGCCGACTCGCGTCCGCCCCTCGCGTACCCGTAGCCGGGCAGATCGACGAGATAGAGCGGCGCGGCGCTTCCCCGCGTGACGCGGTAGATATTGGCCAGGCGCGTCTTGCCTGGCGCCCCGCTCGTGCGCGCCACGCGCTGGCGGACGAGCGCGTTGACCAGGCTCGACTTGCCGACGTTCGAGCGCCCGATCAGCGCGACCTCCCGGAGCCCATCGCTCGGGAAATCAGCCGCGGAGGCGGCGCTCGTGACGAATTCAGCGGCGATCTTCAGTGGGTAATGGTGTCGTCGATGATGGCGCTGTCGACCGGTTCGGCCTGCGCTTCCGCCGGCAGGCGTCCTGCCAGCGGCTCCGCCAGCGCAATCTTCAAGACCTCGTCCATTGTCTGGACCATGTAGACGTTCAACGTGTCCAGCACGTTCTTCGGGATGTCCGCCAGATCCTTCTCGTTGTCTTTCGGCAGGATGAGGTTCTTGATGCCGGCGCGGTGCGCGGCGAGGACCTTCTCCTTCACGCCACCGATCGGCAGCACTTTGCCGCGCAGCGTGATCTCACCCGTCATCGCGACGTCCTTCCGAATCGCCACGCGCGTCAGCGCGGAGACGAGGGCCGTCGCCAGCGTGATGCCGGCCGACGGGCCGTCCTTCGGAATCGCCCCTTCGGGCACGTGAATGTGCACGTCGGTCTTGCGGTTGAAGTCCTTCGGAATGCCGTACTCCTCGGCCTTCGAGCGCACGTAGCTCATCGCCGCCTGCGCCGACTCCTGCATCACGTCGCCCAGCTTGCCGGTGAGCGTCAGGTGGCCTTTGCCTGGCATGAGCGTCGCCTCGGTGACGAGAATCTCGCCGCCGACCTCGGTCCACGCGAGACCGGTCGCGATGCCGACTTCGTTGGTCTCCTCGGCCATCGTGTTGCGATAGCGCGGCACGCCGAGGTACTGCGTGACCTTGTCGGCCGTGATCTCTTCGCAGAAGCCCTTGCCCTCGACGACGACCTTACGCGCGACCTTGCGGCAGACCGACGAAATTTCGCGCTCGAGATTGCGCACGCCCGCTTCGCGCGTGTAGCGCTGGATGATCGCGGAGAAGGCTTCGGTCGTGAACTGGATGTTGTCCTTGGTCAGCCCGGTGCCTTCGATCGCCTTGTTCGAGAGGAACTTCTGCGCGATCTGCACCTTCTCGATTTCGGTGTAGCCGGCTAGCTGGAGCACTTCCATGCGGTCGCGCAGCGCCTGCGGGATCGTGTGCAGCACGTTGGCCGTGCAGATGAACATCACGTTCGACAGGTCGTACTCGACGTCGAGGTAGTGATCGAGGAACGTGTGGTTCTGCTCCGGATCGAGCACTTCGAGGAGCGCCGCCGACGGGTCGCCGCGGAAGTCCATCGACATCTTGTCGACTTCGTCGAGCAGGAACACCGGGTTCATCGATCCGGCCTTCTTCATCATCTGGATGATCTGGCCGGGGAACGCGCCGATGTAGGTGCGGCGGTGGCCGCGAATCTCGGCTTCGTCGCGCACGCCGCCGAGCGAGAGGCGGACGAACTTGCGGTTCATCGCGCGGGCGATCGACTTGGCGAGCGACGTCTTGCCGACTCCGGGCGGCCCGGAGAAAGTGAGGATCGTCGCCTTCGGCTTCTTCACCAGCGCGCGCACGGCGAGGAACTCGAGAATGCGTTCCTTGATCTTCTCGAGCCCGTAATGGTCTTCGTTCAAGATTTCTTCGGCGCGCTTCAAGTCGCGGCTCTCCCGCGTCTTCTTGAACCACGGCACCGCGATCAGCCAGTCGAGGTAGTTGCGCGAGACGGTCGCCTCGGCCGACATCGGCGGCATCGATTCCAGGCGCTTGAGCTCCTGGATGGCCTTCTCCTCGACGTCCTTGGGCATCTTCGACTCTTCGATCTTCTTCTTCAGGTCGTCGACCTCGTTGCCCTTTTCGTCCTTGCGGCCCAGTTCCTTCTGGATCGCCTTCATCTTCTCGTTGAGGTAGTACTCCTTCTGCGCCTTCTCCATCTGCTTCTTCACGCGAGACTGGATGCGGCGATCGACCTGCAGCTTGTCGACTTCAATCTCCAGGATGCCGGCGATGCGGTTCAGGCGCTCGACGGGCGAGATGATCTCGAGCAGATTCTGCTTCTCGTCGACGCCGACCAGCAGGTGCGCGGCGATCGTGTCGGCCAGCTTGCCCGGGTCCTCCACGCGCACGGCGGCGATCATCGCGTCGTAGTGCAGGTTGTTCGACAGCTTCACGTACTGCTCGAAGAGCGACACCACGCGGCTCATCGTGCTCTCGGCCTCGCCGTTGGCTTCGCGCTGCTTGGGCAGCACCTTGACGACGACGCGGTAGAAGCCTTTGTCTTCCTTCCACTCGACGGCGCGCGCGCGATCGACGCCTTCGACGAGCACCTTGATGTTGCCGTCGGGCAGCTTGAGGCTCTGCACCACGTTGGCCACGCAGCCCATCGTGAAAATGTCTTCCGGACGCGGGTCGTCGATCGACGCGTCGTGCTGCGCCGCCAGGAAAATCCGCTTGTCCTTGAGCAGGGCGTGCTCGAGCGCGCGCGTGGAGCTCGGCCGGCCGATCACGAACGGCATCATCATGTGCGGGAAGACGACGACGTCGCGCAGCGGGACGATCGGCAGGGTTTCGTACACTTCCAACGGGGACTCCTGAGACACTAGCCCGCCTTCTCGATCAGTGTGATCGGTTTATCTTTCGCCATGACCACTTCGCGCGTGATCGTGACCTCGCGAACCTTTTTCTGGTTCGGCACCTGATACATCAAGTCGAGCATGAGCTCTTCGATGATCATCCGCAGGCCGCGCGCGCCGATCTTGCGCTCCAGCGCCGACTCCGCGATCGCGTCGAGCGCATCGTCGGTGAAGCGGAGCTTGACGTTCTCGTACTCGAAGAGCTTCATGTACTGGCGCGTGATGGCGTTGCGCGGCTGGGTGAGAATCTGGATGAGCGCGGCCCGATCGAGCTCGTGCAGCGTGCCGATGACCGGCAGCCGGCCGACGAACTCCGGGATGAGGCCGTACTTGATCAAGTCCGACGGCTCGAGCTGTTCGAGCGTGACGCCGATGTCGCGCGTGCGCAGCGACTTGACGTCGGCGCGGAAGCCGAGCGTCTTCTTGCCGACGCGCCGCTCGATCTGTTTGTCGAGGCCGACGAAGGCGCCGCCGCAGATGAAGAGGATGTTGGTCGTGTCGACCTGGAAGAATTCCTGGTGCGGGTGCTTGCGGCCGCCCTGCGGCGGCACGTTGGCGACCGTCCCTTCGAGAATCTTGAGCAGCGCCTGCTGCACGCCTTCACCCGATACGTCGCGCGTGATCGACGGGTTCTCGTCCTTGCGGCAGATCTTGTCGACCTCGTCGATGTAGATGATGCCCTGCTGGCACTTCTCGATGTCGCCGCCGGCCGACTGCAGCAGCTTCAGGATGATGTTCTCGACGTCCTCGCCGACGTAGCCCGCTTCGGTCAGCGTCGTCGCGTCGACGATGGTGAAGGGAACCGAGAGGAGCTTGGCGAGCGTCTGCGCGAGCAGCGTCTTGCCGGTGCCGGTCGGGCCGATGAGCAGAATGTTCGACTTGGTCAGCTCGATGTCGTTGCGGCTGCGCGGCTGCTTCTGGATCTCGATGCGCTTGTAGTGGTTGTAGACCGCGACGGCGAGCTTCTTCTTGGTCCGCTCCTGGCCGATGACGTATTCGTCGAGGAACTTCTTGATTTCCTGGGGAGTCGGGAGCGAGGTGCGGGTGCCGCGGTTCTCGAAGCGGTTGTCGTCCGCGATGATGTCGTTGCACACTTCGACGCATTCATCGCAAATGAACACCGTCGGCCCGGCGATCAATTTGCGAACGTCGTTCTGGTCCTTGTTGCAGAAGGAGCAGCGGAGCACTTCCGTTTCGCCGGCCTTTTTCACCATGCTTAGCCTTTAGCCCTTTGCCCTCAGCCCTTTGCCCCTAGGCCCTTTTTCGGATGACATCATCAATAATACCGTATTCTTTGCCCTGATCCGCAGACATGATGTAGTCGCGCTCGGTGTCGTCCTGGATGCGTTTGACCGTCTGGCCGGTGTGGTGAACCAGGATGTCGTTGATGCGCTCGCGCATCCGCAGGATTTCACGGGCTGCAATATCAATATCGGTCGCTTGGCCCCCGAGGCCAGACATCAGCGGCTGATGAATGACGATCCGTGAATTCGGGAGCGAAAAACGCTTTCCTTTCGCCCCAGCCGCCAGCAGGACCGCCGCCATCGAGGCCGCCTGACCGATGCAGTAGGTCTGCACGTCCGGCTTGATGAACTGCATCGTGTCGTAAATCGCCATCCCGGCCGTAATCGACCCACCGGGGCTGTTGATATACAAGAGGATGTCCTTGTCGGGATCCTCCGCCTCCAGGAAGAGCATCTGCGCGATGACGAGATTGGCAATCTGGTCGTCAATCGGCGTGCCGATGAAGATGATGCTGTCCTTGAGGAGCCGCGAGAAGATGTCGTACGCCCGTTCGCCGCGGTTGGTCTGTTCGACCACCATCGGCACAAGTTGCATCCGCAGATCGGGAAGCTGGTAGCGCATAGCGTTTGAGTCGGCTGATTGTCGGGGAAATTCGAGCGGGGAAGTCTTACGCTTCTCCTGAAAGTGTAGCACGAGCCATCAGGAAGTCAATCGACTTCTCGCGGCGCAGCCCGGCCGACACTCTTGAGAGCCCGCCCTCACTCACGAGCCGCGCGCGCACGGCGGCCGGCGTCCGGCCCGTCCGTTCCGCGTGGCGGCCAATTTCCTGATCGATCTCCTCGTTCGTCACGTCGAGCTGCTCGCGCCGCGCCACCTCGTCCAGCACGATGGCGCCGGCCACCGCTTCGCGGGCCACCTCGCGCTGGCTCTCGCGGAACGCGTTCCAGTCGACCCCGGCCTGCCGCGGGTCGATGTTCTGCTCGATCAGCCGGTGCGCGAACTCCTCGAGCCGCCGATCGATCTCGCGATCGATGAGCGAGGGCGGCACCTCGAACGGCACCCGCGCGGCGAGCTGCTTCATGAGCTGGGCGCGCACGTCGCGCTCGGCGGCGTGCCGCGCTTCGTGCTCGAGATCCTCCCGCACGCGGGCGCGCAGCGCGTCCAGCGTCTCGAACTCCCCGAGGTCCTTCGCGAACTCGTCGTCGAGCTCGGGGAGGATGCGCCGCTTGATGCCCTTCACCGTCACGGTATACGAAACGTCGGTCCCCGCCAACTCCCCGATCGGGTGGTCGGCCGGATAGTGAATGTCGAAGCTCTTGGTTGCGCCGACCTCCAGGCCGAGTAGCTGTTCGTCGAACCCCGGCGGGTTCGCCTTCGCGCCGAGCTCGATGCTGACGTTGTCGTGCGTGTCCGGCTTCCCGTCGGCGAGCCGCTGCAGGTCGACCGTGATCGTGTCGCCGTGATCGACGCCGCGGCCCTCGACCGGCTCGAACCGCGCCGCGCGGTCGCGCAGCCGCTGCATCGCGAGGTCGACCGCTTGCTCTTCCACCTTGCTGGACGTGCGCGTGAGCGCCACCGTGGTGTAATCACCCGGATCGAACGACGGCACCGTGTCGAAGGACGCCGTGAAGGTGAGCGGCTGCCCTTCGTCGACCGTGACATCGCGGATGTCCGGCGTGTCGACCGCTTCGACGCCCCGCTCGCGCAGCGCATCGTCCACCGCGCGCGGAATCAGATCGTGCACCACGTCGTGAAGGATCTGATCCTTGTAGCGCTGCTTGATGACGCGCGACGGCGCCTTGCCGGGGCGGAACCCCGGGACGCGCGCCTTGCGCGAGTAGTCGCGCGTGATGCGATCGATTTCCGCGTCGACCACGTCCTGCGGGATTTCGACGCGCACGTTCTTGCGCGTCTCGTTGACGTCGACAAATTCCGTTTTCATGGATGTTGGGTCCGCCTTTGCGGCTTCGCCGTGACTGGCTTGCCGAGCCGTAGCTCGCCAGGCTGGCGCGCGAGCGAGCGAACGCTGGTGCGAAAGGGGGGAGTCGAACCCCCAAAGCCTTTCGGCTACCGGATCCTAAGTCCGGCGCGTCTGCCAAGTTCCGCCACTTTCGCGTCGATCCCAGCCTAGCATGCCGTTTGGAGCACTGACAACGAGGATATCCGCCCCGGCTCGGGTCACTTCATCGCGTCGACGTACAGCGACTCCACGGCGTGCTCTTCGCGGTCGGCGCCGAGCGGCGCGAGCAGCGATCGCCGATAGGAGGTCTGCTCGATGCGGCCGAAGCCCGCGGCGCGCAGCCGGTGGGCGAGCGTCTCGAAATCGTAGGCCCAGTAGTGTTCATGCCACTGACGGAACACGTGGTTGACGATGTCCATGCGCGTCGGCAAATCGTCGGGAAACGGATCCGGGACGCCCAATTTCCGCAACGCCTCGTCGGTGCCGGCAGCATACGCCTGGAGAAACCGGGACGCATCCGGCACGATGATTCGCAGGACCCCGTCCGGTGCCAGCGCACGGTGGCAATCCCGCAGCAGCGCCGGGATCTCCTCGCGCGGCTCCAGGTGCTCGACGAAATGTTCGATCCGGATGCCGTCGGCGCACTCGTCGCCAATGGGGATTGATCGACGCGTGTCACACCCGATGACGCCGTCGTCGGTATCGTAGATGTCGAGGTTGACGAAGCCGTCGAGTGTGCGGCCGCCGCACGCGACGTTCACGAGGACGTGCCGCATCCGCCGCAGCCGCGCGAAGCGGCGGCGCCGCCAAGGCAGCACGGTGTTGCGCGCGGTGGTCAGACGCGCCCAGACCTCGCCGCGCAGCTGATCGAAGAGAAACCGCGTGATCGGCAAGCGCGGGAACAGCAGGCGTCCGATCCGTTGTTTGAGGGTTGACGCCGCCGGCGCGGTGCGCGCGTGCGGATTTTCGGTCACGCGGTTAGTCTACAGCGACCGTTGCAGCGAGGAGCCCCAATATATTGCGGTGTCGTATCTCGTATGGTACCCTGCGCGCCGAAATGTCCGACTTCTATCACGGTCTGTTCCGCTCTCACACCGGCGCTGATGGCCGTACGCATCTGATGCGCCACGAGGCGGGGCCAGCCAGGATTCCGTGCCCGACCACCGGGCGTCCCCTGCGCGTGGCGACGATCGATGCGAACACGGCGGCGATTTGCCCCGCCTGCGCGAGCCACGGGCAGGGCGGCTTCGTGTCGTTCGACGGCGATCTACGCATGGCCTACGCCTGTCCGGAGTGCCGTCAGCTCGTCTGGGTCGAAGGCGCGTAGCTCGCCGCGCGGCTGATATTCGTAATCAAGTACTCTTCCACCGGGCCGCGGCGCGCGCCGTTGCTGTTGATCGCGCGGCGGGCCGGCACGCGCAGCGCGCGGAGCCCCGCTTCGCACGCCTCGGCATTCGCGTCGTACAGCGCCGCGATCTCCTCCGCGGTGGAATTGCTCAGCAGCACGTGACACCCGCGCCGCGCCAGCGACACGATGGCCTGCTGCAGCCGCTGCTGGTCGTGCCGATCGAAGCGTGTCATCGTGTACGACGTGAAGTTCGCCGTCTGGCTCAACGGCGCGTACGGCGGATCGACATACAGAAAATCGCCGGCCGTCGCCTCCTCGATCGCCCGCTCGAACGATCCGTACTCCAGCCGCACGCGCGGATCGCCGAGCGCGCCGGCCACGCGCAGCAGCTTCTCCCGATCCAGAATCTTCGGCCGATCGTAGCGCCCCGCCGGCACGTTGAACGCGCCGCTCGCATTGACGCGGAACAACCCATTGAATCCGGTCCGGTTGAGATAAATGAGCATCGCCGCCAGCTCGGGCGTGTACGCGATGCGGCCATCGGCCAGGCGGCGCTCCTCGCGCAGCGGATTGAATCGGCGATCGCGTACGTCGTAGTAGTGGGCGCGGCCGTCGCGCGCATGCGCCGTGGCAAGCCGGTCGAGCACCGCCGCCACCTCGTCCGGCTCGTCGCGCACCGCCTCGTAGCACCCGATGAGATCGGCGTTGGAGTCGATGAGGATGACGTCGTGGCCGCGCAGGAGGCCGGCGCTGTGGAGATCGAAGAACACCGCGCCGCTGCCAAAAAACGGTTCGATGTACCGCCCGAACGCGCGCGGATAGAACGGCCGCAGATGCGGCAGGAGCTGCCGCTTGCCGCCGACCCACTTCAGTAAGGGACGAACTTGTATCAGATTCAGATCTCTTTTTCCGCCCACCACCAGATGCCCAGCGCCGCGGCGAGCAGCGCCGTCGCGCCGGCGTAGACCGGTACCGCCGGCGCGGCGCGGCGCGCGAGCCTCATGACGCCGCCGCTCATGACGTCCATCGCGCCGTTCCCGATCGACGTCACGCCGGCGCGGTTGAGCAGGACGACCACGCCGCCGACGACCGCCAGCGCGACCACCCCCAGCGCGAGGTTGAAGCCGACGTCGAGAAACTGCTCGCTCCGCCAGCGCCGCCGGCGCAGAATCGTCATCGTACGCGCGGTGAAGCGCGCCGGCGCGCGGGGCACCGGGCGCGCCCGCAGCGCCTGTTCGAGCCGCCTCGCGCTGTCGAGCGCCGCCGCGCAGTTGGGGCACGTCGCCAGATGCGCCGCCACGCGCCCTTCGGGCGTCAGCTCGCCGTCCGCGATCGATTCGACGAGATCGAGGGCTTCGTCGCAGAACATGTCTTACTTCAACTCCGTCTCGAGCAGCCGCCGGAGCTGTTGCTTCGCGCGATAGAGCTGCGTCTTCACCGTCCCGAGCGGCAGACCCAGCGCCTCCGCCAGCTCCTCGTAGCGCACGCCGTCGAGATAATGCGCCGCCACCAGGAGCCGCGCATTGGCCGGCAGCCGCGCGACCGCTTTCTCCAGCCGATCGCGCAGCTCGAAATCGCGGAAGCCTCGATCCACCGCCGACGGCGTGTGCCGCTCGCCCGTGCGCTCATCGTCGAGCGACACCGTCGTCGTCGCCAGGGCCGGACGCGCCTGATTCTGCACGCACACATTGGCGACGATGCGGTAGATCCACGTGGAGAGACGCGCCTCGCCGCGGAAATACGGCAAGCCCCGATGGATGCGAAGGAAGACGTCCTGCGCCAGGTCTTCGGCCCGCGATTTGTCCTGGACCGTGCGCGCAATCAGCGCGAAGACCAGGTCCTTGTAGCGGTCGACCAGCTCCTCAAATGCGCCTTCATCGCCTCGGCGGCAGCGCTCGACGAGCTCGCGCTCATGGACGGGGTCAAACATCCGCCATCGTATTAGAGCATGCCGGCGGGGGAATTGTTTCACTTCCTTACGGGAAACCCCGACGTGAAACAATTCAGCGGCGGTTCCAGTCTAATCTGATCGAGTCGGTCTCTCTTTGGAGGCGTGATGCACGAGTGGGTTGGAATGGTGTGGGTGCTGGTCCCGATCGTGGCCATTATCGGGGGGATTGCTTCCGCGATCGCCGCGACGTTTGCCAAAGCCCGCGTGCGCGAGCTTGAAATCCGAGAGCGCATCGCCCTCATCGAGAAGGGGATCGTCCCGCCGCCCGAAGTGGATCCGCAGGGATTCGACCGCGGAATCGACCGATACGACAGCCTGCGCGCGTGGCCCCGCGGCTACGCCACCGCCAGCGCCGGCCGTCATCGCCGCGCCGGGATTACGCTCCTCGGCGTCGGCTTTGGCCTCATGGTCCTCATCGGCTTCAGCGGCAGCCCGGACGAAGGGTTCGCCGTGGGCGGATTCATCTGCGTGCTGGGGATCGCATTTCTGATCAACAGCTTCTTCGAGTCGCGCCCGCTGCCCTCTGCGCCTCCCAATCCGTCAGCACCCCCAGGGCCCCCCGCGCCCCGCTCGCCGATCCAGCCGTAACGACGTATCGTTTCTTGCCCGCCAGCCTATCCTGTTTGATACAGGCTCATGCGCCGATAAGCAGGCAGCATGGCGCCAGGCGCTATTTGTCGCCGTAAATTACTGCAAAAAATAGGTTTACTCGGCAGATAGAGTCGGCTTATTGATGAGCTGTCCGTATCGATTTGTATCGATGCGGAAGGCATTGCGTGTCATTATTGACACGATTAGTCTATTAAGTCACAACTTGTCGTCTATTGTCGTTGCTGTGGATCGCCTGTCGTCGTAGCCGCCCTGTGAGTCACGGGGCGGAGCTGTATCAACCCCTCTCTTCTTACTCAACGGTCTAAAGCCATGGCAGACACCTTGTCTCTGGCCGGCGCACGGTCCGCCCGCCTCGCGCGGACACCGACCGGCGCGCTGGAACTGGTCGGCCGATCCGCGATCCTCGCCCGCCTGCAGGAATTCGTGCAGCGCGCCGCGGCACTCGACGGCGGCGTGCTGCTCGTCGCCGAGCGCGGCACCGACGTCGAGTCGATCGCGCGCGAGCTCCACCTGCGCGGGCGCCCGGCCTCGGCGCCGTTTGTGGGCGTCGAATGCAGCGCCGACGGTCTCGACGCGGCGCTCTTCGGCGCTCGCTCGCATCCCGCGTCGGATCTCGAATCGGCTTCCTCCGACAGTCTCCTCGCGGCGGCGCGCGGCGGCACGCTCTTTCTGCGCGACGTCGGCGAGCTGCCCGCGGCGGTGCAGGCGCGCCTCGCGCGCGTGGCGCGCGACGGCGAGGTGCGCATCGACGGCGAGCCGGTGGCGACTTCGCTCCGGCTGATCGCAAGCTCGCCCTCCGGCATCGACGCCGACATGCAGGAGCAGCGCTTCCGCGCCGATCTGTATCGCCGGCTGTCGGCCTCCCGCATCGATGTGCCCGCGCTCCGCGATCGGCCCGACGATGTGCCGGCGATGGCGGCGCGGGTGATCGAGGATCTCTGCGCGCAGCACGGCCTGGCGCCGCGAACCTTCACCCCGCCCGCGCTGGCGCTCCTTGGCGCGCTCCCGTGGCCGGGCAACGTCGCCGAATTGCGCGACGTCGTCGAGCGCATCGTCTCCGCGACCGACGCCGAGACGCTGCACGTCGAGCATCTGCTGCCGGCGCTGCCGCTCGAACGCGCGCCGCTGCCGTTTGTGCCGGCCGGCACCCTGCGCGAGGCGCGCGTGCGGTTCGAGCGCGACTACATTGCTGCCGTCCTGCAGCATCACGGGTGGCGAATGGCCGACGCCGCGACCACCCTCGGCATCCAGCGTCCAAATCTATATCGCAAAGCCCGCCAGCTCGGGATTCCGCTCGCGCGGGTCACCGAGTAGCATCTGAACGAAAGAACGAGCCATGACTGCCATTGCCACACTGCTGATTGCTCTCACGTTGACGACGCAAACGCCGCCGGCGCAAGCCAAGCCGGACCTGACGCAGCCTCCCGCGCATTACACGCTCGGTCCGGCGGATCAGCTGAAGATCACGGTGTTCGACGAACCGGATCTGACCGGCAGCTATCGGGTCGATTCCGACGGGTTTGTCGCGTTTCCGCTCATCAATAAGATTGAAGCGAGCGGGTTGACGCTGACCGAGTTCGAGCAGCGCCTGAAAACGCGATTGGCGGCGGGATTTCTCAACAACCCGCAGCTGCACGTCGACATCGAGGCGTACAAGAGCCAGTTTGTGTTTGTCGGCGGTGAGGTGCGGGCGCCCAACCGCATTCCGCTCTCCGGCGCCATGACGCTGCCCGAAGCGCTCGCCCAGGCGGGATCGACCTTGCAGACGGCCGCCAACGAGGTGGTGGTGACGCACGCCAAGAAGCCGAACCCCGACGGCACGTTGCCCGACAAGGATGCCGACAGCATCCACGTGAGCCTGAGCGATCTTCAGCTCGGGAAGGCCGGACAGGACATCTTCCTGCAGGACGGCGACACCGTCTTCGTGCCGAAGGCGCAGCGGTTCTACATTTCCGGCCAGGTCCACAATTCAGGCACCTACATCATCGAGCCGGGCATGACGGTGGCGCAGGCGCTCGCGCTCGCCGGCGGTCTGAACGACCGCGGGTCGGACCGCCGCATCCAGGCGACGCGCATGATCAACGGCAAACCGAAGACGGTGCATTTGAAGCTCACCGATAAAGTCCTGCCGGACGATCTGATCGAAGTCGGGGGCCGAATCTTCTAGTGTCCCGAACGACCGGCGTGTTTGCGCGGGTCGAGGCGACGCTGGCGTGGCTCGCGCTGGTGGCGCTCGCGGCGTGCTTCGCGTGGACGTCGCTGCCGCTCGCATGGATCGCGTCGGAGAACGGCCGGTTGCTGACGGCGTTCTACACCGACGAGTTCTACCATCTGCACATGCTCGCGGAGGCGGTGCAGGCGCGCTCGTTTCATTTCGGGATCAACGCGTACGGGCATCTCTTCTTCGACCTGGCGCTGCTGCCGCTGTGGCTGCGGCGCGGGCCGATCGGCGATCACACGATCATTCTCACCCTGCGACTGGTCTCGTGGACGTTCGCGCTGGCGACGCTCGTGATGTTGTTTGGCGCCACGCGCCGCTTCTGCGGGCTCCTGGCGGCGGTCATCGCCACGGCGCTGTTGGCGCTGACGCCGGTGTTCGTGCGGTGGTCGGTCATCTCGCACCCCGACATGGTCCAGCTGTTCTTCATCACCGTCTGCCTCTACGCGATCGGCCGGCGGCTCGATCGCGGTGCGTGGGGCTGGACGGTGGCGGCGGCGACGGCCGCCGGGCTGGCGTTCGCGTCGAAGTACGCCGGTCTCTTCATCCTGCCGATCGTGTGGGGCGCCGAGTTCGTCGCGCCGATCGCGGGGCCGCGCGCATCGGATCGCGCGGTCGCCGTCAGCCGGGCGGTGGCCGGCGCGCTGGCGCCGGCGCTGGTTGTCGCCGGCGTGCTCTTCTCGCCGGCCTTCGTGGCCGCGCATCTGACGGTCGACGGGAGCATCGCTCCCGAGTTGGTGGGCCGCGTGGAGCACCTGATCCAGCAACTGCGCCTGCTCCTGGTGTGTGGGGGCATGGCCCTGGGGGCGCTCGTCGCATGGTGGCGGCCGATCGAGCGGTCCGCCCGGCTGCGGTGGATGGCGGTGATGCTCGTGACGACCTCGGTCGTGTTTGTGGCGGTCTTCACGACTGTCTCGCCCGATTCGTGGCGGGGTTTCGCGTTCGCGAAGGGTCTAATCACCGAGGCGTCGTTTGCCGAGCTGAACGATCCAGAACCGACGGAATGGTTCCGCGTGCTCGTCGGTCCTTATGTGCTCTCCCGGCTGCTGTTCATCTTCGTCGTCGCGGGCGCGGTCGCGGCGGTGTGGCGGTTGCGCGATAGCTCGCAGCTGATGTTCGAGAAGGTGTGCCTCGCCTGGGTGCTGCTTTTCAGCGCGGTTGTCATGGCGGGCGCGCGGCAGCGGCCGGCGTACTATCTCCTGCCGATCCTGCCGGCGTTGCTCGTGCTGGCGGTCACCGGCGGACGAGCCGTGCTGGCGTGGGCCGCCGCGCGTGTTCCGATGAGCGCGCGTCTTGCGGGCGGGCTGCTTGCGGTGGCGGTCGTGTTCGAGCTGAGCCACGACGCCGGACGGACGCTGCGCATGCGCCGCGAGGTCCTGACCGAAATGGAGACCAGTGCGGCAGTGCAAGTGGGCGGCATGCTGCAGTGCCGCGTCGTGCCGGCCGCCACCATTCTGTTCGATTACTTTTCGTACGTGCCGCCGACGTTTCCGCACGCGGAGCCGACGTGGGGCGCGACGCTCGCCCTGCTGCAGCGTCTGACGCCGGACGTCGTTATCACCACTCAACGGATCGAGAATCTGTACCGGTCGGGCGATCAGTACATCTACTACCAGTCGCTGAAGCGCGATCGGACGCCCTACCGTCTCGCGGCGACGCGCGGCGACGTCCGCGTGTACGTGCGGCGCGGATCGCCGAACGTATTGAGCGCCGGCGGCGACCGATTCGACGCCGCGTGGAGCGCGTGCCGCTGAAGATGGCGACCGCTTGCCTCGAGCCGGGTGCGGTGGGCGTCGGGCCTGCGACGTACGCGGTGTCGCGCGTCTGATGTGTGGCATCGCCGGCTTCATGACGGCCGGGCGGCCCATCGCGGCGCCGGCGGAGCTCGCCGATCGGCTGGCGAGCGCGCTCGCGCATCGCGGCCCCGACGGCGACGGGCGCTGGCTGTCGCCAACCGCCGATGTGTTGCTGGTGCATCGCCGCCTGGCGATCATCGACCCGAGTCCGGCCGGCGCACAGCCGATGTCGACCGCCGACGGCCGGCACCAGATCGTCTTCAACGGCGAGATCTACAACTACCTCGCGCTCAGACGCGATCTCGAGCAGCGAGGCGAGCGCTTCCTCACGGGCAGCGACACGGAAGTGCTGCTGCGGCTCGTCGCGGGCGAGGGCCCGGCAGCGCTGTCGCGCGTACGCGGGATGTTCGCGTTCGCGTGCTGGGACCGGGAGGAGCGCGCCCTTCTCATGGCGCGCGATCGATTCGGCATCAAGCCGCTCTACGCGGCGGCCACGCCAACCGGCGTGGCTTTTGCCTCCGAGATCCACGCGCTGCTCGCCTCGGCGCTCGTCGACAACAGGCCGTCGCCGGCCGGGGTCGTCGCCTTCCTGCGATGGGGCAGCGTGCCGCCGACGTTGACCTGGCAGCGTGACGTCGAGACGATTCCGCCGGGCGGCTGGCGGCGGTTCTTCCAGGATGGCCGGCAGTCCGGCGGCACGTTCGCCGATACGCGCGACGCTTATCTCAGCGATCGCCGGCGGCCGCAGACCGCAGGCGCGTTCCGCGAAATGGTCGGCGCCGCCGTCCGCGACAGTGTCCAAGCGCACCTGGTGGCCGACGTCCCGGTCGGCGTCTTCTTGTCGGGCGGCATCGATTCGTCGGCTCTTGTCTCGGCGGCCACCTCAATCGGCGCCGCCAATCTGCAGACGTTCACGGTCGGCTTCGACACGCCGGCGTCGGAAGCCGCCGCGGCGCAGGCGGTCGCCTCGCGATTCGGGACGAACCATCATGCGCTGATCGTCAGCGGCGAGGACGTGCGGCGCGATCTGCCGCTGATTCTCGCGCGCCTCGATTCGCCGACGATCGATGGCATTAACTCGTTCTATGTCGCCCGCGCCGTGGCGGCGAGCGGCATCAAGGCGGTGTTGTCCGGGATGGGCGGCGACGAACTGTTCGGCGGGTACCCCTCGTTCACGCGGGTGCCGCTGGCGGCGGCCGCCCGGCGCACCATCGGTCCCTTATGGCCGGCCGTCGCGCCGCTGGCGGGACTGCTCCTGCCACAGCGGCTGAGCGCGCGATGGCGTCACTTTGCCGCCGCCGACGGCGGCCTGGTCGAATCGTACCGCGTGCAGCGCGGATTCCTGATGCCGGAGGAACTGGACGCGCTCATCGGTCCCGCGCTCAAAGACGATGCGGGACGGGATGAGGCGAACGAGCGGATCGATGCGGTCGAGCGCGAGCGGCTCGAGCCGAATGGGGACGAACAGCCGAGCGCGTCGATCGCGCGGCTCGAGAGCCGTCTGTATCTCGAATCACAGCTGCTGCGCGACATCGACGCGATGTCGATGGCGCACGGCCTCGAGGTCCGCGTGCCCTTCGTCGATCACGAGATCCTCGGCGCCGTGTGGCCGGAGCTCGGGTTTCATCCCTCGCTGCTCAAGCACAAGCATCTGCTGCACGCCACGCTCGCGCGGCCGCTGCCAGACGAAATCGTGCAGCGGCCCAAGCAAGGCTTCATCCTGCCGTTCGAGAAGTGGCTCGCCGGCGATCTCGCGCCCGTCGTGCAGGACGGCATGCGGGCGCTCTCCTCGCGCGGCTGGATTCGTCCCGAGACGCCGGACGCCGTGTGGCGCGCGTGGAAGTCGGGCGCCGCGCACTGGACGCGCCCGTGGGGGCTCGGCGTCCTCGGGCTGATGGTGAGCGCGTCGTGATCACCGTCGCTACATGCGCCGTCTGCGGCTCCACCGAATTGTCGCCGTTTTCGCGGGTGGCGCCGGGGCCCGATCATCTGCACTCGGCGCAGGTCCGCTGCCGCACGTGCGGCTTGTTCATCTCGCAGCCGCGCGCCGACGTGGCCGAGATGGACGCGTACTATCGCTCGCGCTACTACGAAACGCACTGGGCCGACGCGGAGCCGCTGTGGCAACTCAACCTGCGGATGCATGCGCGCCACACGTTGCCCGCCCTCGACGCACTGGCCGGCGCGTGGCTGCCGAAGCCCGGATCGCGCGTGCTCGAAGTCGGCTGCGGCTACGGCTCGATGCTGATGTCGATGGTCAGGCGCGGGTACCGCGTGGTCGGCACCGAGCTCAGCGCGAAGGCGGCGGCCTTCTGCCGTTCGAAGGAGCTCGACGTGGTGATCAGCCGCGTGCCTCCCGTGCGACCCGGATCCTTCGACGTCGTGATCGCCCGCCACGTCATCGAGCATGTGAGCGATCCACGCGAGTTCGTGCAGACGCTGGTGGCCGCGGCCCGGCCCGGCGGTGTCATCTTCATCGAGACGGAAAACAGCTGGATCAGTCAGTACGCATGGGAACGGATTCGCGCCCGAGCCCTGTGGCGGCCGCTGCCATTCCGCAGTTCGAGGGACCACACCTACGTGTTCGCCGCCCGCCACCTGGAGCGCCTGCTTCGCGAGGAAGGCTGCTCGGAGGTCCGCACCATGTCGTTCGATGAACAGGCCGACCGCGAGAGCCTCCATTGGCGGCTGTACAAAGGGCTGTTCCGCGCGATCGATCGCGCAATGGGCGGCGGCGAATTGCTCGCGGCGGCCGGACGGCTGCCGCTGCGCGGGTCGGCCTCATGATCCTCGGTGCGGCCAAGGACGCCTTCCTCAAGACGATCTCCGTGATGACGCGGCGCTCCGCCGTCCTGCTGCCGGCTGAAGCCGGCGACGAGTCCCGCACGCTGCCGCTCTCGACCCGGTACCGCGTGGAGGGTCCGCGTCTCGACATCGACATTCACTTCGAGGGACGCGGCTGGCTGCGCGCCGTGCTCCTGGGCTACGAGACGTACTATCCGACCAAGCGCCTGTGGACGTCCGGGCCGGCGCGCTACGAGGGCCGGACCCTCCTCAGCTTCGATCTCTCGACGGGACAGTTGAGAAGCGGCGCGATGCTCTGGGGCACGATTCCCATCGCCGCGATCGGCCGCCGATTCTGCTGGCGGCTCGAGCTGACGAGCGATGACGGTCGCACGTTCGAGCGGATGACCGGCCACTACCGCGCGGCGTCGACCGCCGAGGCGTCGAGCGATTATTTTCAGGGAGCCAATTACGTCGACTACGAATCACAGAGTGCGGCGGGCCGCCGCGACGCGGCCGCGCTGATTGAAGCGCACCCGTTCGAAGGCACCGCGCTCGAGATCGGGTGCGCCACCGGCGCACTGCTGCTGGAGCTGCAGCGCCTCGGCATTCCCGCGATGGGCGTCGATTTTTCTGAATGGGCCGTCGAACAGGCGCGCGGCCGCGTCGGGGCCGATCGCGTGTTCGTCGCGGACGTCGAACGCCAGGGGCTGCCCGAGCCGATCGTCCGTGAGGCGCCTTTTGGCGCCATCGTGCTGCACGCAGTGCTCGAGCATTTCGGCGACCCGCTCAGCGTGCTCGAGCGGCTCACGGCGCTGACCCGGCCGGGGTCGCGCATCTTCATCACGACCACCAACGCCGACAGCCTGTGCCATCGTCTCTTCGGGCCCGATTGGGAAGGGTACTTCGACGGTACCCATCGCGGCGTCGATCGCGTCAGCGTCGAAGAGCTTCGGCGATGGCTCACGACGCTTGGCTGGCGGATTGAGCGGCTCGACACGACGCTCATCTGGGACGGCAGCGCCGACCCGGAGCACGCGACTCTTCGCGACTGGTGGAGGACCGACGCCAGATTCCGCGCGCTCGTCGCCGGGAAGGATCTCGGCGATCTCCTGACGTGCGTGGCCACCCGCCCATGACCGTGACCATGTCGACCACGCGGCGTCTGGCCAGCCAGTGGCTCGGTCCGAAATGGACGACCCGGGCGCGTTGCCTCATGCGGGGCCGGCCGCTGCCGCGATGGGGCAATTTGCGTCGGACCGCACCGCTGTCGACCGAGTTCGGCGGCGATCGCGGCACCCCCATCGATCGTTATTACGTCGACGATTTTCTACGCCGCCACCGCTCGTCAATCCGCGGCCGCGTGCTCGAAATTCAGGGTTCGGGCTACACGCGGCGGTTCGGCCACGATCTCATCGCATGCGATACGCTCGACATCAGCGCGCGCTTCGCGCCGACGTACACGTGCGATCTGGCGCATGCCGAACACGTCGTGCCCGACAACGCGTACGACTGCTTTCTGCTGCCCAATACCGCGCAGCATCTGCGCGAAATCGACCGGGCGCTCGTGAACGCGCGGCGCGTCGTGCGGCCGGGAGGCGTGATTCTCGTCACGGCCGCCGCCTTCGTTCCGCTCATCGCCGACGCACCCGACTACTGGCGTGTCACACCGGACGGATGGCGCGAGCTCGCCGCCCGCTGCTGGCCGGATGACGAAGCCGAGATCGTGGGGTACGGCAACTGTCTCGCCGCGATCGCGGCGCTCCACGGCATCGCCGTGGAGGAGCTGACGCCGGCCGAATTGGACGTGTGCGACCCTCGGTATCCCGTTCTCATCGGCATCATGTGCCGAAAGCGCGACCAGTGAGCGTGTTCGGCGAAACGGCGAAGCTCGCGCTGCTTGGCTCGGGCTATTACGCGCGGCGGATGTCGCGGCTGACGTTCCCCGGCGTCGCCGTGCTCTGTTATCACGGCGTGGCCCCGGGCGCCGGCGAGCGCATGGCCTTCGGACCGCTTCACGTGACCGCCGCGGCCTTCGAGGGCCACTGTCGCGTGATCCGCAAACTGTGCAATCCCGTCAGCTTCGCCGACTGGCAAACGGCGATGGACGGCGGTCCGCCGCTCCCGCCGCGCGCCGTGCTCGTGACGTTCGACGATGGGTATCGCTCGATTCTGACGCTGGCGAAGCCGATCCTCGAGCGCTACGGCATCCCGGCGGTCGCCTTTATCTGCAGCGATCCGGCCGAGCAGCGCGTCCTGTTGTGGTACGACGCTGTCGAACGGCTCCGCGGCGAGGACGCCGTCGAGCAAATGAAATACGCGCCGTTCCCCGAATGGCGCCGCCTCGTGCAGGGCACACTGACAACAGCTGACGACGCGGATCCGCAAGCTGTGCTGCGCCCGGACGAGATCCGCGCCCTCGCGCGTGTGCCGGATTTCGCGATCGGCGCCCACACGGCCTCGCACGTCATCCTCGCGCGCGCGACGCCGGAGGAGCAGCGAACCGAGATCGTGCGCAACAAGGCGGCGCTCGAAGCGTGGACGGATCGTCCGGTTACCCTGCTGGCGTATCCCAATGGACGGCCGGGCACAGACTATACGCCCGAGTCGGTCGACATCGTCCGCGCGGCCGGATTCACGGCCGCGTTCTCGATGCGCACCGGATTCGCGACCGCGTCGCAGCCCCGGTTCGAGCTGCCGCGCTTTCTGATGTTGCGCGCGATTACGGCGCCAGACCTCGCGCACCGGCTCGCCTACAGCTGGTATCGATGAGGATCGTGCAGGCGGTCGGCTGGTACTATCCCGACCACGCTGGCGGCACCGAGGTGTATGTTGCGGCGCTCTCCAGACGCCTTCGCGACGCCGGCCACGACGTGCGGATCGCGGCGCCCGACGCGGCGGCAACGGTCGCTCGCACCTACGAACATGACGGCATTCCGGTCTATCGGTATCCGATTCCGGCCCGACCGACGCGCGAGGAATCGCAGGGAGCCGTTGCCGTCCGCGGCACCGAGCGCCTGCACGCGTGGATCGCGGAGTACGCGCCCGACGTCGTCCACATGCACACCTTTGTGACCGGTCTCGGGATGCCGGAGCTGCGCATCATCAAACAGCTCGGGGCGCGCGCCATTGTCACCACGCATTCGAGCAGTCTTGGGTTCGTCTGCATGCGAGGCACGCTGATGCGGTGGGGCACGGAGCTGTGCGACGGCGTGGCGCTGCCCGCCAAGTGCGCCGCGTGCGTGCTCGACGAACACGGGATGCCGCGGTCGCTCGCGAATGCCGTCGCGCGGACGCCGGCCGTGTTGGCGCGGCTGTCGGCGCGGATTCCGGGGCCGCTCGGGACGACGCTGTCGATGCCGGATCTCGTGCGGCGCAACCTCGATCTGCAGCGTGAGCTGCTGGCGCTCGCCGATCGATTCGTCGTGCTGACCGACGGCGCGCGGCAGATTCTCCTGGCCAACGGCCTCGACGATGCCAAGGTGCGGGTGAATCGCCTTGGCGTCGCGTTCGAGCCGAACGGCCCCACGTCGCCCGCGAAGGCGCGAACACGCAATCGTCCGGTCGTGGTCGGCTACATCGGGCGCTTCGATCCGATCAAAGGCGTCGAGGTGCTGGCGCGCGCGGTGTCGTTGCTCGCTCCGGACGTGCCGCTCGTCGTCGAGTTCCGCGGCGCCGCTCGCAGCGGCGCGGAGACGCGGACGCTCGAGCGCATCCGGATGCTGACTGGCGGCGATCCGCGCGTGCGGTTCGCGAATTTCGTCGAACACCGCGAGATGTCGGGCGTATTGGCCGCCTACGACGCGATCTGCTGCCCGGCGCTGTGCTTTGAGGGCGGGCCGACGGTGGCGCTCGAGGCCGCCGCGGTGGGCGTGCCGGTCGTCGGCAGCCGAATCGGGGGGCTCGCGGAGATCGTCACTGACGGCGTGGATGGCCGTCTGGTCCCGCCCGGCGACGCCGCGGCGCTGGCCGAGGCGTTGACCGCGATCGCGCGCGACCCCGCCATGATCGATTCTTGGCGAGCGGCACTCGTCAGGCCGCGGACGATGGATGAGGTCGCGGCGGATTACATGGCGATGTATGCCGGTGGCTGACGTCGACGAGGCGCGCGACACCTCGCGCGCCTCGAGCCCCATGCGCCGGCAAGCCGTCGCGTGCGCGCGACCCTTCGAGCCGGCGGAGCAGACGGCGCTGGCTTTTTACGAACGCGACTGCCTGTCAGCGTACGCGACCGGGTTCACCTGGCCGCGCTCGACGACCGCGGCGTTCACCGCGCGGCTGCTGGGCAGGATGTTCGGGCCGCCCGCCGCCGGCGCCTTGTCGCGTCGCACGGTGCCGACGCTGCCCGCCGCGGCGGTGCGATCGTTCGCCACGATCGATTTGGGCCGCACGGTCGCATCCGCATTGGGGCTTCGCGGCTTGGAGGATCGGCTGTGGGAGTACGACGACCACCGGTTCTCGCAGCTCGCGGCCGAGCACGTGCTGCCCTCGTGCGACACGATCCACGGCATCGAGCACGCGTCGCTCGAGCTGTTCCAGGCGGCGAAGGCCAGCGGGCGGGCGACCGTGCTGCACATCGCGAGCGTTCATCCGACGTTTCACGACGAGATTTTCGACCGCGCGTATCGCGAGCACCCGGAGTTTCAGGAATCACTCGCCTGGCGCCTTCGTGAGCGTCGTCAGCGGCGCGACGCCCGGCGCATCAAGGAATACGAGCTCGCCGATCTGCTCGTGACCTGGTCGCGCTTCTCGAGCCGGAGCCTGACGACGCACGGCGTCCCTGCGGACCGGGTGGTGATCGTGCCGCTGGGCGCGGCGCCGGTGCGCCAGCTGGCGACGCCGGCCCCTGGAGACATGACGCGCAGCGGACCCCTTCGCGTGATGTTTGCCGGAAAGATCAGCTTTCACAAAGGCTGTCATGTGCTCCTCGAGGCATGGTCGCTGTTCGACTCGCGAGACGCCGTGCTCGTCCTCGCAGGACGCAACGAGCTGCCGCCGGCGCTGACCGCGGCGCGCGGTATCGAGCTCGCCGGCTCGCTGCCGCAGGAGGGCCTCTTCTCGCTGATGAATCAATGCGACCTGCTCGTGCTTCCGACGCTCAGCGACAGCTTCGGTATGGTGGTCACGGAAGCGCTAATGCACGGGTTGCCGGTGTTGACCACCGCCAATGCGGGGGCGGCCGATTTGATTGTCGAAGGACGGACGGGATGGATCGTCCCGGCGGGCGACGCGGCGGTCCTGTGCGCGCGGCTGCGCTGGTGCGAAGCGAATCTGGCGGAGGTCCGCGACATGCGGGAGCGCGTGCGCGGATCGGTCACGCCGCGCACCTGGTCGGACTACCGCGCGGATCTGCGCACGACGCTGCGCGAGCGCGGTCTGCTCTAGTGGCGACGCCGTCCATCACGGTGGCGACATCCGGTCATCTGTCGACGTGTCCGCGTCTCGTCAAGGCGGCGACCTCGTTCAGCGAGGCCGGTTACCGCGTCCGCGTCGTGAGCGCCCTCTACTTCGATCACTTTCGCGCCATGGACGAAGCGCTCGCCGCCAACCACGCGTGGACGTGGGATCCGATCGAGTGGAGCCGTGATCGCGCGTGGGCCACGTGGTTCTGGAGCGGCGTCCGCCATCGCGCCGCGCAGCGTGCGGCGGCCGTCATCGGCGCCGATCGCGTCCCGTATGCCGTTGCGAGGCGGGCGTTTACGAGATTGGAATCAGAGCTGGTGAACCATCTGGCGTCGGAGCGCCCGGACCTGTATTACGGCGGCGGTGGAGGAGCGATTGACGCCGTGGCGGTGGCGGCCCGGCGCCGCGGGACGCGGTACGGCCTGGACCTCGAGGATTTTCACACCGGCGAACGCTGGCATGGCAGCGGCGTCGACGCGCGGCTGGCAGTGATCGAACGGGTCGAGCGCGAAGTGCTTCCGGGCGCGGTGTTCCTCACGGCGGGCAGCGCGCCGATTGCCGACGCGTACGAACGGAAGTACGGCGTGCGTCCGGTCCCGATCTGCAACACCTTCTCGCTTCCGCTGACGCCGCCGATGCCGCCGCCTCCGCATGACCGCCTGCGCACGTACTGGTTCAGCCAGACGATTGGGCCCGGACGCGGGCTCGAAGACGCGGTCCGCGCGATGGGAGTGGCGAACGTGCCGATGGAGCTGCATCTGCGCGGCGCCGCGCTCGACGGGTACGTCGAGAGCCTCCGCGCCCTGGGCGCGCGTGTCGCGCCGCGGCTTCGGATCGACGTGCATCCGGTCGCGCCGCCCGATCAGATGATCGCGCTCTGCCACGGCTACGACGTCGGATTGAGCGTCGAGCCGGCGAGCTCTGAAAACAGCACGCTGCTGCTGTCGAACAAGATCCTCACGTTTCTTCCCGCCGGCCTCGCCGTGGTGATGACCGACACGTTGGGCCACCAGGCGGTGATGGCCGATCTTGGCGCCGCCGCCGTCGTCTGCGCGCCTGGCGACACCGAGCGGTTGGGCGCCGGCTTCCGTCGCTGGTACGAAGACCCGTCGGCGCTACGGGCCGCGATGCAGGCATCGTGGCAGGCGGCGTGCCGGCGCTGGCACTGGGAACATGCCGCCGATCGGGGAGCGCTCCTGGCGAAGGTCGCGGCGGCGACCGCCGCATGACCACTTTGCGAATCGCCGTGACGGCCGACCCGTATCTCGCGGTGCCGCCGCGCTTGTATGGGGGCATCGAGCGCATCATCGATCTGCTCGTGCGCGGCCTGATCGCACGCGGCCACCAGGTGACGCTTTTTGCGCATCCCGACAGCCGCGTCGAGGGCGCGACGCTCGTGCCGTACGGCGCGCCGCCGCATGTCGGTGCCATCGCGCGCGCGCGCGAGCTGTGGCAGCTCGGGTTTCCGCTCTGGTACGACCGGCGGCAGTTCGACATCGTCCACAGCTTCGGGCGCCTCGCGGCGCTCCTTCCGCTGATGCCGCTGCGTGCGCTGCCGAAAATTCAGAGCTATCAGCGCGCGATTCCCTGGACCGGCGTCCGCCGTGCGGTCCGGCTGGCGGGCGGGTCGCTCCGCTTCACCGCGTGCTCGGCGAGTCTCTTCCGCGGCCACACCAGCGCGCGCGACGATGGACAGTGGCGCGCGATCTTCAATGGCGTCGAGCTCGATCGCTACAGCTTCTCAGCCCATGTTGCCGGTGACGCGCCTCTCGTGTTCCTCGGACGCCTCGAGCCTGAAAAAGGGACGCACGTGGCGATCGAGATCGCCAGGCGCGCGGGCCGCCGGCTCGTGATTGCCGGCAACCGCGTCGACGCCCACGCCGATTATTTCGACGCCCAGATCGCGCCCGCCCTCGACGGCCACTCCGTCACCTACGTGGGACCGGTCGACGATCGCCAGAAAAACGCACTCCTCGGTTCCGCTGCGGCGCTGCTGTTTCCGACGCTCTTCGCCGAGCCCTTCGGCATCGTGATGGCGGAGTCGATGGCGTGCGGAACGCCGGTGGTCGCGCTGCCCAACGGCGCGGTTCCCGAGGTGGTGCGGGATGGCGTCAACGGATACGTGTGCAAGACGGCCCAGGAGGCGGCGTCCGCGGTCGGCCGGCTCGATCGCATCGACCGTCGCGCCGTTCGACAGGACGCCGAACAGCGGTTTGCCGCCGGCGTCATCGTGTCGCAGTACGAGGCGCTCTATCACGAGGCGCTCGCCTGAGCGACCGCATGCGGCGCGTGTTGATGGTGAGCCCGCATTTTCCGCCCGACAACAACGCGGGCACGCACCGCACACGGCTGCTCGCGCCGCATTTGGAACGGTACGGATGGCAGCCGACCGTCGTGACGATCGATTCGCGCGACTACGAGGGACGGATCGATCCGACCCTGCTGGCGCTCGTGCCCTCGTCGCTACGCGTCGAACGATGCCGCGCCTGGTCGCCTGCGTGGACCCGCGCCATCGGCATCGGCGATCTCGGCTTGCGCGCCCTGATGGGGCTGTACCGCCTCTGTGGACGCCTCATGACGCGCGAGCGATTCGACGCCCTGTTCATCACGATCTATCCGACGTACCCGGCGCTCCTCGGGCCGCGCCTCAAGCGCCGCTTCGGTGTCCCGTTCGTGCTCGACTATCAGGATCCATGGGTCGGTGCGTGGGGCGACACGGTCGGCGGGGGACCCGGCAACCGCGTCGACTTCAAGAGCCGCGCGACGCGGCGTCTCGCGTCCTGGCTCGAGCCGCGGGTCATCAGCGCGGCCGACGGCGTGACCGCCGTGTCGACCCGCACCTACACGGACGTCCTCGCGCGAACCAGGAACGCGCCCGATCTGGTGTGCGCCACCATCCCGATTGGGGGAGATCCGGCCGACTTCGAGGCCGCGCGGCGCCGGGCGGCGCCCAACACGTGGTTCAACCGAGACGATGGCCTCCTGCATTTTTGTTACGTGGGCACGCTGCTGCCGCACGGCGTCACGACGCTTCGAGGGCTGCTCAAGGCGGCAACCTTCGCTCGCGCGGCACATCCGCGCGCCTTCGAACGGCTGCGCCTGCATTTTCTTGGCACGAGCAACCAGACCGGCGGGAGTCCCGAGCCTCGCGTGCTGCCGCACGCCAGGGAATTGGGTCTCGAGGCGCACGTGACCGAGGAACCGACGCGTCTCCACTACCTCGACGCGCTCCAGGTGCAGCTTGACGCGCATGTGCTGCTGTTGATGGGAAGCAGCGAGCCTCATTACACCGCGAGCAAGCTGTATCCGGCATTGCTCGCGCGACGTCCGATCGTCGCGCTCTACCATCGCGACAGCAGCGTCGTCGACCTTCTGCGGCAGCGGTCGAAGGCGCCGAGCGTCGAGCTCGTGACCTACGACGGCGACGCGACGGAAGACGACATCGCGGCGTCCGCCGCGCCGGCGTTCGCGAGATCGCTCGCCTCGCCTGTCTACAACGAGGCGGACATCGACATGGCGGCGCTGACGGAGTTTTCCGCTGAGCATCTGGCGGGCCGCCTTGCCGGCGTCCTCGACCAGGTGGCTGTCCGGGCCGGGCGATGAAGGAACTGCTGCAACGTGCGCTCACACGCGCCGGGTTCCGGCTCGAGCGGTGGCGTCCGGCCAACCGCTTCAGCGGCCTGGACGAGACGCTGATGATGCTGAGTGACCGCGGGTACGATCCCCGGCTCGTCATCGACGCGGGCGCCAACATGGGGCAGTGGACGGCCGCGGCCTCGAGAGTCTTCACGTCGGCCCGCTTCGAGATGATTGAGCCGCAGTCGGCCTGCCATCCCGCCCTGCGGGCGGTCGCCGCCGATCGGCCAAACACGAGGTTGCATCCGGTCGCGGTATCGAAGCCCGGCTGCGCCGCGGTGGCGATGACCGGCGTGGCCGAACACGGCAACACCGGCGCCTGGGTGGTCGACCACGACGACCCGCGCCGCGAGCAGTCGTTTCCCGCCGTCACCTTCGACGATCTGTTCGGCGACGTCTCGCGCGACGATCGCGCGTTGTTGAAGCTCGATATCGAAGGCCACGAGCTCGCCGCGTTGAGCGGCGCGCAACGCTTGCTGACCAGCGTGGAGGTCATCGTCACCGAAGTCCAGTTTTTCGAAATCGGGGACAACGGCCTGCCGTGCGCCGGCGACGTCGTGTCGTATCTGAGCGACAGGGGATTCAACCTATACGACGTGGCGACGCTCAGCGGGCGCGAGCGCGACACGCGGCTGGCCCTGGGCGATCTCGTGTTTGCCCGGAAAGATAGCGCCCTCTGTCTCGATACGAGGTGGCCGTGAAGCCGCTGCGCCTGTGCGTGGTGCTGACGCATCCCGTGCAGTACTACGCGCCGTGGTTCCGGCACATCGCGATGTCGCGTCCCGACGACATCGATCTGACGGTGCTGTACGCGACGCGCCCGCTGGCGTCGCAGCAGAGCGTCGGCTTCGGCGGCGCGTTTGCCTGGGACGTGCCGCTGCTCGAGGGATATCGATCCGTGGTCTTGCGGCCGGCGACTTCCGAAACCGACGTCCATAGCGATTCGTTCTGGGGCGCCGATGCGCCAGAGGTCGGCGCCGCCATACTCGAACAGCGGCCGGACGCCGTGCTCGTCATGGGCTGGTACTCCAGCACCTACTGGCGGGCGATCTGGACCGCGCTCCGCCACGGCATTCCGCTGTTGTATCACGGCGATACGAATCTGATGAGCGCGCCGTCGGGATGGCGCCGGCCGTTGTGGGCGATCAAAACGCGGTTCCTGCTGTCGCGGTTCGACGCGTTTCTGAGCGTCGGGCGTCGCGCCGGTGCGTTCCTGCGCTTCTTTGGCGCGACCGACGATCGCATCTTTGCGGCTCCGCACGCGGTCGACAACGATTTCTTTGCGAAGGCGAGAGCGCGGCGCGCCAAGAACAAACCGGAGCTGCGCCGGCGCTTCGGCCTTTCCGCCGATCGATTCGTCGTGCTGTTTGTCGGGAAGCTCGAATCGAAGAAACGGTTGGCCGATCTCCTGAAGGCCGCGGCCATGATGACGCCGGCTCCGGAACTGCTCATCGTCGGGCGAGGACCGCTCGAGGCGAGCAGCCAGCAGGAGGCCGTGCGGCTCGGTCTCGACGTCCGATGGGCCGGCTTCCTGAACCAGACGGCGGTGGTTGACGCGTACGCCGCCGCCGACTGTCTGGCGCTGCCGAGCGACGGCCGTGAAACCTGGGGGCTCGTCGTCAACGAGGCGCTCGCCGCGGGGCTGCCGTGCGTCGTCAGCAACGCGGCCGGCGCCGCGCCCGACATGGTCGGCGACGGGCTCGCGGGCGCCGTCGTGCCGGTCGGCGACGTGTCCGCCCTCGCGGCGGCGCTCGATTCCGTGCGGCAACGCCTGAGCTCCGGCGAAGATTTCGAGCGCGTGTGCGCTGCGCGGGCGGCGTCAGCCTCGTTTGCAGCGGCGGCCGAAGGGCTCGCCGCCGCGTGTCGAGCCGTGACGGCCAGCGACGCGTCGCCGCCGCCCGCGACGGTGCGGACCATCGTCTGCTGCAGCGGCATGGTGCTCGCGGGCGGTCTCGAGCGGATGACGTTCGAAGTGCTGCGAGCGCTGAGGCTGCGGGGCGCCGCGGTGCACTGCGTCGTCAACGACTGGGAGAACCACCGCATCGTCGCCCTGGCCGACGAGGTCGGCGCGAGCTGGTCCACGGGACGCTACCAGGTCGCCATCGCGCGGACGTTGAATCCGATCAGGGTCGCGGCGATCGCCTGGGACGTCCTCCGCGCCAGCGCGGGGCTCGTTCGAGACGCGCGCCGGTTCCGCGCGACGCACGTGCTGCTTCCCGACTACGTGTCGGCGCTGCACAACGCGCCGGCGATTGCGCTCCTTCGAGCCATGGGCGTGAAGATCGTGATGCGCCTCGGCAACGCACCGGAGCCGGGGCGATTCTACCGGTTCGTCTGGCGCGCCATCGTCGATCCGCTGACCGCGCAGTTTGTGCCCAATTCGAACTTTACCGAGCGGGCCGTGCTCGCGCACGGCGTGCCGGCGCGCAAGGTCAGGCGCATCTACAACCCCGTCGCGACGCGTTCCAGGGCGGCTGAAGCCGCGCCGGCTCAACACGAAATCGGTCGATTGATCTTCGTCGGCCAGATGATTCCGGAAAAAGGCGTGGACGTCCTGCTCGACGCCGTGGCGCTGCTCGTGTCCCGCGGCTACGGTCACGTGCGTCTGGATCTGGTGGGCGACCTGGACGGCTGGGGACCGGCGTACACCGGCTACCGCGAGCAACTCCGCGCGCGCGCGCAGCAGGCCGACCTCGCCCAACACGTGCGCTTTCTCGGATGGCGCGAGGACGTGCCCGCGCTGCTTGCCGCGGCGTCGATCCATTGTTGCCCGTCGATGCCCGCGATGCGCGAGTCGTTTGCGAACGTGGTCGTCGAGGCCAAGGCGGCCGGCATTCCCTCGGTCGTGTTTCCGACCGGTTCCCTCGCCGAGCTCGTCGACCACCGCGTCGACGGATGGGTGTGCGACGCCTGCACGGCCGCGTCGCTCGCCGACGGTCTCGAGTTCTTCTTGAGCGATGAGCCGCGCCGCGAGGCCGCGGGACGGCAGGCGCGCCGCAGCATCGACCGATTCGGATGGGATCAGTTCGCGACCGCCTGGTGGTCCGTGTTCGCCGCACCGCAGGCGGCTCCCGAGTTGACGCCCACGACGCATCCTGGAGCCTCCTCGGCGTGAGCACGCTCTTTGGATGGCTGCGCGGCGACTCGGCGGACGACCCGCGTGGGGTCGCCTTGTCCATGGCGCGGGCGCTGCGAGCAAACCCGGGCCAGGCGTGCGGCATGTGGACGGCCGGTCCGCTGGCGATCGGGCTGCTGGAGCAGGCCGATCCGGTCGCCGACCCGATTGAACGCGCCTACGAGCCGGCGACCGCCGCTGCCGGCCGTTATCAGCTCTGGATGGCGGGCGAAGTCTTCGCGGCGCCGTTCGTGGAGATTCGCGACGTCGCATTCTCGCGCACGCGCGAGTTTCGACAGGCGCTGCTCGATCACGTGGTCGATCACGGCCTCACCGCGCTCGGGCGCATGGACGGGGAGTTCGTCATCGCGTTGTGGGACGGCGCGAACCGTCAACTCCGGATCATCAACGATCGCTTCGGCGGCCTGCCGTTCTACCAGGGCTCATCGCCTGCGGGATTCGGCTTCGCCGGCGGCGTCCGGGGCGTGCTCATGGCGCCCGGCATCAGCGCCGACCCCGATTCTGAAGCGATTCGCGAAGCGGTGACATTCGGCGGCTACCGCCTCGGCGATCGGACCAACGTCGCGGGCGTGAAGATGTTGCCGGGCGCGACGGCGATGTCGGTCGTCGGGAATCGGATCGCCACGGAAAAATACTGGCACTGGACCGACATTCCGCCGGTCGCGCGTCGGCCCCTGCCGGAGCTTGTGGAAGAGATCGATCGCCTATTCACTCGCGCGGTCGATCGGCGTCTGTCCGGCGCGGCGCGGCCGGGGCAGACGCTCAGCGGCGGGCTCGACAGCCGGGCGATTCTGGCGTCCGCCGCACCGCGCACCGCGCGGTGGACGGCGATCACCTTCGGCGTGCCGGGGTGTGACGATGCGCGGTATGGGTATGAAGCGGCGCGGGTCGCGAACGCAACCTGGGTGTTCTATCCGCTGTATTCGGGAGGCCGGTCCGATTGGCTGCTGCGGCGGTCGAGCCTCGTCCAGCCGACCGACGGCCTGATCGATCTTGTCGATCTGATGCACGTCGACACGTTGACGGTGCAAGTCCCGCTCATCGACGTGCATCTCTCGGGATACATCGGCGATCTGGTCAGCGGGCCCACGTTTGCGAACGTCGTCGACGCCGAGTCACTGCTCTTTCAGATGCCGTATTACGGCGGAGAGCTCGGGTTTCCCCTGGACGTGGCGCGCGCGCGCATGGCCGACACCGTGAAGGGACTCGACGGCGCGGCGGCGCGCTTCGGCTTCTTCACCGACAAGGGGCCGCAGTCGACGAATCGGTGGAGCGCGGCGTGGCGACCGTGGCTGCGCGTCCGCAAGCCGTTTGTCGATTACGCGTTCTTCGATTTCTGCCAGGGCCTCGATGTTGACGTCCGGGTCGGAGGCGCGCTTCACGAACGGTGGCTGCTGCAGAAGTATCCGGCGTTCTTCGCGACCATCCCGAATCAGAAAACCGGCATGCCGGTCATGACGCCCCGGTGGCGCGTCGAAGTGGAACGGGCGGGCCGTGTGGCGCGGCGCCGCGCAGCGCCCTTGCTCGAGCGGCTCGGCAGCTCGCGCGCACCGCGCATGCGCAGCTTCACCAACGACGGCGTCGAGTGGCGGCGTCCGGAGGCGCGCGCCCTCATCGAGGGTACGATCCTGCGGCCCGACTCCCTCAGCTGCGGCATCTTCGGGCGCGAACGGGTCCGCCAGGTCGTCGCCGCGTGGTTCGATCGGCTCGCGGCGCCGACGCAAGTCGTCGGCGCGCTCTACGTCTTCGAGAGCTATCACCAGCATCTGCAGGCGCATCTCGCGCAGGCACGCGCGCACGGGGCCTTCGCATGACGGCGGGCGAGATGCCTGTCGCGCCGTCGGATCCGGGAGCGCGCCGTAAACTGGTGATGCAAGGCCTGACGTGGAGTGTGATCTACAAGATCGTCGAGACCAGCGCGAGCTTCGTGGCCATGCTCGTGCTCGCCCACCTGGTCGCGCCGGCCGAATACGGCCGCGCGGCGGCGGCAGTCGGACTGCTGATGTTCGTCAACTCCTTCGGCGCGCACCTCGTCATCGGGCACGCGCTGCAGCTCTCGGATCGCGAAGAGCCGGACTGGTCGATGTACTGGTCGCTCGCCGGTTGTTTCCAGATCCCGGTGTTTATCGGCTGCCAGCTCCTCGCGCTGCTGTGCCGCTCGTGGCCCCAGTACGCGCCGGTGGCGCCGCTCCTTCACATCGCGGCGTTTGGCGTCCTGCTCGACTGGCCGGGCCAGATCAGCATGGCGATGCTGACGCGCGAAATGAACTTCAAGCGCCTCAAGTCGATCACGGCGGTCAGCGTCATGACGAAGCTGGCGACGACGATCGCGTTGGCGGTCGCGGGAAAAGGCGCCTACGCGATCGTGATCGGCGGCAATGTGATGACGGCCGTACCGCCCGCCCTGGATCTCCTGATCGTGCGCGGCTGGCGTCCGCGCCGCGGCTGGCTGCGCGTCCCGTCGCTCGGCGCCGCGCGGACGGCGCTGCATTTCGGAGGCCAGCAATTGCTGTCCACCCTTACGTCGAGCGGCCGCTCCGCGCTCGAGGCGGCCGTGCTCCCGACTGCGGTCGGCTTTGGCGGCCTCGGTCTCTGGAACCGCGCGCAGGCGCTCTACGGCTCGACGGCCGGCCGCGTCACCGACGTGGTGATGGAGACCGTCTACCCATTCCTTCCCCGCAGCCGCCACGATGAGGCGCAGTTCGAGCGGCATGCGACGGCGTTCCTGCAGGTGATGGCGCTGCTGGCGATCTCGGGCGCGTTGTTCATGGGATTCGAGGGCCACGCCGTGTCCCGCGTGCTGTACGGATCGCGCTGGGTGGCGATGGACCCGCTCATCTGGCCGGGCGCCGTCGTCGGGCTGAGCACGACGCTGTTCGGGGCGAGCTCCATCGTGCTCCTGGCCCACAGCAATCTGCGCGCGTGCGTCGTGATCGACGGCGCCGCGGCGCTTCTCGGCGTGCCCGCGGTCCTTTTCGCGCTCGCGACGCATGCGACGCTTGGGTACGGAATCGCGCTCGCCGGATGCGAAGCGTGCGCGGCGGTCTTCGCGCTCTGGCACGTCGCGCAGATCCTCGGTCGTCGCTGGCTGCGGCCGGTGTTTCTGCCCGCGGCCACGGCCGGCCTCGCCGGATCGGCCGCCGTGCTGATCGCGCGCGTCTTTGCCTCGGGCCTGCCGGGGATCCCCAGGACGCTGGTGATGGCCGGTGTCTTTTTTGCCGCGGAACTGGCGGCGCTGGCGGCGTGGCACTCCGCGGCGCTTGGCCGTTTGATCGATATCACCGGGCTCGCCGCTCCGGTCGCGCGATGGCTCTCGCAGCGCGGCGAGCAGCGCGCGGTCCCGTTGGGTGACTCGGAACTCGTGTCGAAAACTCCAGGGCCAGTCGTATGACGACCCGCGAATCGTTCCGCAGTCCCGTGTCGTTGCGCGAACTTCTCATTCTGGTCGGCACCGTGGGCGTGGCGTGGCAGGTGTGCGACGAATGGATCGCCGGCGTAGCGGTGTTCGTGTTATGGCTCGTGTGGCGCGTCCCCACGGTGCCGGACGGCCCGCCGGTGCTCTCGATGGCCCTGACTTTTCAGTGGGTCCAGGGCTCGATCGGCATTTTTTATCACGGCCTGACCGGCCGGATGCTCCAGGCGATGGTCGTCGACGAGTACCGGCAGATGACGCTCATCTCGCTCGGATGCGTCACCGCGCTGACCTTCGGGCTCCGGCTGGGCCTGCGCGCGCTGCCCGACCGGTTCCGCGACTCGCCGCTCGCCGCGCTCACGCTCAAGAGCATCCTCATCGCGTATGTCATCTCGATTCTGTCCGGCGGGGCGATCAACGAGTACGCGTGGGAGGTGCCCGAGCTGACGCAGGCGATTCTGGCGGCGAACTTCATCCATCTTGCGCTGGTCTTCCTGATTCTGCGCCGTCTGAGCTTTCCGACGTTTAACTGGCCGGTGATGCTCGGCCTCCTGAGCTTCGAGATCGTGCTCGGGATGACCGGGTTTTTCGCCGGCTTCCGCGAACCGATCATCATGATGATGATTGTCATCATCGAGCGGTTCAACCCGCGGCGCGTGCAGCAGTGGGTCGTGCTGGCGGGGCTGTTTGTGTTCATCGCAGGCCTGGGCGCGATCTGGATGAACGTCCGGTCCGGGTATCGCGCCGACCTCGTGTCCGGCGTCATCGGCGAATCGCGCGAAGATCGGGTCAACCGCCTCGGCCAGCTGTCGCGCGATTGGTTCAACTCCGATCACTCCGACATCATGGGGCAGTTCGACGTCGTCGTCGATCGAATGTGGACCGTATATTACCCGGCGCTCGTGCTGCGGCGCGTCCCGCAGTTGGTGCCGCATACCGATGGCGCGATCATCACGGCCGCGCTCGTCCATGTCCTCAGTCCGCGCGTCTTCTTTCCCACGAAGGCGGTTATTGAATCCGACAGCGCGATGGTGCGCAAGTACTCCGGCGTGTTCGTGGCCGGCGAGGAGCAGGACACCAGTATCGCGTTCGGCTATGCCGCCGAGTCGTACCTCGATTTCGGCGTCCCCCTCATGTTCGTGCCGGTTTTGCTGTACGGCGCGTTTCTGGGCCTGGCGTTCAGCTTCTTCACGCGGATGCTCACCGTGTCCGAGCTGCGGATCGGCCTGACGACCATGATCTTCTGGCTCTCGCTGTACCTGTTCGAACGATCGTGGGTCAAGACGCTCGGCCTCGCGTGCACTTTGATGCTCTATCTGGGCGCGCCGGCGATCATCCTGGACCGATACATCAGCCGGCGTCTCATCGGCGGCACCACGAGCCCTGCCTGGGACGTGGATGCGGACAACGCGGCGGAGGTGCACGAGTCCTGATGCGGATCCTCCACACCACGCCGTACTTCGCGCCCGCGTTCGTGTACGGCGGCCCGCCGCGCAGCGTGCTGGGGCTGTGCCAGGCGCTCGGCCGGATCGGCGCCGACGTCGAGGTGCTCACGACCGACGCCAACGGCGACCGCGAGATCGCGCCCGACATCGTTGCGCGAGGCGAGTACGACGGCGTCGCCGTGCGCTATTTGCCCCGGGCGTGGCCCCGCGTGTATTTCGGCGCGCGCGGGGCGACGGCGGCTGTCGACCGGCTGGCCGGCACGCTCGACGTCGTGCATCTGCATGGATGCTGGAACGTCTTCAACTGGCTCGTGGCGCGCGCATGCCGCCGCCGCCGCGTGCCGTACGTCGTCTCTCCCCGGGGCATGCTCAATGCCTGGTCGTTCGAGCATAGCGGCCTGAAGAAGCGGATTGCGTACTGGCTGGCCGAGCGGCCGATGCTGCGGGGCGCGTCCGTCCTGCACGCGACGAGCGAGGATGAGCGCCGGGAGATTGAAGCGCTGGGTCTGGCCGTGCCGATCGCCGTCGTGCCGAACGGCATTGACCGCATCGATGTGCCCGTCGATCCGCGTGACGTCGCGCGATTCCGCGCGCGATACGGCTTGTCCGATCGCGACGTCGTCGTCCTGTACCTGGGACGGCTGCACTCCAAGAAGCGTGTGGATCTGCTGGCGGAAGCGGTCAGCGCGTCTCGGGCGAGCGCGCCATCGGTGAAGCTGCTCGTCGCCGGATCCGGCGACCGCCAGTACGAAGACGTGCTGCGCGCGCGCTTCCAACCGCTGATCGCGGACGGCACGCTCATATTTGCGGGCCGGCTCGAGGGCGACGATCGGCGCCTGGCGCTGGCGGCGGCCGACATGTTCGGGCTGACGTCGGAGTCGGAGAACTTCGGCCTCGCGGTCGCCGAGGCGATGGCCGCGGGCCTCCCGGTCGTTGTCAGCCGCCATTGCCCGTGGCCGCAGATCGAGCAGTGGAACGCCGGGTTCTGGCTGCCCAATGACGTCGGCGCGATCGCGGCCGCCATTGCCTCTCTGGCGAACGATCCGGCGCTGAGGCGCCGCCTCGGGGACAACGGGCGCTGCGGCGTCCGGCGCTATCTCGACTGGGACCGCATCGCGACCGAGATGCTCAACCTGTACCGGCGCTCGGTGACGGCATGAAATATCGAACGCTGGATTTGTGGCGTGCGGTCGCGGCCTTGGCCGTCGTGGTCTTCCATTGCACGAACACGTCGGTGAGTCCGGAGATGGGCTGGTGGGCGCGGGCGCTGCTCGCCGGATGGGCCGGCGTGTTCATCTTCTTTCCGATCAGCGGCTATTGCATCTTCGCCGCGGTGTCGCGGCAGGAGAACGCGAGCGTCGGCGCGTTTCTGCGGCGCCGATGGTTCCGCATCGCGCCGCCATACTGGACGAGCATGGCGCTCGCGGTCGGTCTCGCCGTCGCCGCGCTGCCGTTCAACCATCAAACGTTGGTGGAGTACCACGTCGGGCCGGCGATCTGGTTGTCCGCCATCACCTTGACGCAAGGATTCACGACGCACGCAAGCGTCGTGAACCCGGTCTACTGGTCGCTGTGCTACGAGGAGCAGTTTTATCTGGTGATGGCGTTGACGCTCGTCGTCTCGGCTCGCCGCCGTCTCGATTTGCTGCTCGGCGTGACCGTGGCCGCGGTCCTCTACGTCACCGGCGCGTGGCCGGCGTCCTTGACCGTCACCGGTCTCTTTCTCAAGTACTGGACCGCGTTTGCCAGCGGGCTCGCGGCCTTCGCGTGGCTGAATCTGCCGGGCTCCCGGCGTTGGGCCGCCGCCGTGCTCGTCCTCACGGGCATCGCGGCGGTGAAAACCGCCGACCCGGGGCTGCTGGTCAGTCTGGCCGCGGCGGTCGTCTTCATCGCGCTCAAGCCGTTCGACGAAGCGCTGGCGTCGACGCGCGTCGGCGCGGCGCTCATCCGGGTCGGTCTCTTTTCCTACAGCCTCTATCTCATCCACGTGCCGCTCGGCGGACGGGTCGTCAATCTGTTTCGCCGGTTCGACACGATTTGGCTGCTGCCGTCACTTCTCGGCATCATCGCGAGCGTCGTCGGCGCCTGGGCGTTCTATCGGCTCGTCGAACGGCACTTCCTGAACAGCGTGCGCGTCCCGACCGAGACGACGCACCGGATCGATGCGCGTGATGCGCCGGCCCGTTCCGCCGTGTGACGCCGATGACACCTGAATCGATCATCGTGCTGGCGACCGAGTTCGGGGCGCCTGGTGGCATTCAAGCCGTGACGAGAGACGTGATTGCCGCGCTTGCCGTCGGACCCGCTCCGCTGAGCGTCGTGTCGCTCCTCGATCCCCCGGACGCGCGATCGAGGCTGCCGCCCAACGTGCGCATCAGCGCCGCATCCGGCGGGCGGCTGCGCTTTTGTCTGG
>JADGOC010000069.1 GCA_017883165.1 Acidobacteriota bacterium
ATGGGCGAGCTGCACCTCGAGATCATCGTCGACCGCTTGAAGCGCGAGTTCAACGTCGAGGCGACGGTCGGCAAGCCGCAGGTCGCCTACAAGGAAACGCTGACGCGTCCGGCGGACGGCGACGGCCGGTACGTCAAGCAGACGGGCGGCCGCGGGCAGTACGGCCACGCGAAGATCCATCTGTATCCGGGCGAACCGGGCACCGGCTATATTTTCGAGAACGAGACCGTCGGCGGGTCGATCCCGAAGGAATTCATCAAGCCGATCGACGAGGGCATCAAGGAAGCGCTCACGCGCGGCGTCCTCGCTGGTTATCCGATCGACGATGTGCGGATCGAGCTGTATGACGGCTCGTACCACGACGTCGACTCGTCGGAAATGGCGTTCAAGATTGCCGGATCGATGGCGTTTCAGGACGCGGCGAAACGAGCCAAGCCGGTGCTGCTCGAGCCGGTGATGCGCGTCGAGGTGGTGGTCCCCAAGGAATACATGGGCGACGTGATGGGGAACCTCTCCAGCCGGCGCGGCCAGATTCAGTCTCAGGAAGATCGCGGCGGCACGCAGATCATTCAGGCGCGCGTGCCGCTGTCGGAAATGTTCGGCTATGCGACCGATCTGCGGTCGCGCACGCAGGGGCGCGCGACCTATTCGATGCATTTCGACCGCTACGAGCCGGCGCCGCACAACGTGAGCGAGGAAGTCGTCGCTCGTATGCAGGGTAAATAAATGACGACCGCATCATTCAGCGACAAGATCCGCATCCGCCTCAAGGCGTACGACTACCGCGTCCTCGATCAGTCGACGAGCGAGATCGTCGAGACCGCCAAGCGCACCGGCGCGCGGCTGGCGGGGCCGATTCCGCTGCCGACCTCGAAGAACAAGTGGACCGTGCTGCGCTCGCCGCACGTGGACAAGAAGTCGCGCGAGCAGTTCGAGATCCGCACGCACAAGCGGCTCATCGACATCTTCGAGCCGACGCCGCAGACCGTCGACGCGCTCATGAAGCTGGATTTGCCGGCGGGCGTCGACGTCGAGATCAAGGCGTTCGGGAAAGAGCACAAATGATTACCGGGATCATCGGCAAGAAAGTCGGCATGACGCAGATCTTCGAGGCGGACGGCAGCGTCCACCCCGCGACCGTCATCAAGGCCGGCCCCTGCGTCGTCGTCCAGTCCAAGATCGCGTCGAGCGACGGCTACGAAGCGGTGCAGCTCGGGCTCGTCGAAGAGACGCCGGCGAAGGTCGGGAAGCCGCTTGCCGGGCACTACAAGAAGGCGAACGTGCCGCCGACGCGCGTGCGGCGCGAGGTGAAGGTGGTTTCCGGTGGTGACGGCGTGAAGCCGGGCGACCAGGTGCTCGTGTCGATGTTCGCCAACGGCGACCGGGTCGACGTGATCGGGACCGGCCGCGGCAAGGGCTTTCAGGGCGTCGTGCGGCGCCATCATTTCGCCGGCGGCGCGGCGACCCACGGCTCGATGTTTCATCGCGCGCCGGGATCGATCGGCGCGTCGTCGTTTCCCTCGCGCGTCATCAAGGGGATGCGCGGAGCCGGCCGGATGGGCGGCGGGCGCGTGACGATCCGCAACCTCAAAGTGCTGCGGGTCGATGCCGACAACCACCTGCTCGTCGTGCAGGGCGGCATTCCGGGCGCGCCGACCGGCTACGTGATCGTGCGCAAGGCCATCACGGCCAAGAAGCTCAAGGTCGCGCAGGTCGAGAAGCCCAAGAAGGGCAAGAAATAACATGCAACTCGATGTCGTGAACAGCGAGAACAAGAAGGTCGGCAGCCTCGACGTCAAGGACGAGGTCTTTGGCGGGCGTGTGAACACCGACCTCATCTGGGAGTCGGTCGTGCACGAGAACGCGGCGAAGCGCCGCGGCACGGCGCAGACCAAGAACCGCGCGAACGTGAGCGGCAGCGGGAAGAAGCCGTGGCGCCAGAAGGGCACGGGCCGCGCGCGGGTCGGATCGAGCCGCACGCCGCTCTGGCGGCACGGCGGCACGGTGTTCGGGCCGCAGCCGAGGAGCTACGATTTCGCGCTGCCGCGCCAGGTCAAGCGTGGCGCGTTGCGCGCGGCGCTCGCCCAGAAGATGAACGCGGGGACGCTCGTCGTCGTCGACGCGCTGACGGCCGGCGACGTGAAAACCAAGGAGGCGGCGGCGCTGCTCAAGCGGCTCGGCGTTACCGGGAAGGCCGTGCTGGTCGACGTCGCGCTCGACGAGAACCTGTCGCTCTCGATTCGCAACATTCCCGGCATCGCGCTGGTCCAGAGCGGGCGTCTGACGGCGCGGCAGGTGGCCGACGCGGGCCACGTGGTGGCGACCCGGGGCGCGCTAGAAAAGCTCCAGGAGGCTCTGGCGTGAATCTGAAAATCACCGACGTCATCCGCCGTCCGCTCATCACCGAGAAGACGTCGCTGCTGCGCGAAGACGGCCGGACGCTCGTGTTCCACGTCGCGCCAGGCGCGAACAAAGTGCAGATCAAGCGTGCCGTCGAGCAGCTCCTCGGCGCGAAGGTCGCCAGCATCCGGACGAGCATTTCGCACGGCAAGGTGAAGCGGCAGGGACGCTACGCCGGGCACCGGTCGGACTGGAAGAAGGCCTACGTGAAGCTGCGCGAAGGTGAGAAGATGCCTGAATTCCTGGAAGGCGCGTAATCATGCCGTTTCGCAAACTCAACCCCACGTCGCCCGGCACGCGGTTTCAAACCGTGCAGACCTTCGACGAGATCACGACGCAGGAGCCGTACAAGCCGCTCGTCGAGCCGAACCAGCGGACCGGCGGCCGCAACAACAACGGCGAGCTGACGTCGTGGTGGCGCGGCGGCGGCCACAAGCGGATGTACCGCATCATCGACTTCAAGCGCGACAAGCGCGACATCCCGGCGAAGGTCTCGACGATCGAGTACGACCCGAACCGCTCGGCGCGCATCGCGCTCCTGACGTATGCGGACGGCGAGAAGCGCTACATCCTGCAGCCGATCGGCCTGAAGGTGGGCGACACGATCGTGGCCGGCCAGACCGTCGACATCCTGCCGGGGAACGCGCTGCCGCTCAAGAACATTCCGCTCGGCACCCAGGTGCACAACGTCGAGCTGAGGCCGGGCAAGGGCGGCCAGATCGCGCGCAGCGCGGGGTCGTCGGTGCAGGTGGTCGCCAAGGAAGGCGAGTACGCGTCGGTCAAGATGCCATCGGGCGAAATCCGGCACATCTTCATCGAGTGCTTCGCCACGATCGGCCAGGTCGGCAACATCGATCACGAGAACGTGTCGATCGGCAAAGCGGGGCGGAGCCGGTGGCTCGGCAAGCGGCCGCACGTGCGCGGCGTCGCGATGAACCCGGTCGACCATCCGCTCGGGGGCGGTGAAGGCAAGACGTCGGGCGGGCGCCATCCGGTCTCGCCCTGGGGTCTGCCGACCAAGGGCTACAAGACGCGCAATCGCAAGACGACCGACAAGTTCATCGTGCAGCGGAGACAGAAATAATGAGCCGGTCACTCAAGAAAGGCCCGTTCGTCGACACCTCGTTGCTCGAGAAGATCGAGGTGATGAACCGCGGCGCCGAGAAAAAAGTCATCAAGACGTGGTCGCGCCGCTCGACCGTGGTGCCCGAGATGGTGGGGCATACGCTGGCGGTGCACAACGGGAGGAAGTTCATCCCGATCTACGTCACCGAGAACATGGTCGGCCACAAGCTCGGCGAGTTCGCGCCGACGCGGCTCTTCAAGGGGCACACGACGAAGGTGGCCGAGCGCGCGGCCGCGGCCGCCGCGGCGGCTCCGGCGGGCGTCGGCGGCCCCGGCGCCGGCGGCTCGGGCGCTGGCGGCGCCAAAGCGGGGAGCCCGTCATGATCGAAGCGCACGCCACGGCACGGTACGTCCGGACGTCGGCCCAGAAGGCCGGGCTGGTGCTCGCGCTCATTCGCGGCAAGGACGTCAATCGCGCGCTCGCGACGCTCCAGTTCACGCGGAAGGGCGTCGCGGTGGACATCGAGAAGGTGCTCCGCTCGGCGATCGCCAACGCGCAGCAGAAGGAAGGGTTCAGCGGCGACGTCGACCGGCTCTATGTGTCGGCGTGCTACGCGAACCAGGGGCCGTCGGCCAAGCGCGTGCGTCCCGCGCCGATGGGGCGCGCGTTCCGCGTGCTGAAGCGGATGGCGCATCTCACCGTGCGGGTGTCGGAGCGGGCGGCGCCGGTCGCGCACCTCGCCGCCGATGCGGACGCGGCGCCGAAGCGGCGTCCGCGCGCGGGCGCACCGAAGAAACCAGCGGCGGCCAAGCGCGCGCCGGCCAAGAAAGCGAAGGAGTAATCGTGGGCCAGAAGGTTCACCCGTTCGGATTCCGCCTCGGGTTCAACAAGACGTGGCGGTCGCGGTGGTACTCGGACCGCGACTACGCGAAGCTCTTGCACGAGGACCTGGCGCTGCGTTCGACGCTCAAGAAGCGGTTCGCGCACGCCGGCGTCTCGAAGATCGAGACCGAGCGCGCCGCCAACAAGCTGAAGATCGACATCTACACGTCGCGGCCGGGCATCATCATCGGCCGCAAGGGAACGGAAGTCGACAAGCTGAAGCAGGAGATCCAGAAGAAGACCAACCGCGAGGTCTTCATCAACATTCAGGAGATCCAGAAGCCGGAGCTCGACGCCCAGCTCATTTCCGAATCGGTGGCGATGCAGCTCGAGAAGCGCGTCGCGTTCCGCCGCGCGATGCGGAAAGCGGTCGAGTCGGCGCTGCGCTTCGGCGCGCGCGGCATCAAGGTCCGCGTCTCGGGTCGGCTGAACGGCGCGGAAATCGCGCGCTCGGAGTGGTATCTGCACGGGCAGCTGCCGCTGCAGACGCTCAGGGCGGACATCGATTACGGCTTCGCGGAAGCCAGCACGACTTACGGCCAGATCGGCATCAAGGTGTGGCTCTACAAAGGAGAACGCCTCGTGCCGCAGAGGGGCCGGGAAGAGGAATACCGGGAGCGGGCGCCGAGACGGCCGGCTGCGCGGGGATGAGCGCGGGACACCGCGCACGGAGCAGACGAGCGTTGGAAGCAGGGTCCGGAGCGAAAGCGACGGCGGCGAGCGGGGGTGGGGCCCCGCGAGAGATTAAACAATGTTGATGCCGAAGAAAGTGAAGTTCCGCAAGCAACAGCGCGGACGCATGCGCGGGAAGGCCTGGCGCGGATCGGACGTGTCGTTCGGCGACTACGGTCTGAAGGCGCTCGAGCCCTGCTGGCTGACCGATCGGCAAATCGAGGCGGCGCGCGTCGCGATGACGCGCTTCATCGCGCGCGGCGGCAAGATCTGGGTGCGCGTGTTCCCGGACAAGCCGATCACCAAGAAGCCGCAGGAAACCCGCATGGGCAAGGGCAAGGGCGCCCCCGAGCAGTGGGTGGCGGTCATCAGGCCGGGCCGCGTGCTGTTCGAGATGGAAGGCGTGACGGAAAAGGACGCCCGCGAGGCGATGCGTCTGGCGTCGGCGAAGCTGCCGATTCTGACCAAGTTCGCGACGCGCTTTGCCCAGGAGAAGATGTTATGAAGGCCGCGGAACTGCGCGACCTCGGCGCCGACGAGCTCAGCGTCAAGGAGCGCGACTTGACCGATCAGCTCTTCCGCCTTCGCATCCAGAAGTCGATGGGGCAGCTCGAGGCGCCCGGCAAGCTCAAGGTCGTCAGACACGACCTCGCCCGCATCAAGACGGTGCTCAGGCAGAAATCGAAGTAGGACGCATATGTCTCAGAAGTCTGAAAAGCTCGGCGTGGTCGTCAGCAACAAGATGCAGAAGAGCATTGTCGTCGCCGTGGAATGGCAGGTGCGGCACGGGCTCTACGGCAAGACCGAGCGGCGCACGTCGAAGTTCATGGTGCACGACGAGAAGAACGAAGCCAAGCCCGGCGACATGGTCGAGATCGTCGAGACCCGGCCCACGAGCCGGCGCAAGCGCTGGGCGCTCAAGCGCGTCGTGCGGCAAGCGGCGGAGGTATAAGCCATGATCCAGATGCGATCGATTCTCGACGTCGCCGACAATTCCGGCGCGCGCAAGATCGCGATCATCAACCCGATTGGCGGGTCGACCGGCCGCTACGCGCGGCTCGGCGACATTGTCACCGCCTCGGTGAAGGAGGCCACGCCCGAGTCCGCCGTCAAGAAGGGCCAGGTCGTCAAAGCGGTGATCGTGCGGACGCGCAAGGAGCAGCGGCGCAAGGACGGCACCTACATCCGCTTCGATCGCAACGCCGCCGTGCTCGTCAACGATCAGGGCGAGCCCATCGGCACGCGCGTGTTCGGGCCGGTGGCCCGCGAGCTGCGCGAGCGCAAGTTCATGAAGATTATTTCGCTGGCGCCAGAGGTTCTCTAGTCATGTCGCGTGCAGCTACCCCGCTCCGGAAGAACGACAACGTCCTCGTCATCACGGGCAAGGACCGCGGCAAGCGCGGCCGCGTGCTGAAGGTGATGGCTGGAACCGACGGCAAGAACCGGCTCATCGTCGAGGGCGTGAACATGATCAAGCGCCACACGAAGCCGAACCCGGGAAAGAACGTGAAGGGCGGCATCGTCGAGCGCGAGGCGTCGCTGCACGCGTCGAACGTGCAGCTGGTGTGCCCCGAGTGCGGCGCGCAGACGCGCGTCGGCCACAAGATCCTCGGGGACGGCCGCAAGGTCCGCGTCTGCCGCAAGTGCGAGGGAGTGGTCGATAAATGAGCCGGTTGAGAGACAAGTATCAGACCGAAGTCGTGCCGGCCCTGACCAAGGAGTTCGGCTACAAAAACGTCATGGCCGTGCCCAAGATCGAAAAGGTCGTGGTGAACATGGGCCTCGGCGAGGCGACGTCGAACGCGAAGATCGTCGACACGGGCGCCGACGAGATCGCGCGCATCACGGGCCAGAAGCCGGTGACGCGCCGCGCCAAGAAATCGATCGCGCAGTTCAAGGTCAGAAAAGGCCAGCCGATCGCGGCGATGGTCACCTTGCGCGGCGAGCGCATGTGGGAATTTCTCGACCGTCTGGTGAGCATCGCCTTGCCGCGCGTGCGCGACTTCAAGGGCGTCTCGCCGAAAGGCTTCGACGGCCGCGGCAACTACACGCTCGGCCTGCGCGATCAGCTGCTGTTCCCCGAGATTGACTACATGAAGGTCGACAAGGCGCGCGGCATGAACGTCTCGGTGGTCACGACGGCGAAGACCGACGAAGAAGCGCGGAAGCTGCTGCAGTTCATCGGCATGCCGTTCCGGCAAACCTAAGGGCTAGGGCTTATGGCAACCACTGCGAAGATCGCGAAAGAAGCTAAGACGCCGAAATTCAAGGTTCGGCTGCGCAACCGCTGCCACCTGTGCGGCCGGCCGCGCGCGTACATGCGGAAGTTCGGGTTGTGCCGTCTCTGTTTTCGTAAGCTGGCGCTCGAGGGTGACATCACCGGCGTGACGAAGAGTAGTTGGTAGAGAACCCGGACGAGAAGGTTCAAGAGATATGATCGATCCTATCGCTGACATGCTCACGCGGATCCGCAACGCGGTGACCGCCAAGGGCACGCGCGTCGACATGCCGTCCTCGCGCATCAAGGCCGACATCGCGCGGATCCTGCAGGACGAAGGCTACATCCAGGGCTTCAAGGTCCTCGATGAGACGCCCGGCGCTCCCAAGGGCGTCACGCCCGTGAAAACGCTGCGGCTCTTCCTGAAATACGGGCCGCACGGTGAAAAGCTCATCACGGGCGTCCAGCGCATCAGCCGCCCGGGGCGCCGCGTCTACTTCGGCCGCGACGATGTGCCGGATGTGCTCGCCGGGCTCGGGACGAGCATTCTCACGACGTCCCGCGGCGTCATGACCGGCCGCGCGGCCGTGAAGGCCGGCGTCGGCGGCGAAGTGCTTTGCAATATTTGGTAAACAGCCATGTCCCGAATTGGTAAGAAACCGATCACGATTCCCAAAGGCGTCACCGTCAACGTGCTCGACGGCGCCGTCGAAGTCCAGGGTCCGAAGGGCAAGCTGAAGCAGGCGTTCCCGGCGGGCATCAACTTCGAGCTCGCCGATGGCCACCTGACGGCCAGACGCGGCACCGACGACCCGGCGCTCGGGAAGTTTCACGGCCTGGCGCGGAGCCTCGTGGCCAACGCGGTGGCGGGCGTCACCGACGGCTTCAAGCGCGAGCTCGACATCGTCGGCGTCGGCTACCGCGCGGAGCTCAAGGGGAAGCAGATCATCCTCGCGCTCGGGTACTCGCACGCCGTGGTGTTCGACATCCCCGTGGGCATCGACGTGACGATCGACAAGCAGACGCATATCACCGTGACCGGCGTCGACCGGCAGCTCGTGGGGCAGGTGGCCGCGAACCTGCGGCGCCTGCGCGAGCCGGACCCCTACAAGCAGAAGGGCGTTCGCTACACCGGTGAAGTGCTGAAGAAGAAGGCCGGGAAGACGGGAGCCAAGTAGGCCATGAAAATCAAGACGAAGGACGATCGCCGCGTCCGCATCCACCTGCGGCAGCGCAAGCGGATCTCGGGCACCACCGAGCGGCCGCGCCTGAGCGTGTTCAGGAGCGTGACGCACATGTACGCGCAGGTGATCGACGACATGAGCGGACGGACGCTGGTGTCGGCATCGAGCGTCGAGCCGTCGCTCAAGGGATCGTTCGACACGACAGTGCGCGGCGGCAACCTCAAGGGCGCGGAGGCGATCGGCAAAGCGATCGCCGAGCGGTCGATCGAAAAGGGCATCACACGCGTCGTGTTCGACCGCAGCGGATTTCTCTATCACGGGCGCATTCGCGCCGTGGCGGACGCGGCCCGCAAAGCGGGTCTGGAGTTTTAACAGCATGCGCACACGCACACGCGAGCGGATCGACCCGTCGCAGCTCGACATCAAGGACACCGTCGTGTCCATCAACCGCGTGACGAAGGTCGTCAAGGGCGGCAAGAACCTGAGCTTCAGCGCGCTGGTCGTCGTCGGCGACGGCCACGGCGTCATCGGCTTCGGCACCGGCAAAGCCAAGGAAGTGCCGTCGGCGATCAAGAAAGGCATCGAGGCGGCGAAGAAGAGCCTCATCCGCGTGCCGATGGCGGGGACGACGATCCCGCACCGCGTGGTGGGCAACTTCGGCGCCGGCAGCGTGCTGATGAAGCCGGCTCCCGACGGCACCGGCATCATCGCGGGCGGCGCGGTGCGCGCGGTGGTCGAGGCGGCCGGGATCACCAACATCATGACCAAGTCGCTCGGCTCGGCGAACCCGCACAACGTCGTGCGCGCGACCTTCGCGGGCCTCGGGTCGCTGACCGATCCGGCGACCGTCGCGCGGCTGCGCGGCAAAGAGCTCTCCGAACTCACGCGGGTGAATGCGTAATGGCTAACGAACGAACCGACACAAAAGGCACGGGCTCCGTCACGGTCACTTTGATCAAGAGCCCGACGGGCTTCAACCGGAGCCAACTCGCGGTCGTGCGCGGCCTGGGGCTGCGCCGCATCCGCCACTCGGTGAAGCTGAAGGACACGCCCGATGTCCGCGGCATGATTCACAAAGTGCGTCATCTCGTGACGGCCGAGTAACCAACATGGCTTTACATGATCTCCGCCCTCCCAAGGGCATGAAACATCCGAAGAAGCGCATCGGGCGCGGCCAGGGCTCGGGCAACGGCAAGACGGCCGGGCGCGGCCACAAGGGCGCGAAATCGCGTTCGGGCTTTCACTACAAGCGCGGGTTCGAAGGCGGCCAGATGCCGCTGCACCGGCGCGTGCCCAAGCGCGGCTTCCACAACCCGTTCCGCGTCGAGTACGACGTCGTGAACCTCGACACGCTCGGCGCGCGGTTCGAGGCCGGCACGGTCGTGACGCCGGAGCTCTTGCGCGAGCGCGGCCTCGTACAGGGACCCGTGCGCCCGCTCAAGGTGCTCGCCCGCGGCGAGATCGGGAAGGCGCTGACGGTTCGGGCGCACAAGTTCAGCGGCAAGGCGGCGGAAAAGATCGCGGCGGCCGGCGGCGCGGCCGAGGCCATCGCGTAACGGATCTCCGTTTATGGACAGCCTGAAAAATATCTTCACCGTCTCGGAGCTCCGCAACAGGGTGCTCTTCACGCTGGGGCTGCTCGGCGTGTACCGCATCGGGCATCACATCCCGACGCCGGGCGTGAATCCAGCCGCGCTCGACGAGCTCGCGCGGCAGGCGCAGAACACCATGTTCGGCCTCTACGACATGTTCTCCGGCGGGAACCTGTCGAGGGTGACGATCTTCGCGCTGGGCATCATGCCCTACATCAGCGCGTCGATCATTCTCCAGCTTCTGACGGTCGTCTGGCCGTATCTCGAGAAGCTGTCGAAGGAAGGCGAGCTCGGGCGGCGCAAGATCACGCAGTACACGCGCTACGGGACGATCGGGCTGAGCGTCGTCCAGGCGCTCGGCATCGCGATCTACCTCGAGCGCGGTACGAGAATCGCGGGCGGCCTGCCGCTCGTCTATCACCCGGGGCTCGCGTTCCGGCTGATGACCGTCCTGACGCTGACGACGGGCACCTGTTTCGTGATGTGGCTCGGCGAACAGATTACCGAGCGCGGCATCGGCAACGGGATGTCGCTCATCATCTACGCCGGCATCGTCGTCGGGTTCCCGGGCGCGGTGTTGAAGACCTTCGAGCAGATGCGCACGGGCGAGATCTATTTCGTCACGCTGCTCTTTCTGATGGCCGCGATGGTGGCCGTGGTCGGCGCGATCATCTTCGTGGAGCGCGGGCACCGGCGCGTCACCGTGCAGTACGCCAAACGGGTGGTCGGGCGGCGAATGTACGGCGGCTCGAGCACGCACATCCCGCTCAAAGTGAATACGGGCGGCGTCATCCCGGTGATCTTCGCTTCGTCCATTCTCGCGTTTCCGGCGACGATCGCGGGGATGTTCAAGGGGGCGTGGGTCGAACGCGTGCAGGAGCAGATCAACTACGGCATGCCGCTGTACAACCTGCTCTACGTCGCGGGCATCATCTTCTTCGCGTACTTCTACACCGCGATCATCTTCAACCCCGACGATGTCGCGGAGAACATGCGCAAGTACGGTGGGTTCATTCCCGGCATCCGTCCCGGCAAGCGGACGGCGGAGTACATCGACACGATACTGACGCGGATCACGCTGGCGGGCGCCGTCTACCTGGCGCTCATCGCGATCCTGCCGCAGTTCCTGATTAGCGGCTTCAAGGTGGCGCCGATTCCGTTCGTCGGTGAATGGCTCGACGCGAACCTGCCGAAGTTCGTCACACAGGGCTTGAACGTGCCGTTCTACTTCGGCGGCACCTCGCTCCTGATCGTCGTCGGCGTGGCGATGGACACGGTGCAGCAGGTGGAGTCGCAACTCATCATGCGGCACTACGACGGGTTCATGAAGAAGACGCGCGTGCGTGGACGCCGGGCGTAGCGGCCATCCATGCCGCTCAATCTCATCATGCTCGGGCCGCCGGGTGCCGGCAAGGGCACGCAGGCGGAACGGTTCGCGAGGACGCGCGGCATCCCGAAGATCTCGACGGGAGACATCCTGCGGGAGGCGGTCGCCGCCAACACCGGCGTCGGCCTGCGCGTCAAGGCGGTCATGGCTCGCGGCGAACTGGTGAGCGACGATGTGATGATTAGGATCGTGCGGGAACGGCTGGAGCGTCCCGACGCGCTGGGGGGCTTCGTGCTCGACGGATTTCCGCGGACCGTGGGGCAGGCGACGGCGCTCGACGCGATCATGGACGGACGCGGCCCGCTCATCGTGGTCGACATCGTGGTGCCGGAGCGCGAGCTCGTGCGGCGGCTGAGCACGCGGATGATCTGCGCGGACTGCGGCGCCAACGCCGGCGTCTTCGCGGACGCGGGGGGCGCGGTCGAGAAGATGGTGGTGCCGGCGGTGGCCGGCGCGGCGGCGGCGGAAGCCGTGGCGGCCGTCCGCGCGCAGCCCGAGCCGCTGCGGTGCCGGCGGTGCGGCGGCCCGCTCGTGCAGCGTTCGGACGACAGCGACGCGGTGGTGATCGAGCGCCTGAAGGTGTACCACCGTCAGAGCGAGCCGCTCGTCGAGTATTACCACACACGGCCGACGTTCCGGTCGATTGACGGCGCGCAGGGCGCCGAGCGGGTGGCCGCCGATCTGACCGCTGCGATCGAGGCAGCGGGGAGCGGCGATCATCGAGGAGGTTCGCGGCGGTGATCGTCTGCCGGTCGGCCGCCGAGCTCGAGCGCATGCGCGAGGCCGGGCGCCTGGTCGGGGAGGTGCTCACCGAACTGGCGGCGGCGGTCGCGCCGGGCGTCAGTACCGCTGATCTGGACGCGCTGGCGGAGAAGCGCATCGCGGAGGCGGGGGCGACGGCGGCGTTCAAGGGGTATCACGGGTACCCGGCGACGATTTGCGCGTCGATCAACGACGAGGTGATCCACGGGATTCCGTCGGGACGCCGCCTGCTGCAGGATGGCGACATCATCTCGATCGACGTCGGCGCGTCGCTCGACGGGTACTTCGGCGACAGCGCGTTGACGCTCGCGGTGGGTCAGGTATCGGAGGGCGCGGCGACGCTCCTGCGCGTCACCGAGGAGGCCCTCTACAAGGCGATCGAGTGCGCGCGGGCGGGCAATCGGATTTCGGACATCGGCCACGCCGTGCAGCAGCACGTCGAGGCGTACGGGTTTTCGGTCGTGCGGGAGTTCGTCGGGCACGGTATCGGCGAGCGGATGCACGAAGAGCCGCAGGTGCCCAACTACGGCGAGCCGGGGCGCGGTCCGCGGCTGGCCGAGGGCATGGTCCTCGCCATCGAGCCGATGGTGAATGCGGGCAAGGCGGCGGTGAAAGTGTTGGCGGACGGCTGGACCGCGGTCACGCGCGACTCGAGCCTGTCGGCGCACTTCGAGCACACGGTGGCGGTAACCTCGGGTGAGCCGTGGATTCTGACCGCGAGAGAAGTCTCGGTTCCGGTTCAGAAATAACCGGCACTCCCGGCACCGTTATCGAGGTGCTGCCGAGCGGGTTGTATCGGGTCCGGCTCGACGAGCGGACAGCGCAGGTGGTCGCGCACATCGCGGATCGGATCGGCCGGAACTTCATCCGGCTTCTGGTCGGCGACCGGGTGCGGATCGAGCTCTCGCCGGTCGACGTCGGCCGCGGGCGGATTGTGGAGAAATTATGAAGGTTCGCGCATCGGTGAAACGGATTTGCGACAAGTGCAAGGTGGTCCGCCGCGCGGGCGTGGTGCGGATTATCTGTCCGAATCAGAAACACAAACAACGTCAAGGGTGATCTAAGGATTTGCGGATCTAAGGATCTGAGGATTTATGGCACGAATTGCAGGCGTCGATCTTCCCCGCACCAAGCGCGTCGAGATCGGACTCACGTACATCTACGGCATCGGGCGTGTGCGCTCGAACAAACTCCTCAAGGAGGCCGGGGTCAGCCCCGACATCCGCGTGAAGGATCTCTCCGAGGACGATGTCCGGAAGATCAGCCGCGTGATCGAGGAGCAGGGCGGCGTCGAGGGCGATCTCCGCAAGGACATCTCGATGAACATCAAGCGGCTGATGGAAATCGGCTGCTATCGCGGCATGCGTCACCGCCGTAACCTGCCGGTGCACGGCCAGCGCACGCGGACCAACGCGCGGACGCGCAAAGGCCCGCGCAAGGGCGCGATCGCCAAGAAGAAGACGATTTAATTTATGGCCAAAGAACCAACCGTCGAAGGCGCCGAAGTACCCGAGAAAAAAGAGGGTGCGGCAGGCAAGCGGAAGAAGACGTTCAAGAAGCGCGGCGAGAAGCGCATCGTCCACCATGGGCTGGCGCACATCCATGCGTCGTTCAACAACACGACGGTGACGATCACCGACACCGAAGGCAACGTCGTCGCCTGGTCGAGCGCCGGCGGCATCGGCTTCAAGGGGTCGCGCAAAGGGACGCCGTTCGCGGCGACGCAGGCGGCACTCAACGCCGGCAACGCCGCCAAGACGGTCGGGATGCGGTCGCTCGACGTGCGCGTGAAGGGCCCCGGATCGGGCCGCGAGTCGGCGATCCGCGCGCTGCAGACGGTCGGTCTCGAGGTGAAATCGATCCGCGACGTCACGCCGATTCCGCACAACGGCTGCCGTCCACCGAAGCGGAGGAGAGTGTAAATGGCGCGTTATATCGGACCGGTCTGCCGGCTCTGCCGCCGCGAAGGCATGAAGCTGTTCCTCAAGGGCGAGCGCTGCTACACGGAGAAGTGCGCGATCGAGAAGCGCAACTTCCCGCCCGGGCAGCATGGCAAGACGCGGAAGGCGAAGCTGGCCGGCTACGGCCTGCAGCTGCGCGAGAAGCAGAAGGTCAAGCGCATCTACGGCGTCCTGGAAGATCAGTTCCGTCGCTATTTCGAGGCGGCCGAGCGGACGCGCGGCATCACCGGTGAAACGCTGCTGCAGCTGCTCGAGCGGCGCCTCGACAACGTCGTGTACCGGCTTGGGCTGGCGACGTCGCGCCCGCAGGCGCGGCAGCTCGTGCGCCACGGGCATTTCCTCGTGAACGGCAAGAAGGTGGACATCCCGTCGTACTCGGTCAAGCCGGGCGACGTCGTTGCCGTGCTGGGCCGGACGCAGAAGAACCCGACCGTCGAGCACGCGATCGAAGAAGTGAAGGGCCGCGGGATTCCCGGATGGCTCACCTTCGACGCCGAGACGATTTCGGGCCGCATCATGTCGGTGCCGACGCGCGAGCAGATCAATCTGCCCGTGCAGGAACAGTTGATCGTGGAGTTGTACTCGAAGTAGGAACGTTCGCACCCGTCGACCCGCAGCCTTACACAGACCTGCGGCGGGAGGTCGGCGGTCACTTGCAGGTCTGGAGGCCCGTCTGCGGGCCCGTAAGCGAAAGGAAGCATCAGATGTTGTGGAAAGGTTTTCAGCGCCCCAAGCGGCTCGACTTCGAGCGCGAGACGTTAACCGACCGGTTCGGCCGCTTCTACGCGCAGCCGTTCGAACGTGGCTTCGGCACGACGATCGGTAACGCGCTCCGGCGCGTGCTGCTCTCCTCGATTGAAGGCGCGGCCATCACCGCCGTCAAGATCGACGGCGTGCTGCACGAATTCTCGCCGATTCCGGGCGTCGTCGAGGACGCGACCGACATCATCCTGAACCTGAAGCAGATTCCGCTGAAGCTGCACAGCGATCAGACCAAGACGCTGACGCTCAAGATCGACAAGGCGGGCGAGGTGCGCGCGCGCGACATCCAGGCGGACGGCGACGTCGAGATCCTCGAGCCGGACGCGCACATCGCGACCGTCTCGGAAGGCGGCAAGCTCCACATGGAGATGCGCATGAAGCGCGGCCGCGGGTACGTGTCGGCCGACAAGAACTTCGACGAGGATCTCGGCATCGGCTGGATCCCGATCGACTCGGTGCATTCGCCGGTCAAGAAGGTCAACTATTTGATAGAAGCCGCGCGCCTCGGCCAGACGACCGACTACGACAAGCTGACGGTGGACGTGTGGTCCAACGGGTCGATCAACCCGCGCGACGCCGTGTCGCTCGCGGCCAAGCTGATTCGCGACCACCTGAACATCTTCATCAACCTCGAAGAGGGTATCGAGCCGCAGTCCGAAGCGTCGGGCGATCAGCCGCGCGTCGGCGTCAGCAACGAGAATCTCGACAAGAGTGTCGAGGAGTTGGAGCTGTCCGTGCGGTCGTACAACTGCCTCAAGAACGCGAACATCCGCACGATTCGCGAGCTGGTGCTGAAGACCGAGCCCGAGATGCTCAAGACGAAGAACTTCGGGCGCAAGAGCCTGAATGAAATCAAGGAAATCCTGCACACGATGGGTCTGAGCCTCGGCATGCGCGTCGATCAGCCCGCGGCGGCGTCGCAGGAATAACGACCATGAGACACCGAGTCGCACATCGCAAACTAGGCCGTGTCACCGAGCATCGCATCTCGATGCTGCGCAATCAGGCGACGGCTCTGCTCCGCCACGAGCACCTGACGACGACGGTGCCCAAGGCGAAGGAGCTGCGGCCGTTCGTCGAGCGGCTGATCACGATCGCCAAACGCGGCCTCGCCAACGGCCACACCGGCAAGGGCAAGGCGCCGGCGGCGGACGTGAAGGTCCTGAACGCGCGACGTCTGGTCATGCAGGATCTGCAGGACCGCGAGGTCGTGACGAAGCTGTTCGACACGATCGCGCCGCGGTTCGCCGAGCGGGCGGGCGGGTACACCCGCCTGCTGCGCGTCGGCTTTCGCAGGGGCGATGCCGCCGAAGTCGCGCAGGTGGAGCTCGTCGGCAGCGAGTTCGATCCGCGCGCGAAAGCAGAGGGGGACGCGCAGGGCGAGGCCAAGCCGAAGGCCAAGGGCGTCGGCGGACGCCTGCGCGCGGCGGCCGAGCGGTTGCGCGGCCGGAAGGACACCGACGATCGCGCGCTCGAAGAGAAGGCCAATCAGCGCGCCGCGTCCAAGGGCGGCGCCAAGCAGCGGCCGAAGAAGCAGGGCGCGAAGGGAAGTTAGCGGCCGTCGAACGTCAGAATCGCCGGGATGGACCCGGTCGCCTCAAACCAGGTGACCGCCTCTCGCACCATGTCGATCTTGAAGCCGTAACGGCCCGGTGTGTCAGGCGCGCGGCAGTCGATGTGAGTCGTGCACGAATCGCCCGGCGCGAGGCCGCCGGTCAGCGGCTCGCGGTGGTAATCGCGGTCCACGAGCTTCATGTCCTGGTCGAGCAGCTGCACGCCCACTCGCACGTAGTGTGGCGCCCCTTCTGACGCGTGCCACGGTTGATTCCCGACGTTCTTCACCCTGACGTCGAATGAGACCATCGAGCCGTCGCGGGTCGATTGCGGCGCGCCCAGGATCGCCACTTCGGCCGCGAACACCTGACTCTCCGCCAGCGCGCGATCCTTGTAGGCGAGGAGCACCGGGTGCTCTTCGATCGCGTTCTTCAGCAGGCGGACGATGTTCATCGTCACCGCCTCTTCGAACAGCACGCCCCGCTTCCTGAGGCCGAAGAACTCCAGCACGCCAAGGCCGATCTTCTGCAGCGCCCGCCACGGTCTCTTCCGGTCGGCGAGCGCTTCCCACGCGCGCCAGTCGTCGAGGGTCAGGTCGAACGAGGAGATCATGTAGGACAGCGGCTTGATCCGGACCTCTGCAAAGCCCGCCTCGTGGCAAGCAGCCATGAACTCCGGGATGAGCACGTCCTGTTCAAGCACGCCGTAGTCCCGCATCGCGGCAACCGACAGCGGCTTGTGCGCGTGTCCCTTGCCGGGCTCGGAGAACACCGCCATGCCCGTGGGCCGCAGAATCCGCGACACCTCCTGCAGCGCCGCGTTCATGCGGGGGATGTGATGCAGCGCGTTGAGGCAGACCGCTTTGTCGAACGACGCGGTGCGAAACGGCAGCCGCTCGAGGTCGCCGACGACGGCTCGCGCGGGTCCGGACTGGAGGAGGCGGCTGCGCCCCATGCGGAGCATGTACAGTGAGATGTCCACCGAGACGGGCCGGAGATTGAGGCGCTGGAGCCACTCCGAATTCCAGCAGGCGCCCGCTCCGAGGTCCAGGATCAGGTCGGCCGGCGATGCGCCCATGACGCTGGCGGCCATCGCGAAGTCGTGAATGAGAGGAAGGCTCTCGGCCAGCGTGTTCGCGCCCGGCGGCGAAAACGGCTTCAGGAGCTCCCATGGCGCGCCCGCCGCGCTGCGGCCGTAGCCTTTTTCAGATTCCTTCGAGGTGTCCGTCAGACTTCCT
>JADGOC010000212.1 GCA_017883165.1 Acidobacteriota bacterium
TCGGAAACCGAGATCGCTGCCGGAAATGATCGTCGGTGTCTGGGCCGGAGCCTGTGCCTGCGCCCACCGGCCCGCCATGAGTCCCGTGCCAAACACGACCGCGACGACGAGCAGTTTGAATCGCATCAGAGCCTCCAGGTGTTTTGGACGAACGCCGCCGCCGGCTGGTCTGCCAGAAAAATGCGCAAACAGTTGCACATCGATGACTAGAGCGGGGGATCGCGATCTGCGGATTTGCTAGCGAAATTGGTGCGCCCTGCAAGACTCGAACTTGCGACCTCCTGGTTCGTAGCCAGACGCTCTATCCAACTGAGCTAAGGGCGCGCACTGAGGCCGAACGAAACTTCAAGTTTAGCATAGCTGTTCCATCCGCTCCAGAAACAGCCGCTCGTCGCGCAGCACCGCCGCGAGGCGCGATTGCAGCTGGCGCGCCGACGCCGTGTCGTGCGGATCGAGCCGCGTGGCGTCCGCGCCGCGGGCCACGAGCCACGAAAACACGATGGGCGCGAGCGGCGGGATATGCTCGTCAGCGCGCTTCACGCGCGCGTCCGTCCCCTTCGCGCGAAAAAACCGCATGAGCCGATTCGTGTGCACGCACAAGTCGGCGCCGTTGCGCCGCGTCCGCTGAATCAGCCAGCCGCCATCCACCCGCGCGGCGACGAGCTCCGCCGAATCCTCTTCGACCGACGGCACGACGACGATGACGTCGCGGACGAGCGCGCGGGGCACGCGGCGCGTGCCCAATTCCGGAAGGCCGATCTGGACGTTGACGATGGGCTGCAGCTCGCTGATGAGTGAGGCTTCGCGCAGGAGCGCCTCGAGCTCTGAGCCGACGACGATCCACTCGGCGTCCGCCACGCGCGACATGTCCGGCTTGAGCGCGCGCCAGCGCCGCTCCGCGAAGTGCGCGCGCAGACGCCGCCGCAGATGCACGGCCTTGCCGACATACAGTGCGCGGCCGGCGCGATCGCGCAGGACGTACACGCCAGGCGACGCCGGCGCCTGCGCACAGATCCGCTCGCCGTCGCGGCGCCACACCTCGCGCCGGTCCTCGACGACGAGGGCCTGCGCGACGAGGCGGCGCGCAAGCTCTGGCGGCGCGTTGCGGATGCCGAGGACTTCAGCGGCGAGGCGTTGGTGGTCGGGCGCGTCGCCCATCTCTTTCAGACGGACGGCGAGCTTATCGCGCAGCATGTGACGCTGTTGCGGGCCGATCGAGGCCATGCCCGAACGGGAACATCCCCGGCAGCGAGATCGGCAGCTTGCCGCCGATCGGCGCCTCGCCGGCGATCGCGCGAACGGCCGCGCTCTCGGCGCCGTCATATTCCTCGTAGGTGAGCAGCACTGCCGGCAGCTTGGGCAGGAACGTCGCCGTGTACGGATTGCCGAAGAGCACGGCAACGAGCGGTTTGGTGCCGGCGGCGAGGCTGTCGAGCATCGACACCTGCCGGTCGGACAGATCCATGCGGCCGCTATAGGACGCGATGCGCACGAACACGGAGACGATGACCGCGTCGGAGCGCCGCGCGAGCGCGCGCACGAGATCGAGCTCGTCGGCGCTGGTGCGATCGGACACCTCGATGCCGGTGACATTCGGCCAGCGCTTCTTCAGCTCGGGGAGGAACGCCCGGCTCGGCGCGCCTTCGCGCCATCCGCTCGCGTAGTCGAGCACCGACAGGTACAGGATGTTGGCGGACTTCGGCAGCGTCAGCGGCACCTGATTGCGATCGTCCTTGATGAGCGTGATCGCGCGGGCGGCGAGGTCGGCGGCGACCTGCTGATGCTCGCGCGTGCCGAGCCTGGCGTCAATCTGCGCGAGGTCGGCCTCCCGCGCGAGGTGCAGCCCCATGCGCGCCTTCGCCGTGAGCACGCGCTCGACCGACCGCGTGATCTGCGCCTCGGAGATTTCCCCGGAGGCCACCGCCGCCTTGATCCCGCGGAACGCCGCGTCATCGTCCGGCGAATGCAGCACCTGGTCGGCGCCGGCCTTGACGGCAAGCGCCGCGGCGCGATCCGGTGTGACGTTCTCCGCAATGGCGAGCATCGACATCGAGTCGGTGTAGATCAGGCCGTCGAACTTCATCTCGCCGCGCAGCAGGCCCGTGAGAATCGGACGGCTGAGCGTCGCCGGGGAGCGCATGGGCTGCAGCGCCCCCTCGACCATGCCGGGATCGAGCGCCGGCAACGCGATGTGCGACGACATGACGGCGCCGACGCCGGCGGCGATCGCGGCCTTGAACGGCGGCAGCTCGACCTCATCGAGGTGCGACCGCGGATGCTCGATCACCGCCAGACCCAGGTGCGTATCGGTGGCCGTATCGCCGTGGCCGGGAAAATGCTTCGCCGTCGCGATCATCCCGCCGTCCTGCACGCCGTGGATGTAGGCGGTCGCCATCTGCGAGACGAGCGACACGTCCTCGCCGAACGAGCGGATGTTGATAATCGGATTGCGCGGGTTGTTGTTCACATCCACGATCGGATAGAAGTCGACGACGACACCGAGGGCGCGGCCTTCTTCGGCGGAGAGCTTGCCGGCGCGATACGCGAGATCGGGATCGCGCGCGGCGCCGATGGCCATCGCGCGCGGCAGCCGAGTGGCGCCGTTCAGCAGGTAGCCGACACCGCCCTCGAAGTCGGCCGTCGTCAACAGCGGGATCTGCGCATCGCGCTGCAGCCGGTTGAGCATCGCCGCGGCCGCGTACGGATCGCCTTTGCGCGACGCGCCACCGCCGCCGTAGGTGGGATTCAGCATCAGCGCGGGAAACGCCTCGGCGCCGCCGAAGACGTGAATGCCGCCGACTTTCACGTCGCGGACCAGGTGCTGCAACTTTTGAAATGCTTCGCTGTCGGCGCTGGTGAAGGTCGCGTTCAGCGAGGTGACGAGGAGCTGGCCGATCTTCTCGTCGAGCGTCATCTTGCGGAGCGTCTGCTCGACCCAGCGCGCCGCCGCGCGCCCGGCGGGCCCGGTGGGCCCGGCGAGATCGACCGGCGGCTTGGCAGACTGCGCCCGCATGCCGATCGCCGGCGCGGCCAGGGCGACGAGTACTGTGATGATGATCGGCGGATGGCGGAGCGATCGCGGGGCGCGCACGGGCGGATCGTAACACGCGTCGCAAGCTACAATGGGCTGGAACAGATGTCTCACCTGACGCACAAAGCCGACGCGCCCGCGTCGGTCGCGTGCTACATCCTCACCGTGAGCGATACGCGCACGGAAGAGACGGACGCGAGCGGCCGCGCGATCGCGGATCTGCTTCGCGCGGCGGGCCACGTGGTCGCCGGGCGCGCGATCGTGAAGGACGATCCCGATCAGGTGCGCAGCACGATCGAGCGGCAACTCGTCAATCCCGGCGTGCAGGCCATCATCACGACCGGCGGCACCGGCATCAGCTCGCGCGACGGCACGTACGAAGCCGTCAGCGGTCTGTTGCACAAGCGGCTCGACGGCTTCGGCGAGCTGTTCAGGATGTTGAGCTACGAGGCGATCGGACCGTCGGCGATGATGAGCCGCGCGTGCGCTGGTCTCGTGGCCGGCCGCATCATCGCGTCGCTGCCGGGCTCGGAAGCGGCGGTGCGGCTCGCGATGGAGAAGCTGTTGATTCCAGAGCTCGGCCACCTGGTGCGAGAGGCTTCGCGATGAAAGGGCGATTTGGTGATGGGGTGATGGGGTGATTTGGTGATGGGGTGATTGGATTGGGCGATTGGATGACGCGATTGCCCATCACGCCATCACCCCGTCACCCCATCACCCCATTCGGTTTTCAGTATGCGTCCGTTTACTTCGACGATTTCGCTGGATGAAGCGCGCCAGCGGCTGGACAACGCGGTCGAACCGATCGCGCGCACCGAGCGCGCGCGGCTGGCCGATGCGGCCGGGCGCGTCGCCGCCGCGGACGTGCGGTCGGAGATCGACGTGCCGTCGTTCGCCCGATCCGCGATGGACGGCTACGCCGTCGTGTCGGCGGATACCGCGACCGCCTCGCGCGCGACGCCCGCGCGGATTCGCATCGTCGAGCGCATCTACACCGGACAAATGCCGCGAGAGACGATCGTCCGCGGGAGCTGCGCCGAGATTGCCACTGGCGCCGCGCTGCCGTCCGGCGCCGATGCGGTGATCGCGGTCGAGGACACCGCGAAAGACGGCGACGATGGCGTGCAGCTGTTCGCGGCGGCGGCTCCGGGTCAGCACGTCGGCCGGCGCGGAGCGGACATCGAGGCGGGAGCCGGCGTCATCCGCCGCGGCGATCTGCTCAGCGCGTCGCGGATCGGCGCGCTCGCGGCCATCGGGCGGACCGACGTCGAGGTCTACGCGCGGCCGCGGGTCGCCATTCTCTCAACGGGCAACGAGGTCGTCGAACCGGGACGGACGCTGCAACCCGGGCAGGTCTTCGACGTCAACCGCTTTACGCTGGCGGCAATCGTCGCGGCGCATGGCGGGATGCCGGAGCCGCACGCTTCGGCCGACGACAGCATCGAGTCGCTGACGGCCGCCCTCGACGCCTGCCTCGCGGCCGACATTGTCGTGTCTTCTGGAGGCAGCTCGGTCGGCGAGCGCGATCTCGTCCGCGACGTCGTCGCCGCCCGGGGCGAGATGATCTTCCACGGCATCGCGATGAAGCCGGGCAAGCCGACGGCATTCGCCAAGCTCGCCGGCAAGCCGTTCTTCGGCATGCCTGGCTATCCGACATCGTGTCTGTCGAATGCCTACGTGCTGCTCATCCCGTTTCTGCGCGCGACGGCGCGCTTGCCGCCCTTCTCGCCGCGCGTCGTGCGCGTCGCCCTCGGGCGCCGCATCGCGTCGACGGTAGGCCGCCATCAGTTCTACACCGTCCGCCTCGCCGGCGGCGCGGCGTTCCCCGCGTTCAAGGCGTCGGGCGACATCACCAGCCTGTCGCAAGCTGACGGCTACATCGAGATCGCGCCCGACCAGAGCTCGGTTGAACAAGGGACGATGGTGGAGGTCACGCTCTTCTGAATTTGGTGATGGGGTGATGGGGTGATGGAATGATGGAGCGATGGAATGATGACGTTGGCATGACGCATGCGATCACACCAGCGCATGAACGATCAAGCCGAGGCTCTCAAGGAGCGCACACGACAGTTTGCGCTTGATGTGCTCGATTTCGTGAAGACGCTACCCACAACCGAACCAGGCCCCACGGTTCGACGACAGTTGTCGAAATCATCAACCGGCACCGCAGCCAACTATCGCGCGGCGAGACGCGCTCGGTCACACGCAGAATTCACGGCCAGGATTTCGATCGTCGCGGAAGAAGCCGACGAATCGCTCTACTGGCTTGATCTTGCAGCGAGGGCGAAGCTGTCCTCGTCGGCACACTTGCCGAAACTGCTGCAGGAGTCCAACGAGCTGTGTGCAATCTTTTCAGCGATGGTAGGAACTGCCCGAAACAATGAGCGTGCAGCAAGAAGGTAGGAACTACTCGCCAATCCCCGAATCTACCCCGTTCCTCCATTCGTCCATTC
>JADGOC010000213.1 GCA_017883165.1 Acidobacteriota bacterium
GGAGAAGTACCACACCGCCGTACTACGTACAAGCCGAAAACGCTCTAGGGTTATTGCAGGCCGTGCGGCCCGCGCTCGCGCCGTCGTACGGGATCGCCGGTGTCGTGCGAGATCCCCAGGAGGCCGTCGTCGCCGGTGCTGCAGTCACCCTGATCAATGTTCGAACGACTGCCAAAGCGACAGTCCTCACCGATGGTCACGGGCGCTACCGCTTCACCGCCCTGGAGCCGGACATCTACGTCGTCGAAGTTCACGCCAAGGGGTTCGAGGTGGCCACGAGTCAGGAGATCGCGCTGTCCGCTGGCGGGAGCGCGACTCGAGACTTCGTGTTGACGGTCGAGGGAGTCACCGGGTCGGTGACCGTCACCGGCGTCGATCCCGGGTACCGTGTCGACGCGGTAAGCGCCCTTGGCTCATCGGGGCCCGCCCCCATCCTGGACACGCCGTACACGGTGAACGTCTTGCCGAGCGAGCTGCTCGAGAACGCGCAGGTCAAGAGTCTCAAGGAGGCGACGAAGTTCCTGCCGCTGGTGGAATTCCAGGAGATGCAAGGGTCGGAGGTCATGCGTCCTGAGACTCGCGGGATGCAGGGCAGCAACATGCAGAACACCCGTATGGACGGCATGGGCATCGTCGTGACCGGGGCCAACAGCGTGGAAATGCTGCAGCAGATCGAAGTGCTCAACGGTTTGGGCGCGGCGATGTACGGTCCAGCCAATCCGTCGGGCATGTTCAATTTCGTTCCGAAGCGACCGACCGAGCAGCCGCGACGTCACGTGTCGGTCAGCTACGACGACCGGGCCGTTGGGACGGTCAGCGCAGACGTCGGCGGGCGTGTCGGAAGCGATAAGCGTTTCGGATATCGCGCCAACGTGGTGGCCGGCACCGGAGAGGCGTTCGCGAAGGACAGCGATCTCACGCGCCGCTTGTTGAGCCTCGCGGCCGACGCGCGACCGTTCGAGCGCACCGCGGTCGACGTGTTCTACAGCCACTACAACCTGGTCCAGCACGGCTTCCCCGGGTGGTTTACGTACGGGCGCTCAAACGCCAAGAGCGCGTTCATCGAATTGCCGTCCGATGCGCCAGATCCAACGACGCAGGGTCTCGGACAGTCGGCCGCCGGTCTCGACCTCACGACCCGCATCGTCGAAGCTCGCGTCAAGCACGACCTCAACGCCAACTGGCATTTCAGCGTCGGCGTGCTGGATCAGCGCATCGATCGTGACATCAGCACGCAAGTCAATGCCCTCTCGGACAACGCCGGCAACTACACGTCCTCCCTCGCCATCGGTTTCGCCGCGCGGTTCGCCGCGCGCAGTGATTTGGCGTACCTGAACGGCCGGTTCACGACCGGACGCGTCAGGCACGACGTGGCGGTCGGAAGTACGGGATACGCCTTCAAGACGTTCTCGGACTTCGCGAATCCGAGCGCCGCCAGCGTACTCCTTGGAAAGGCGAGTCTCTCGAATCCCGTCGTCTTTGCGCTGCCCGCCGCCGGCCTGCCGCTGCACGACAATCTCTACATGTCCAGCGTCGTTCATCAACAGGGCGTCAACCTGACGGACACGGCGACGTTCAACGACCATTGGTCGCTCCGACTTGCGGCGAGTCAGGACTGGATCTGGACCGACAACTACAACAACGGCGGGGTCCGGACCAGCGGCTACCGCACGAACGGCATCAGCCCTTCCGGAAGCCTCGTGTACAAGCCGGTCGCCAACATGACCGTGTACGGCACCTATGGCAGCAGCCTGCAGCAGGGCGACATCGCGGCCAGTACCACGGCGAATCCGGGGACCGCGCTGCCACCGTATCGGAGCGCGCAGACCGAGGTTGGCTACAAGCTGGCGGTGTCGAGAATGAACTTCTCGACGGCCGTGTTCTGGCTCGACAGACCCTTTGCGAACATCGATCCGGCCGACAACGTGTTCAAGATGTCCGGCGACCAGGTCAACCGCGGTGTTGAAGCCATGGTCTCGGGCCGCCTGACCGACAGGCTGGCTGTGTATGGCGGGCTGACGGCGCTCGACCCGAGTCTCACGAAGACGGGCGATGCGACCACGGACAACAAACAGTTCGGCGGCATCCCCGCCTACAAATCAAGCCTGCTGACGGAGTATCGCGTGCCCTTGGGCACCGAAACGGTCCTGAGTCTCACTTGGCAGTGCATCGGGCGTCGCCCGATTGACGACATCAACTCGACGTGGACCCCGGCCTACAACGTCGTCGATCTCGGCATGCGCTACGCGCGCCCCTTCATGAGTCGGACGACGACGTGGAGAATCGGTGTCAACAACGTGACCGATATCCACTACTGGTCAACGCTCGGGCCCGGCAATATCACGGGCACGAACGTTGGCAGCTACACCGCACACCTGGGCGCCCCCAGAACCTTCGCCGCATCCATGGCAGTGGCATTTTGAGGGGCCGGGGCCTCATCTGTGCGGCGCTGCTCATGACGGCAGGTCGAATCAGCGTCTGCCCGCAGCCGGCCGGTCAGCTCAATGTCTGCCACGCCGGAAGCCTCCAAGCCGCGTTCTCGCAGGTGGAGAAGGAATTTGCGGCGCTGCATCCAGGTGTGACGGTCTCGGACATCTCGGGCGGCAGTGTCGCGCTGGCGCGACGAATGGCGGCAGGGATTCAGTCGTGCGACGTGTTTGCAGCGGCCGACTACACCGATATCGATCTCTTTCTCAAACCGATAGGGCTCGCCGACTACACCATCGTGTTTGCCGAGGGCCGAATGGTCCTCGCCTACCTTGCGACAGACCCGAAGACACAGGGAATCGCCGCCGCAGGGGATTTCAAGCCTCCCGCGTCGGTCCCTGAAGCGATTTCCACCTGGTATCAAGTCTTGCTGGCGCCGGGGGTGCGAATCGGGGGCGCTCACCCGTTCCTCGATCCGGGCGGGTACCGATCGCACATGATCTTCCAGTTGGCGCAGGCGCACCACAACGTTGCGAATCTGTACAACGCGCTGCTGGAACACTATGTGGTGTTTCCAGCTGCGGAGGGAACAGGACCCACGCTGGGCAACGAGTACAGTTTTCAGTTCACCTACGAGCACAGCGCGGCGACGGCGGCCAGGAGCAATCCCTCGTACCGATACGTCCACCTTCCCGACCGCATCGACTTGTCGACCACCGCGAACAACAGCTACTACGCTCAGGCAGAAGTGACGATTCCAGGCCTTGGAGTGCTCGGAGCCAAGGCGTCGGTCTCCATTCCGGCTAGCCGGGTGGCCTGGGGACTCACGATTGCGAGGAAGAGTCCGAATTCCCAGAACGCGGTGGCGTTCGTCAACCTGGTCTTGGGGGCCGATGGGGCTGCGGCGCTGAACGCTCACGGACCTGCGCCCATCACACCGGCCCATGTGAGCCAGAGCGACTACGCACGCCTTCCGAGGTCAGTGCAACGGCTCGTCGTGGCGCGGTGAGTATTGGCGGCCGACTCGGTGGCAGGAACCACGGGGGGGGAAAAAAGGCGGAAATCCAGAAGTCCGTGCAGAGGCTGCACGTGCAGTCGATCCGGACGATCGCGTCAAGCTGTCAATAGCCGGACCGACTGCTTCGTCTTAGAGTTCCGCTTCGAGCGTTTGCTGGATGGCGGCCCGCATCGCTATCGGCCGGCCGCCAACCAGATTAAACCGAACGACGCCGCCCGTCCCCGCGCGCACCACGATATTCCAACCGGTGGGCGATGCGTTCACGGACATGACCGTGAACGGCAATCCCATGTGGGTGATGACGCCGCGGACGAGCAGCTCGACCTCGGTCGCGTTCACTTATGCGAGCCTGACGTTCTCGCCTCTGGGACCCTTGGGGCCCTGCCCACGCTCGAACGTGACCGCCTGGCCTTCACGCAGATCGTCGAAGGCCGTGCCCGTGCACGCCGACTGGTGGAAGAAGTACTCGTTGCCGTCGCCTGCCGCGATGAAGCCGAAGCCCTTGTCGCTGACCAGACGCTTGATCGTGCCGTTCATTGTCGCCATCTATCGCTCCTCTGTGTTTGTCGCCGAATCGACTTACCGCCGTGAACCGAATCGCATATCGTCGCCGTATCGTTTCAACGCTCTCAAGCGTCCCGCATTCCAGACATCGCCACACGTCTCACACCGCCAGTACGTATCGACGTCGGCCGCCTGGCTCGTCGTCCTGATCTTGGACGATCCGCAGAAGGGGCAGACGACCGGAACCGGCAACGCCGTGTCAGGTGCCGTGCTCATCGAACGCCAATGGCCGCGCCGCCGTGCATCAGGTGCAACATCAGTCGCCTCTTCTGTCGAACGGTTGTTGGATGGATCCGAACTATATGGGAAGGATCGATCGTTTCACGCGCTGCGACATAGCGCCAAAGTTAGGCCTGTCAGCGCTCACCCGGTATCGGAGCGGCACTGGCTGGCTCAGTTCTGGAGTCGAATCCTATTATACACCCTTTGCCCACCGGGGCCTCCGCTCCGTCAGCCCCGCCCGGACGAGCTGGCTGGACGCCCCCTTTCCCGGGTATTTGGGGACTTGACTCGCCGCCGTGGCCTCGCCGTGCCGCCGGGGGATTCTGAGGCTGGTCTGGGACCAGTCAGAGGTCGTTGCCTGAATACGACTGATTGAACGACTTGTTGCACAACGGGAAGTCAGGAACGATATTGCCCACGAGGGCATGCGACAGCGCGGGCCAATTGAAGAAAGACGGGTCCGCGATCTTCACCCGATGCAGCGTGCCGTCCTCGGCCGTCATGATCCAGTGCACGATGCGGCCGCGCCATCCTTCGACGATGCCAAAGGCCGGCGCGAACGGATCGATGCGCCCGAGGGCCGCCTGAACGGCGCCGGGCGTCAGCCGCTCGCACGCCTGTCGAATGAGCCGCGCCGACTGACGCGCCTCCTCCGCCCTCACCATCGCTCTCGCCTTCACGTCGCCGCTCGTCAGGACCGGCACCACGAAATCGAGATCCGCGTACGCGGCACACGGGTGGTCCCGGCGGGCGTCGATGTCGATGCCCGACGCGCGGGCGACGTAGCCGAGCACGCCGTAGTCGTTCGCCAGCGCCGTATTCAGGAGTCCGGTGGCTTCGAGCCGGTCTCGCACCAGCGTGTTGTTCAGACAGATCGTCACGATCTCGTCGAAATCGACGACCGCGGCGTCAACTTGCGCGGGGAGATCGCTCGCAATGGCGAGATCGCGCGTCAGGCCGCCCGGCGCGACCGCGCCCCGAAGGAGCCTCGAGCCGGTGAGTTGCTTGTTCAGGCGCAGCAGCGTCTCGCGAATCCTGAAGCAGTGCGCGTGCGCGACGGCGAAGCCAGTGTCGTTGACGATGGCGCCGAAATCCGCAATGTGGTTGTAGAGACGCTCGAGCTCCAGCAGGACGACGCGGAGCAGCCTCGCGCGGGGCGGAACATGTTCACCCGCGGCATCCGCCGCCGCTTCGACCGCCTGGCAATACGCCAACGCGTGGCCGACGCTCGTGTCGCCCGACACGCG
>JADGOC010000214.1 GCA_017883165.1 Acidobacteriota bacterium
CGTAGGCGTTTGCCGAGAGGCTGTCGAGAACCAATATATGATTGCGGCTAAACCGCAAGCAGATGGCTAGCAGGAACAGACATCCGGCGGCGCAGGCACGGATGGCGGCCAAGCACTCTCAATCCCCGCCGCCTCGCACCCCGACACCCGCTGCGCCACGCTGACAGCCGAACAGCTTGGTGCACGTCCCGCAAGGCGCCGATGGATTGGTGGCAGGCAATCGTGCTTCTTCTGGCTCGTTGTTGCCGCCCGATAACCGATCGGCCGATCCGCTCGACCGTTCGCGCGGGCGGTTCTCGCGCTTCGATTTCGCCATTCTGTGTGGAGCTTCCTTGACCCACATCGTTCGTGTCAAGATGTCGGCGCCACGAGATGCCGGTCGAGCGCCCCACTTCTAACCCCATCCTTCTGCCGTGACTGAGACCACGGCGTGGGAGGTCGCGTACCAGCGGTTCGAGACGCCGGAGCAAGAGCGCCGGAAGTTCCTTCGGCGCCTTCGCAGTCTTGGGGCACACCGATGGGATCGGCGGACCGGCGTCCTGGAGATCTGTTCGGGCCGCGGCAGCGGACTGGTCGCGTGGCGGGCGCTTGGATTTCGCGACGTGTACGGTCTCGATCTCTCGGTGGCGCTCGTCATGGCCTCCGATCTTCACCGGTCGTCGGTCGTCGGCGATGCGCGCCGGTTGCCATTTCGAACCGCCTCGCGCGACGTCGCCATCGTCCAGGGCGGGCTCCATCATCTGCCGGAATTCGATGATGTGCGCGCGGCACTCGCCGAAATGCGGCGTGTCCTCAAACCCGACGGCCGCGTCATCATCATCGAACCGTGGCTGACTCCCTTTCTTCGCGTGGTGCATTTCGTCACAGCGCAACCGCTTGCACGCGCGATGTCGAACACGCTCGACGCGTTCGCGGCCATGACGGATGAAGAGCGACCAACCTACGAGGCATGGCTCGCGCGCCGCGACCAGATCCTCGCGACAGTGGCGGTCGATTTCGAACCGGTCGTCGTCCGGAAACGGTGGGGCAAGCTCGTGTTCGTCGGCCGGCCGCGCCCGCGCTGAGAGTACCCGCCGACACGACCAGTCGAGACGTCCCGATCGAGCGCCTGCTCGAGTCGTCTCTTTACGGCCTGGTCGAGTTCACTTGGAGTGCGGTGGTCGAGGTCGCGGCGACTCGGTGAAAGGTCCAGCTGCCGGCGGAGGCTCGGATCGCTGGGCCGGCGCCGGGTCGTGGCCCATCGGTGGCTCGGCCTGCCGGATCGCCAGTTCTTGGGTGAGCGCGGTCAAACGATTCGACCAGAGTGTCACCTGACTGAGCGTATACACCAAGATCAGGACGACGAAGGCTGACGCGCCGACGATGAACCCTTCGATGTGTGCTCGCAGCACCGCGCCTGCGCCGAGGATCGGCGGCAGCCCGACCACGACGGCAGCCGTCGTGATGGCGACGCCAAAGATGACGCCATAGCCGACGTACAGGCGGTCCTGCCGCACGAGGTTGAATATCCACGCGACCAGTGCGCCGCCGATCACGAGAACCGCAACCGAGGTTTCAGTGCTCACGCGATCCTCGCGGCATGAGTCGTGCGTCGATGATCCCAAGGACCATCAGGAGCGATACCTTGAGCGGGTACGCGACGGCGCTGAGCATGGTGTACATCGACTGTCCGTGACGCCGCCTGTCGACGGTGATGGGATGTTCGCCAACGCGGTAGCCCAACGCGAGCAGGTACGCGATGGCTTCGGCATGAAGATCGACGAACGGTCGGAACATCAGCCGGCCAAAGACGCGCCGGGGGATCACCTTCAGACCCGAAGACGTGTCGTATACGCGTTGCCGGAAGAGCAGCGCGATCAGGGCCGAGAACAGCTTCATGCCCGTGCGCTGCAGTAGCGGCTCCATGTCGTACTGCCGTGTCCGGACGAATCGCGATCCGATCAGCAAGTCGAACGTTCCCGCCGAAAACGCCTCATACAAGGGACCGATGTCCTGGGCGCGATGCTGGCCATCGGCATCGAACGTAATGAGCGCCTCGTAGCCGTGACGGTCGGCGTACTTGATCGCCGTTTGCACGGCCCGTCCGTACCCCAGATTGCACAGGTGCGTGGCCGTTGTCACGCCGAGCCGCCGCAAGGTCGCCCCAGTGGCGTCCTTCGATCCATCGTCGACGACGAGCACATCGAACCGGGGGGCCACCGATCGCACGGCGTGGACGACCGCTTCGATCGTCTGCTCCTCGTTGTAGGCGGGAATGGCAATCAGCACAGGCGACGGGGCGCGGCTGGAACCCGTCGGCTCCGAGGATGTGGTCATAGGGTCGGTCGATCTCTCAGTATCGCACACGCGGCGACCGCGTATCGTCAGCGATGTAGCATGTACCTTCATTCGCTCGCAGGACATCCATGTGAGAAAACAGACTCTGGTCCTCTGGTCGATCGTGATCCTGTCCGGCGCGCTGGCGTTGGCCATGCTCACGAAGGGTCACAACTGGGGCGACGACTTTGCCGCCTACATCATGCAAGCCGCCGGCATCCTGCACGGAACGGTACGGGAGCCGGTGGCCCACACGGCCTTCACCATGCGGGAGTCATCTCGCGCCTACGGGCCCATCGCCGCCCCCTGGGGTTTCCCAACGCTGCTGGCGCCCTTCTACCTGGCTTGCGGTGGCCTGAATATCTTCTGTCTGAAACTCATCAACGTTCCGTTCTTCGCCTTTTTCTTGATCGCATGGTTCGCATTCCTCACCCGCCGTCTTTCCCTCGTCGATTCGGCGATCGCCCTTTCCATTCTGGCCTTCAGCCCGGCGCTGCTGTCTTTTCAGGACAATGTCCTTTCCGACATTCCCTTTCTCTTCTTCTCGACGCTGTCCATTCTGTTGATCGACAAGGTCATTGTCGCGCCGGCGAAACCGGAAGGCTCGCTCGGCGGCAACGTGTGGCTGGGGGTCGTATTGTTCGTGGCCTTCTCTGTGCGTCCCAATGGGATCCTGCTCGTCCCGACACTGTTTCTCACGCAGGCCCTGCTCTATTTTTGTCAACGCTCGCCTCGACCCCGCTGGAGGCGGGTTCTGCCAATCGCGCTGATACCCCATCTGGTGTTTGGAGTGCTCGCCCTGGCGCTCCTGATGACGCTTCCCAGTGGAGAGGCGTCCTATCTCTCGCACTTCAAAGCGTTGACGCCCGAGGTGCTGTTTGACAACGTTTCGGCCTACGCTGTCCTGCTAATCGACTTTTTCGAGTCCGTCCCGTTCCCCTTGCGCGTCATTCTTTGCGGCGCGTTGCTCCCCTGCCTGATCGGCGGGGTCGTGCTGCACTGCAAAGACGATTTCCACGCGCTGATTTACGTCGGGTTGACCCTGTTGCTCTACATCGCGTGGCCCCTTCAGGAGGGACTTCGCTATTTATTCCCGCTGCTCCCGTTCTTGATCTACTTTGCCTACCGCGGGATGCAAGCCGGCGCTCTTGCCTTGACCGAGCGATACCGCCACGCCGGCCAACTGCTCACGCGCGCCGTGTGGGTGGCCGTCCTGGCCATCTTCGCGCTGACGTCCTTCCGCCTGGCCCGCGCCAACCTGCGCAACCAGCGCGCGACCGACGACGGGCCGTTTGAACCCAGCAGCGCCGAAATGCTCGATGTGATCAAGACCAGGACCGCGCCCGATAGTGTCGTCCTGTTCTTGAAACCGCGCGCCATGCGCCTGATGACCGGCCGCGACGCGCTTCTGATCGACCGATGCGACCAGTTGGGCAGAGGCCATTACGCAGTGATCCAGAAGAAGCGCGGCGCGGTGGATCAGGTGCGGCCCGAAGACATCACCACCTGCAACAAGGCTCTGGATGTGACGCCAATCTTCGAGAACCAGCAATACGTCGTGTATCGCATCCTTCCCAAGCGCTGAAAACCGATCCCCGCAGGACAGAGCCTATCGGTTGTGGCGCCTGGCGTAACCAAAGAGCTGATCCTCCATGAGCCGCATGCAGCGATTGACGGAGAACATGTCCGGTTCGTGTTTCGCTGCGCGCACCCGGATCTCGAACGCCGGCTGCTGTGGATCATCATCGCCAAGCGGCCCTTCGAACAGCCCGGCGAATACACGGCCGGCGAGATACGCCGGCGTTCCCGTTCGACGGCAACGGCTTGGCTGAGGCATGATGGGCGAGAAACTGACTCGACTGGCACGACTTGGCTCAGCCACACGGTTCATCCCCGGACGAAGCCTGCCGCAGCAGCGGCGGTACATACACCGCGCAGATGGAGTGCCGAGCCGCGGCAGACGGTGGCAGAACGGATGAAAGCATATCGGGCGAAGCGGAACGATTCACGAAGGAAGGCCACGCGGAGGGGCGGCCGGCGCTCGACATCGGCGTCAACAGCGGACCGATGATCGCGGGCAACATCGGGTCGGAGCAGATCATGAGCTATACCGTCATCGGGGACGCGATGAACCTCGGGTCGCGGCTTGGATCGCTCAACAAACAATACGGCACTCGGATTATCATCAGCGACGCGACGCGGGCGCGGCTCACGGGCCGGTTCGTGGTGAAGCCGCTCGGCGAGGTCGTCGTCAAAGGGAAGACACAACCGGTGGCGATCTTCGAAGTCGTTTCCCGAATGAAAGATGAGGCGCGGGTATGAAGAAGGTGATGCTCACGGTGGTATTCGCCGGCGTGTTCGCCGGGCTGTCGGTGCCGGCGCGCGCGCAATTTGGCAGCCTCCTGGACAAGGCGCAGAAAGTGCAGGATGCGAAGAAGAAGCTGGATTCCCTTCTCATCAGCGACGAGGAGGAGCACAAAATTGGCGAGAGCATCAGCGCGAAAATCCGCCTCCGGTTCGGCGTTGTCCAGGATCCGGCGGTACACAAGTACGTGACGCTTGTCGGGACCGTCATGGCGCAGCAGTCGGAGCGGCCGGCGCTGCCGTGGACGTTCATCGTGCTCGACACCGACGGCGTTAACGCCTTTGCGTCGCCCGGCGGCTTCGTGCACATCACGCGCGGCGCGCTGGGGCTGGTGAAGAACGAAGCGGAGCTGGCGGCCGTGCTCGCGCACGAGATCGGCCACGTCGCGCACAAGCACACCGTCAACGCGATCAGGAAGGCGAACGCCGAGAAGATGGTGTCCGACGCGGCGCTGGCCGACCGGGGCCCTTACCTCGATAAGCTAGCCAACCTCGCGTACGACATGGTGCTCGAAGGCAAGTTCGACCGAAACGACGAGCTCGACGCGGACAAGGAATCGGTGACGATCACGCCGAAGGCCGGATACGCGGCCGCCTCGCTCGCCGATTTTCTCGTACGACTCGACGATCGCAACAAGGACGTGCCGGCGCGCAACGGCCTCTTCGCTTCGCATCCGGAGATCAAGGAACGCATCGACAAGATCCGTCAGCTCGCAGGTCCGAAGAGCGGCGCCACCCTCGAGGCGCGCTACAAGGCGAACGTGAAATACGA
>JADGOC010000070.1 GCA_017883165.1 Acidobacteriota bacterium
TCGAGCGAGATCAGCCGCACCCCGGCGGCGGCCGCGACCCCGCGGTCTTCAACCTTCACGCGCACAGTCTGTACAATAGTGGTGTCCGTGTCCACCCTGACTGAGCTGCTCGCGCACGCCACACGTGAAGGTGAGCTGTACGACGTCCTGCCCGACGGCCGCCTCCGCTGCTACGCGTGCGGCCACTGCTGCCCGCTGCCCGACGGCGCGATCGGCGTCTGCAAAGTGCGCTTCAACGATCACGGCCGGCTGATGGTGCCGTGGGGCTACGTCGGCGGCGTGCAATGCGATCCGATCGAGAAAAAGCCGTTCTTTCACGCGTATCCCGGCGCGCTGGCGTACAGCTTCGGGATGCTCGGCTGCGATCTGCACTGCTCGTACTGCCAGAACTGGGTGACGTCTCAAGCGCTGCGCGATCCGGAGGCGGTCGCCTCTCCGCTCGGCGCCTCGCCGGCCGCGCTCGTCGGCGACGCCCTGCGTCTCGGCGCGCGCGTCATGGTCAGCACGTACAACGAGCCGCTCATCACGAGCGAGTGGGCCGTGGCCATCTTCAAGGAGGCGAAGGCGGCCGGTCTCACGACCGGCTACGTGTCGAACGGCAACGGCACGCCGCAGGTGCTCGAGTACCTGCGCCCGTGGGTCGACCTGTACAAAGTCGATCTCAAGAGCTTCGACGACCGCCACTATCGGCAGCTTGGCGGACGCCTCGATCCGATCCTCGACACGATCCGGCGTCTGCACGCGATGGCGTTCTGGGTGGAGATCGTCACGCTGCTGATTCCCCACTTCAACGACGGGCGCGACGAGCTGCGGCGCCTGACGGCGTTCATCGCCGGCGTCTCGCCCGACATCCCGTGGCACGTCACTGCGTTTCACGGCGACTATAAAATGACAGACCCGCAAGACACGACGTCGGAGATGCTGCTCGAGGCCGCCGCCATCGGCCGCGAGGCGGGGCTGCGCCACGTGTACGCCGGCAATCTGCCCGGCCAGGTCGGCGATCTCGAGGACACTCGCTGCGCGACGTGCGGCGACACGGTCGTCTCGCGCATCGGCTATCACATTCGTCAGTACCGCATCACGCCGGACGGCGCGTGCCCCTCGTGCGGCAGCGCCGTGCCGGGCCGCTGGAGCGCGCAGTTCGATGGTCAGATCGCGTCGCGACCGTTCGTGCCGATCCGACATCTGACATAATCAGACACCAATGCCGCCGGGGCCCCTCCTCGACACGCTCGCGCGGCCGCTCGGCAACTTGCGGCTGTCGGTCACCGACCGCTGCAACCTGCGCTGCGGGTACTGCATGCCGGAGGACGACTACACCTGGCTGCCGCGCGAGGACGTCCTGCACTTCGAGGAGATCAGCGCGCTCGTGGACATCTTCATCGCGCTCGGCGTCGATCGGCTTCGCCTCACCGGCGGCGAGCCGCTCGTGCGCCGCGATCTCCCGGCGCTCGTCCGCATGCTGGCCGCCAAGCCGGGGCTCGCCGACCTCGCGCTGACCACCAACGGCGTCCTGCTGGCCGATCAGGCCGACGCGCTTCGCGCGGCGGGGCTGCGCCGCATCACCGTCAGCCTCGATACCTTGCGGGCCGATCGGTTCCGCGCGTTGACGCGCTTCGACGAGCTGGCCGCGGTTCATGCCGGCATCGAGAGCGCGCATCGCCTCTTCGGCCGGATCAAGATCGACACCGTCGTGATCAAAGGGGTGAACGACGACGAGCTGGTCGATCTGATCGAGTACGGGAAGGGGGTCGACGCCGAGGTGCGCTTCATCGAATACATGGACGTCGGCGGCGCCACGCGATGGTCGACCGCCGATGTCGTCTCGCGCAGCGAGATGCTCGACCTCTTGTCGCGCCGCTACGGCGCGATCGAGGCCGTCGCCCATCAGTCCTCCGCGACAGCCGATCGCTTCAGGCTCGCCGACGGCACGGTGTTCGGGATCATCTCGTCGACGACGGCGCCCTTTTGCCAAAGCTGCGATCGCAGCCGGCTGACGGCGGACGGCCTCTGGTATCTCTGTCTGTATGCGGCCGCCGGCACCGATCTCCGCGGACCGCTGCGGCGCGGCGTGGACGCGGAGGAGCTGGCGGCGCTCATCGCGAGCCGGTGGAAGACCCGCGACGATCGCGGGGCCGAACGGCGGCTCGAGCTCGGCGACCGCCGATCGTTCGTGCCGATCAACGCGCTGCGCAAGGACCCCCACCTCGAGATGCACACCAGGGGCGGATAGGACGGATCAGGCCGGAATCGGCGTCCCACAGAACGCGTCGAACGCCGTCGTGAGCTCGGCGGCGACCTGCTCGGCCGTCCGATTCTCGATCTGCGATCGTTCGAGCATGTAGACCAGCTTGCCGTTGCGCAGCAGCGCGACCGACGGAGACGAGGGGACGCGGCCGGTGAAGTAGCTGCGCGCGCGTGCGGTCGCCTCGAGGTCGGCGCCGGCGAACACCGCCGCCACGCGATCGGGGCGCGGGCGGTGCTCGAGCGCCAAGGCGATGCCGGGCCTCGCTTTGCCGGCCGCACAGCCGCACACCGAGTTCACCACGACGAGCAGCACGCCCGAGGTCTCGCGGACGGCGGCGTCGACCGCCTCGGCCGTTCGAAGATCTTCAACGCCGAGGCGCGCCAGCTCCAGACGCATCGGCGCCACGAACGATTCCGGATACCGCATACCGCATTATGGCACGCGCGGAGACGTCCGCGTGCGCCTCAGTGGACCGTCTTGAGCACCGCGCGCACTTTGCGCGCGAGCGACTCGGGCGTAAACGGCTTGCGCAGGAACGCCGCGCTCTCCATGAAGCCGTCCGGTATCGCCGTGTCGTCGGCGTAGCCGGACATGAACAGCACGGAAATGTCGGCGCGTGCCTCGCGGATCTGGTCGGCCAGGGCGATGCCGCTCATGCCGGGCATGATGATGTCGGTGATCAGCAGGTCGATGGGTCCGCCGTGCGTGGACACGAGCTCCAGCGCCCGCGCGGCGCCGTCCGCGACGAGCAGACGATACCCGCGGCGCCGGAGCACCTCGCCGATGAGCGCACGCACCGTGGCGTCGTCCTCGACGACGAGCACCGTTCCCGAGCCGCGCTCCACCCGCGTGCGCTCGCGCTCGTGGTCGAGCGGTTCGGCGGCTTCGAGCGTCGCGGGCAGGTAGATCGTGAACGTCGTCCCCGCGCCGAGATCGCTCTTGACCGCGATGTGCCCGCCGCTCTGTTTGACGATCCCGTAGACGGTCGCCAGCCCCATGCCGGTCCCGCGCCCGCGATCTTTGGTGGTGAAGAACGGCTCGAACAGGCGCATGCGCGCGCTGTCGTCGATCCCGACGCCGGTATCGGTGACGCTCAGCGCGACGTAGTCGCCTTCCGTGACGCTCAACCGCCGCGCTTCCTCCGCGCCGACCGACACGTTGCGGGTCCGCAGCGTGAGCTGTCCGCCCTGCGGCATGGCCTCGCGACTGTTGACGACGAGGTTCAGGAGGATCTGTTCCACCTGGTACGGATCGGCCTTGACGCGCTGCAGAGACGGCGCCAGGTCGGTGACGAGCTCGATGTGCTCGCCGATGAGCCGCACGAGAATCGACCGCGCCCAGTCGAGCACCTCGTTCAAATCGAGCACCGTCGCCTCGAGGAGCTGGTTGCGGCTGAAGGCGAGCAGCTGCCGCGTCAGGCTCGTCGCCACATCCGCGGCGCTGCGGATGCCGGCGATCTCGACGGCGCGCGGATCGCCTGGCACGAAGTACTCCGACAAGAGATCGGCGTGGCCGATGATCGCCGCGAGCAGATTGCTGAAATCGTGCGCGACGCCGCCGGCGAGCGTCTCAATCCTCTGGGCCTGCTGAAGCTGCTCCTCGAGCATCTTGCGGTCCGAGAGGTCGCGCACCGAGGCGAGCCGCATGGCGCGCCCGCCGATCGTCACGAGGGTCGAGGTGACCTCCACGTCAATGCGGTCGCCGTTCTTCGTGGCATGCGTCCACGAGCGCGGCCCGCGCGGCGCGGCGCTCTGGAAGACCTCGATCAGTCGCGGCGCCTCGTCGGGAGGACGAATCTGCGTGATCTTCATCGCGAGGAATTCCTCGCGCGAGTACCCGTAGATGTCGATGGCGGCCTGATTGACGTCGAGAAAGGCGAGCGTGTCTTCGTCGAACAGCCACATCGCCTGCGGATTGCACTCGAAGATGAAGCGATACGTGGCTTCATCGAGTGGCGCGGGTGGCGTGAGGGCGGAGGGCGAGAGGTTCACCGGCGTACCCGCGTCAGGACGTGCGCGCGTCCGACTGCACGAACCGGCCGAACAGCAGCAGCGACACGGCCTGGAGCAGCCCCTTCACACTACACGGCTTGTCCAGGAAGGCTTCGTCCGCCCACAGCGTGACCTTCTCTTTGAACAGATGGTCGCTGAAGCCGGTGAGATACAGCACTTTCAGGTTGGGCTCATCCTGACGGAGATGGCGCGCGAGCTCGTCGCCCTGCATCTCCGGCATCATCACGTCGGTGACGATGATATCGAGCGTGTCCATCTTCGCGGCGGCCGCGATGGCCTCGGGGCCGTTGGCGGCGAGCACCGTCGCGTACCCGGCGTCGCGCAGCACCCGTTCGACGAACTTCCGTACCGGCTCCTCGTCGTCGACGATGAGGACGCTGATGGGCTTGGCGGCCGGCCCCTTCACTTGGACCGAGCCTTTCATGAACGTCAATACACGACCCTCGCTTGAAGTCATAGTCTGGTCCTGTTCCTTTGCCATCGGGGGGTGATCTAGCCAAGACCTTGCCATCGACGGCCGACGGCTGGCACGCGATCTTCCGAGCAAAACCGACGATTCCCACGCCACCACGTGTGCGACTGTGCGCTTTTGGCGGAGCGGGAGTGTGCGCTCGCGCCCCACGGCCCGGCGTCAGGAAGTGGACTGGGGAGGCCGCGCCAGAATCGATCGCACCTTCTCGGCGAGGACCGAGGCCCGGAACGGCTTGCCCAGAAAATCGATATTCGGCTGGTTGGCCGCATGCGGCGCCGCCAGCACGTCGGCATGGCCGGAGATGAACAACACACGGAGTGAGGGGCGCGCGCCCACCAGACGCTGCGCCAGCGCCGGGCCATTCATCTCGGGCATCACGACGTCAGAAAGCAGCAGATCGATCCGCTCGGGATGCTGCTCGACCAGTTCGCACGCGCCACTCGGCGTCGACGCCTCGAGCACCCGATAGCCGTATTGGCGCAGCGCCGAGCCGATGATGCGGCGCACGGCTGCCTCGTCTTCCACCAGCAGAATCGTTTCCTGTCCAGCGGCCCGCGCGCCCGATTCCGCGTCTGGCGTCGGTTCCTCCGCGACGACGGTCACGGCTGGAAAGTACATCGTGAAGGTCGTGCCGCTTCCCGGCTCGCTGTCGACGGTGATGAAGCCGTTGCTCTGCCGCACGATGCCGTAGACCGATGCGAGGCCGAGGCCCGTGCCTTTGCCGAGCTCCTTGGTGGTAAAGAACGGCTCGAACAGGTGCGAGCGCGTCTCGGCCGACATGCCCAGGCCGTCGTCAGAGACGCGCAGGCAGACGTACTCGCCGGCCGTGGGCGGCGGAGGCGGGTGGTCCTCCGATACCGTCACCGGGCCGACCTCGATGCGGATCCGGCCTCCGCTCGGCATCGCGTCGCGCGCATTCAGCACCAGGTTCAGAATCACCTGCTCGATCTGATGCGGATCGATGCGAACCCATCCTGGCCGGTCGGCGATCTCGCAATGCAGCGTAATGTCCTCGCGAATGAGACGGCCGAGCATGCTCTGAAGGCCGCTGACCGTCTGATTCAGGTCGACATCCTTGGGCAGCAGCACCTGCTTGCGGCTGAACGCCAGCAGTTGCTGGGTCAGCGCGGCGGCGCGCTGCCCGGCCTTCTGCACTTCCTCGAGATCGGCGCGGTCGGGATCGTCCGCGCGGCGGTTGTTCAGCAGGAGCTCGGTGTAGCCCAGAATCGCGGTCAGCAGATTGTTGAAATCGTGCGCGATGCCCCCCGCGAGTCGGCCGATGCTCTCGATCTTTTCCGACTGCACCAACCGCTCTTCGAGCTGACGGCGATCGGTGATGTCGCGGGCGATGCACAGGTGCCGCTGGTCTTGCACGCGCGCCCGGTAGGTGCACTCGAGCAGACGCGCGCCGCCCGGCGCCCTTGGTGATGAGAGGCGATGCTCGCGCTTCGATTCCCCCGCCGCCATCAACTCGCGCCACACGGCTTCGACTTCGTCGGTCCCGTTGAGGAGCAGATCCTCGAAGCGCCGGCCGACGAGCGCTCCGGCGCTGACGCCGACGAGCGCGCCAGCCGCCGGATTGGCCTCGATGATGCGCCGGCTGTCGTCGAGGATGAGAATCGCGTCGACCGCATCGTTGAACACCGCGCGGTACCACGAGTCGGGGGTGGGCGGATTCACGTCGAGGTCCGGAATCATCGTGTTCCGAGGATCAGAGCCGGCGCCCGGGCCGGCGCCCGGACTGGTCGTCCGTGATGCCGTGCCGCTCGAGACGCCGGTACAGCGCGCGGCGGCTGATCCCGAGCACCTTGGCGGCCGCCATCCGGTTGCCGCTCACCTGCCGCAGCACGTCCAGAATGTGCTCGCGCTCCACCTCCTCGAGCGCCGCCGGCGCATCGGCCGCGCGCGCGGCCAGCGGGTCGACGGTGCGCGGCCGCATCGGGGCTGTCTGCGCGTCGGTCGTGAACGCGCCCGCCAGCTCGCGTTCGGAGATGACCGTACCTTCGGTAATCATGCACGCGCGCTCGATCGCGTTCTTCAGCTCGCGGACGTTGCCGTCCCACCGGGCACCGAGCAGCATGCGCTCGGCCGTCGGCGTCAGGCCGCTGATCGGCTTCTTCATCCGCTGCGCGCAGTCGCGGATGAAGATGGCCGTGAGATACGGGATGTCCTCGCGGCGGTCGCGAAGCGGCGGCAGCGCCACTTCGACGACGTTCAAGCGATAGAAGAGATCGCCGCGAAAGCGTCCGGCGGCCACCTCGGCGCGGAGATCGCGGTTGGTCGCCGCGATCACCGACACGTCCACGCGCTTGGGCTGCAGCGATCCGACGCGCTGCACCTCGCCGTTCTCGAGCGCCCGCAGCAGCTTCGCCTGCACCGAGATGGGCAGCTCGCCGACTTCATCCAAGAACAATGTGCCGCCATGGGCGGTTTCGAACACGCCGGGCTTGGATTCGACCGCGCCGGTGAAGGCGCCGCGCACGTGGCCGAACAACTCGCTTTCAAACAACGTGTCGACGACCGCCGAGCAGTTGATCGTCACAAAGGCGCGGCCGCGGCGCGGCCCCGACTGGTGGAACGCGCGCGCGGCGAGCTCCTTGCCGCTGCCCGTTTCGCCGGTCAGGAGCACGACCTTCGCGTGCGGCGCCAGCCGCTGAATCAGGCTGAACATCTCCTGCATGGCGGGGCTGCGGCCGAGCATGCCGCAGAACTCGAGCTCGCGCGCCACCTGGCTTTCGAGGGCGACGACGTGCGCGCGGCGTTCGATCTCCACCCGGATCTCGACGAGCACCTGACGCAGGCGATCGAAATCGAACGGCTTGGTGAGGTATTCGCGCGCACCCAGCTTGATCGCTTCGACGGCGCTGTCGACCGCGGCGTACGCCGTCATCAGAATCACTTCGCAGCTCGGGACCGCGGACCGAATCTGGCGCAGCAGGTCGAGGCCGTTGACGTCCGGCATCCGCAGGTCGACCATCGCCAGGTCCGCCGGCTTGCGCATCAGCGCCTTCATCGCCTCGCTGCCGCTCCCGCACGTGACGACGTCGAACCCGGCCTTCCCCGCCAGGCGCTCAATCACCTTCAGCACGGGCGGTTCGTCGTCCACGACGAGGAGCAGCGGACGCGTGGCGGCAGGCTTGGGCGCGGTCATGACAACCTCATCATTGTCTCAAGAAACCTACGTAGTGTGCACTATCGCACAGGCCAGCGTGCGCGGTGTGTGCGTTTTCGCACATTCCCAATACCGCTCCCCGCTTTCTCATCGGGATTCGGCGGGCCTCCACCTGGCAGCACTCTTGCCCTTCCAGACTCGAACTGTGCCATCCATGACACCTCTGACCTCCGTCCTGATCGTCGACGATGAACCGGCCGTGCGCGACATCATGGCGCGATGGGCGGGGTCGCTCGGCCTGAACGCGAGAACCGCCGGCGACGCCGAAGAAGCGCTCGCGCTGCTGAAAGCCGAGCCCAGCGATCTCGCCGTGATCGACATCATGATGCCCGGCCGCGACGGCCTCTGGCTCGCGAACGAGCTGCAACGCGACCATCCGCACACCGCCGTCGTCCTCGCGACCGCCTACACGTCGCTGCTCCAGGAGGACCGCGCGCCCATCGCCGACCTCCTGGTGAAGCCGTTTGCGCGCGGCCGATTCGAGCTCGCGGTCGATCGCGGGCGTCAGTGGAGGAAGGACACGCTCGAAGACCTGGCCTGGCACGCGCGCCTGCTGCGGGAGCTGCGCGATTGCGTCGAGCAGATCTGCACCGACGTCGCGCGCCATGCGATCGGCGGCGCCACCGAGACCGACATTCTTCTCGCCATGGCGCTCATGCGCACGCCCGAGGCGATGGCGCATAGCGAGCGGGTGGCGCGGTACGCGATGTCGGTCGCGCGCGAACTCGGGCTCGCTGGCGACGACCTGCGGCGTCTCGAGGGCGCGGCGCGACTGCACGACATGGGCAAGCTGGCGATTCCCGAATCGCTGCTGACCAAACCGTCCGCGCTCAGCCCGGGCGAGCAGGCGATCGTCCGGCGGCATGTCGATGCCGGCGCCGAGATCCTCGCATCGACGCGATCGCTCCACGATCTGGCGAGCATCGTCGTCGCCAGCCACGAATGGTTCGGCGGCGGCGGCTATCCCCGGCAGCTGGCCGGCGACGCGATTCCGCAGGCCGCCCGGGTCATCGCCGTGGTCGACGCCTACGACGCGATGACGCAGAACCGCCAGTACCGCGGCCGCATCGATTCGGCCGACGCCGTATGTGAGCTGCTGCGGTGCAGCGGCAGCCAGTTCGATCCCGCTGTCGTCAACGCCTTCCTCGCCGTGCTCGGCACGCACTAGCCTCGCGACGTCCGCTCGAGGGATTTGGCCGTCCCACAAGCGGACACTTCCGAGATTCGTCCCACTCACAGTTCTGCATCGTAACTGATTGAGTTATAATGGGTTGTCGCAGCACGCCCGCATGGATCGCGGTTTGCCCCCGGGCAGACGCTGATCGTTTTCGATCTCTTTTCCGTCTAAACCTGGCGAAACGAAACAACCATGGATATCGCTCGACCGTCCAATGCTAGGCAGAAGCGGATTCGCCAAGTCCTCTACATCACGGGGGGCCTGGCGGTTGTGGGGCTCATCACGCTCGGCCTCTCGCGACTGAAGCCGGCCGCGCCGACCGTCGAAATGGCGGTGGTCTGGCCGGACACCGTGAAGCGCGGGCCGATGATCCGCAACGTCCGGGGGCTCGGCACCCTCGTGCCCGAGGACATCCGGTGGATTCCGGCGACGACGCAGGGGCGCGTGGAAAAGATTGTGCTGCGGCCCGGCACGCCGGTGAAAGCCGACAGCGTCATCCTCGAATTGAGCAACCCGCAGCTCGAACAGCAGCTGCAGGACGCCGAGTTGAAGCTGAAAGCCGCGGACGCGACGCTGGCGAACCTGCGCGTGACGGTGCAGAACGATTATCTGCAGCAAAAAGCGACAGCGGCCAACGTCGAGGCCGCCTACAGCAAAGCCAGGATGCAGTACGAGATGAACCAGGCCTTGGCCAAAGACAAGCTCGTGTCGGACCTGGTGCTCAGGCAATCGCAGGTGGACTCCGAGCAGCTCGCGCAAAGCGCGCAGATCGCCCAGCAGCAGTTGGACAGCAACGCCGAGTCGATGAAAGCGCGACTCGCCGTGCAGCAGTCCGACATCGATCAGGCGCATGCGGTGGTCGCGCTCTACCGCCGTCAGGTCGACGAGCTGAAGGTGCGCGCCGGTTTCGCCGGGATGCTGCAGCTGGTCCCCGTGGACCGCGGCCAGCAGGTCACGCCCGGCTTGAATCTCGCGCGCGTCGCCGATCCGTCGAAGCTGAAGGCCGAGCTGAAGATTGCGGAAACACAGGCGAAGGACATTCAGATCGGCCAGTCGGCCGAGGTGGACACGCGCAACGGGGTCGTTCAGGGCAAGGTGATCCGGATCGATCCCTCGGTGCAGAACGGCACACGCACGGTGGACGTCTCGCTCGACAGCGAGCTGCCCAAAGGCGCCGTGCCCGACCTGAGCGTCGACGGGACGATCGAGCTCGAGCGGCTGAACGATGTGCTCTTCATGGGCCGTCCGGCGTTCGGCCAGGATCAGAGCGTGGTGGGTCTCTTCAGGATTGATGCGGACGGCGCCTATGCCAATCGCACCCAGGTGAAGCTGGGAAAAAGCTCCGTGAGTACGGTGGAAATACTCTCGGGTCTGAAGGTCGGCGACCGCGTGATTCTGTCCGATATGTCGGCGTACGACGCATTCGACCGCGTGAAGCTGAAGTAGAGACATGAGGAGATGACAGACATGGCCCAAGACGGATCTCAGCCGCTCATCAAGCTGGATGGTGTCACCAAGGTGTTCTTCACCGACGAGGTCGAGACACACGCGCTCGCAGGGATCCACCTGAACATCGGCAAGGGCGAGTACGTCGCGATTGCCGGGCCATCGGGCTGCGGGAAGTCGACGCTGCTGTCGATCCTCGGCCTCCTCGACTCGCCGACGGAAGGACAGTACTTCCTCAACAATCGTCCGGTCGCCGAGCTGCCGGCCTCCGAGCGCGCACGGGTGCGCAACCGCGAGATCGGGTTCATCTTTCAGAGCTTCAATCTCATCGGCGATCTGACGGTATTCGAGAACGTCGAGCTGCCGCTCACCTATCGCGGCATGAAGGCGGCCGAGCGGAAGCAGCGCGCCGAAGCGGCGCTCGAGCGCGTCGGCATGGCGCACCGCTCGAAGCACCTCCCCAGCCAGCTCTCGGGCGGCCAACAGCAGCGCGTCGCGGTGGCGCGCGCGGTCGCCGGCGAGCCGTTAATCCTGCTGGCCGACGAGCCGACCGGCAACCTCGACTCGCGCAGCGGCGAAGCGGTGATGGACCTCCTCAAGGAGCTCCACCGCGCCGGCGCCACCATCTGCATGGTGACGCACGACCCGCGCTACGCGCGCCACGCCGAGCGCAGCATCCATCTGTTCGACGGCCGCGTGGTCGAGGAACGGACGGAAATGGCCATCACCGAATAAACGCGGTTCGCGAGGGAACCTTTCCCCATGCTCGTGTCTCTTCGCGACGTCGAGAAATCCTATCCGGTGGGCGTCGGCCGCAGCTACGTGCTGCGCCGCATCAACGCCGACATCAAGGACGGCGAGTTCGTCTCCATCATGGGGCCGTCTGGCGCGGGCAAATCGACGCTCCTGCACATCCTGGGGATGCACGACAGCGCGTGGACCGGCGAGTACTACTTCATGGACCAGCCGGTGCACCGCCTCAGCCCCAAGCAGCGGGCCGAGCTGCACAAGAAGCACATCGGGTTTGTCTTTCAGAGCTACCACCTGCTCGACAACCTGACGGTCTACGAGAACCTCGAGATCCCGCTGTCGTATCGCAACGTGAGCCGGACCGATCGTCAGAGCATGGTCGCCGACATCCTCGATCGATTCCAGATCGTCGGGAAGAAGGATCTGTATCCGAGTCAGTTGTCCGGCGGGCAGCAGCAGCTGGTCGGCGTCGCCCGCGCGGTCATCGCGAACCCGCAGGTGATTCTCGCCGACGAGCCGACGGGCAACCTGCATTCGGCGCAGGGCAAGGAAATCATGGAGCTCTTCCGCACGCTGAATGAAGGCGGCGCGACGATCGTGCAGGTGACGCACTCGGAGGTCAACGCGTCGTACGGCACGCGCATCATCCAACTGCGCGACGGCTGGCTGGTGGACGACTAGGAGGCCACGTGACAATCCAGAGCTGGCCGATGGTACCCACAACCGACCGCAGCGAGAACCCCGCGCCACGGCCCGAGGTCACGATGTCGCGGGTGCTGGTGGCCGACGATCAGCCGGACGTGCTCGAGGCGCTGCGGCTGCTGCTCAAAGGCGAAGGGTACCGGATCGAATCGGCCGGCTCCCCCGCCGCCATCCTCGAGGCGATCGACACGCGCGAATTCGACGCGGTGCTGATGGATCTCAACTACGCGCGCGACACGACGTCCGGCCAGGAAGGGCTCGATCTCCTGTCGCAGGTCCGCGGCCACGACCAGATGCTGCCCGTTGTCGTGATGACGGCCTGGGGAAGCGTCGACCTGGCCGTCGAAGCGATGCGCCGCGGCGCCCGCGACTTCGTGCAGAAGCCCTGGGAGAACGCGCGGCTGCTCACGATCGTCCGCACGCAGGTCGATCTGGCGCGCGCCCTGCGGCGCCAGCAGCGGCTCGAGGCGGAGAACCGATCGCTCAAGCCGGACGTCCGGCCGCTGCTCATCGCCGACGCGCCGTCGATGCGGCCGGTGCTCGAGCTCATCTCGCGCGTCGGGCCGTCGGAAGCCAACGTCCTCATCACCGGCGAGAACGGCACGGGCAAGGGCACCGTGGCGCAGGCGATCCACTCCGTCTCCGGACGCACCGGCAAGGGGCTCGTGACGGTAAATGCCGGCGGCCTGTCGGAGGGCGTGTTCGAGAGCGAGCTGTTCGGGCACGTCAAAGGCGCCTTCACCGATGCGAAGACCGACCGCGTGGGCCGGTTCGAGCTGGCCGACGGCGGCACGCTCTTCCTCGATGAAATCGCCAACGTGCCGCTCAACCTGCAGCCGAAGCTGCTGCGCGTCCTCGAGACCGGTGATTTCGAGCGCGTCGGCTCGTCGCGCACGCGCCACGTGAACGTGCGCATTCTCTCGGCGTCGAACGCGCAGCTCGGGGAAGAGGTCGGCTCGGGACGCTTCCGTCAGGACCTGCTGTTCCGGCTGAACACGATCGAGATCGCGCTGCCCCCGCTCAGGAGCCGCCGCGAGGACATTCCCGAGCTGTCGCACCATTTCCTGCGCCAGCACGCGCAGCGGTATCGCAAGAATCTGACGGGTTTCGAACCGGCGGCGGCCCAGGCGCTCCTCAGTCATCCGTGGCCCGGCAACATCCGCGAGCTCGATCACGCCATCGAACGCGGCGTGCTGATGGCGCAGGGATCGACCATCCGTCTGGGCGAGCTCGGCTTGCGCCTCGACCGCGATCAGACGTCGCGCATCGAGGACATGAGCCTCGAGGAGGTCGAAGGCTTTCTCATCAAGAAGGCGATGGCGCGATTCGACGGCAACGTCAGCCAGGCGGCCAAGGCGCTCGGCCTGAGCCGGAGCGCGCTCTATCGCCGCCTCCAGCGCTACGGGTTGTAAGATCAGGCGTGATCGGCGCACCGCGGTCTCGCGTCCGCTTCGATCAGCGCATTCTGCTGCTCGCGCTCACCGCCGGCCTGCCCGCCGCGCTCGTGGCGCTCATTCTGCTCTGGACCGGCCAGCAGCCCCCCAAGGTCCAGTGGACGCTCACCGTGTTCATCGTCGGCGTCTGGGCGGGCTGCTCCTTCAGCGTCCGGCACCGCGTCGTGCTACCGCTGCAGACCCTCTCGAATCTCCTCGCGGCGCTGCGCGAGAGCGACTTCTCCATTCGCGCGCGCGGCGCGAGCGGCCGCGAAGCGGTGGGCGACGACCCGCTCGCCGCGGTGATGCTCGAGGTCAACGTGCTCGCGACGACGCTGCACGATCAGCGGCTCGGCGCGCTCGAAGCGAGCGCGCTCCTCCGGACGGTGATGGTCGAGATCGACGTCGCCGTCTTCACCTTCGACGGCGGCCAGCGGCTTCGGCTCGTGAACCGCGCGGGCGAGCGTCTCCTCGGGCAACCCGCTGACCAGCTGCTCGACCGGACCTCGGACGAGCTCGGGTTGTGCGACTGTCTCGAAGGGACGACCCCGCGCATCGAAGACGTCGCGTTTCCCGGCGGCTCCGGACGCTGGGAAGTGCGGCGCACGACGTTCCGGCAGGAGGGACGGCCGCATCAGCTGCTGGTGCTCGCCGACGTGAGCCGGCCGCTCCGAGACGAAGAGCGCCAGGCGTGGCAGCGGCTGATTCGCGTCATCGGGCACGAGATCAACAATTCGCTCGCGCCGATCAAGTCGATTGCCGGCAGCCTCGAGTCGATGCTGGTGCGCGACGCGCTGCCGGACGACTGGAGCGACGACATGCGGCGCGGTCTCGCGGTGATCGCCGCGCGGTCCGACTCGCTGAGCCGTTTCACGACGGCGTACGCGCGGCTGGCGAAGCTCCCGGCGCCGCGGCTGGACACGGTGGCGGTGGCGGCGCTCGTGCGCCGCGCCGCGGGCGTCGAGACGCGGCTCGGCGTCCGCATCGACGCCGGGCCCGATCTCACGGTCCGCGCCGATCCTGATCAGCTCGAGCAGCTGTTGATCAACCTGCTGCAGAACGCGGTCGATGCCGCGCTCGAGACCGGCGGCGGGGTGGCGGTCGGCTGGACGCGCGACGGGCGGGCGTTCGACCTGTGGATCGACGACGAGGGCGCGGGGCTGCCGAGCGTGTCCAATCTTTTTGTGCCGTTCTTCACGACCAAGCCGGGCGGATCGGGCATCGGGCTGGTCCTGAGCCGGCAAATCGCGGAGGCGCACGGCGGCGCGTTGACGCTCGAGAACCGTACCGACGGCCCCGGCTGCCGCGCCCATCTGCGTCTGCCGCTGTAATCCACAGGGGGTCGGGAGCCTTTTTCAGTTTTTGCCATGCACAACCCACGAAGTACGCAAAAACTGAAAAAGGCTCCCGACCCCCCCGCTAGAACATCCGCCCGCCGAGCGGCACGTCGCGCTCGGGCATGAGCAGCACGACGCCGCCGTCGCCGTCCGGAACGCCGAGCGTCAGCACTTCGGACATCACGGGGCCGATCTGCTTCGGCGGAAAGTTCACGACGGCGACCACCAGACGATTGAGCAGCGCGGCCTTCGTGTAGTGCTTCGTCGTCTGCGCCGACGACTTCTTAATGCCCAGCGCCGGCCCGAAGTCGATGCGCAGCTTGAACGCCGGCTTGCGCGCCTCGGGAAAATCCTCGACCTCGACGATGCGCCCGACCCGAATATCGACGCGCTCGAACTCCGCGTAGGAAAGCGGTGCAACCTCGTCCATCATTGCGTAGAAACATGACACGAATCCGCACGCCGGCGCCAGCTCGCCACCGTCACCAAACCGATCGATTGTGCCGTGTTGTTGGAGGTCGGGTGCCGCGACGCGCCTAGCGGCTGGGGCCGCTGATAGCCTGGCGGACGGCGGTCGCGAGAACGGCGCCAAGCGCCGCCGCGGCGAGAATCAGGGCACCGGCGGGGCGCTCCTCGATCGTCAAGCAGAACAGCCACCCCGCAAGCCCTCCGACGCCGGCGGTCATGAGGGCGTCAGATACGCGGTGAAAAATGCCGCGGGGACATTTGTGGTGCTCGTTGAGCGCCCCGAGACATTTTGGGCAAGTGGCCATTAGGCTTGGTGATTCCTTGGAAGACTTTACTGTTCAATAGGTTACCACAGTAAGGCAGGCTTCCCCGCCATGCTCCTTATCGGCGTACACCCTTCAGTTCGACAGCGGCCGGCAAAATCGACCTCAACGCCTCGAGGAAGGCCTCGGGGAAACAGAGCTTCCGACAGTGAGCGTCTGCCAGGCGCCGCGCAGCACGCTCCGCGGACCCGGGCGTTCCATGTAGATGTTCTGCCCGGCCCATTGCTCGGCGGGACCCGCCACGGTGACGAAGACGAGCGCCTCCCCTCCTTCCGTTCGTCTCTTCGCGAGAACCACGAAATCATCGCCGGCTCATGTGTCGCAGAACGCTGCAGCCGGCCGCCGGCTTGAGCTTGCCCTGTAGCCTTTGACTACGGTTTTCTGACTCCCGGGACACCTTGAGCAATGACCCTGCCGTCCGCCTTCATGTTGGCTCTCGCGAATGCCCACTCGTCGGCGATTTCAGCGATGCGCTTGTCGGTCGGCCGGTATCCGTGCGACCCCTGGGTCTCGACGCGAATCAGCACGGGCCGATCACAGCCCTGCGCCGCCTGCAGCGCCGCAGTGAACTTGAAGGAATGGCTGGGCACCACGCGGTCGTCATGGTCGGCCGTCGTCACCAGCGTGGCTGGATAGCAGGTGCCGGCCTTCACGTTCTGCAGCGGCGAGTATTTGAAGAGATAGGCAAACCCCACCGCGTCCTCCGACGAGCCGTACTCGGTGGCCCAGGCCGAACCGCCGGTGAATTTGTGATAGCGGAGCATGTCCATGACGCCGACCGCGGGCAGTGCCACCGCGAACAGATCCGGACGCTGTTCCATCACCGCGCCGACCAGCAGTCCGCCGTTCGATCCGCCCATGACGCCGAGCGTGTTCGGCGACGCGTACCGCTCCCGCACCAGATATTCGGCGGCGCCGATGAAGTCGTCGAAGACGTTCTGCTTTTTCTCGTGCATGCCCGCCTCGTGCCAGGCCTCGCCGTACTCGCTCCCGCCGCGGATGTTGGCGGTGGCCCACACGCCGCCGCGCTCGAGCCATGCCGGGACGTCGGGACGGAAGGTGGGCAGCGTCGCGATGTCGAATCCGCCATAGGCATACAACATCGTCGGATTCGCGCCGTCCTTCTTGAGATTCTTCTTGTGCGTGATGAACATCGGCACGCGCGTGCCGTCCTTCGACGTGAAGAACACGCGCGCGGTTTCGTACTGCGAAGGGTCGAACGTCAGCTTCGGCGGCTCGAACGGCGTGCTCGTGCCGGTGGCGAGGTCGAAGCGGAACACGGTCGATGGATAGAGCGGCGAGGTGAACGAATAGAACACCTCCGGACGATCGAAACGGCCAAACGGGCCGCTGACGGCTCCGAGGCCCGGCGTCTTGACGCTAGTCGGCGCCGATCCATCGAGGTGGTAGAAGTGAACCTCGCTCGCCGCGTCGGCGAGCGTGTTGACCGCCACCAGTCCCGCGACAAGGTTCGACGACTCGATGGCCTGCTTCCCTTCCGGTACAATCGTCTTCCAGTTCGCGACGTCCGGCCGATCGATCGGCACCGCGACGACTCTCTTGTTCGGCGCATCGCGGTCGGTCTGCAGATACAGCATGCCGTTGACGATGCCGAGCGGCTCGTACGCCGCCGTGTGTCCGGTATACAGCGGCGCGACCGGCGCGTCGAGCTTCGGCGCAAGCGGATCGACGAGATCCTTCACGAAGAGCTCGTTCTTGTTGCTCGAGCCTTTGTTGGTCGTGATGAACAGATATCGATACGTGTCGTCGGTGCCGGCGCTGATGAACAGCGCCGGTTCGTCCGGGCGGTCATAGATCAGCCGATCCGAGGCCTGCGGCGTGCCAAGCACGTGGTAGTAGATTTTCTTGTCTCGAACCGCGGCCTCGAGCGCCTTCCCCGCCGGCGGCTCGGGATACCGGCCGTAGAAGAAACCCCTGCCGTCTTTCGTCCACGAGAGGCCG
>JADGOC010000215.1 GCA_017883165.1 Acidobacteriota bacterium
CACGTCGGCGCCGACCGACGACGACCTCTCGCGCGAGGTGCACCGCTACGCGCTGCCGCGCCTGCCGCAGGCCGCCGAGGCGCCGGTGCCGCACGGCGAACCCGCGCTGGCAATGGCGGGGGGACCGGGGTCGGGAATTATCGAGATCGACTAATAGGAATCTTGATCTTCGATTTGTACTTACTTCGAAGTTCGTCTGTGACTACGAAGCCGCTAATTCCTACTTCCTAATTCTCACTTCCTAATTTCCCGATCGCCAATCGGGCGGCTTCCTGCTCCGCCTCTTTCTTGCTCTGCCCGGTCGCTTCGGCCAGCGCGTCGCCCTGCACGACGACCTCCACGCGAAACAGCTTCTGATGGTCGGGCCCCATCGTGCCGGCCACCCGGTATTCTGGCGGCGGCTGATCGCGCGACTGCACGAGCTCCTGCAGCGCCGACTTGTAATCCCGCCCCGTCAGCCCGTGCTCGCGGACCTCGGCGATGAGCGGCGCGAACTCGCGCGCGATGAAGGCCCGCGCCTGCTCCATGCCGCCGTCCAGATAGATCGCCGCGATGAGCGCCTCGTAGCCGTCGGCGAGCAGCGCCTGCTTCTGGCGGCCGCCGGTCTTCTCCTCGCCGCGCCCGAGGAGCAGATGGTCGCCGAGCGCCAGATGCTCGGCCTGCCGCGCCAACGTCGCCGTGGACACGAGCGTCGCCTTGGCCTTCGACTTGTTCCCTTCGTCGAAATCGGGAAACTCGCGGAACAGGATGTCGGCGATGATGAAGCCGAGCACGGCGTCGCCGAGGAATTCGAGCGACTCGTTGTCCACAACGCCGCCGCTGACGTCTTCGTTGGCGCGCGAGGTGTGCGTCATCGCGTGCTCGAGGAGGCCCCGGTCGCGGAACCGGTAGGCCACCGCCCGCTCGAGCGTCTCGAACTCGTCGCGCAGCCGGACGACGCGGCCGTTGGGGATCGCCGTGCGATGGCTCTCGATGATCTGTCGCGCGCGCTCGGCGTCGTCTGGATGCACCGAGATGCGCAGCTGGCTCATGCCGCTGATCGTGAGCGGGAAAATCGAGTGCGGCAGATCGGACGCGACCATCGACGGTACGTCGTGCGTTTCGAGCAGCCCGCGCACGATACTGGCCTCGACGTCGGATTGCGTGCGGAAGATGACGACCAAGTCAGCCACGACGTTCACAACCACGACGATCGACGCGGACACCGCGGCACACGCAGAACTTGGTCGTCATCGTGCCTCAGCGGTTTCTGCGTGTTCCAGGTCGATCGTCGTCGCACCCACCTCGTCGATCTTGAGGAGGATCATCGTCATGTCGTCGTGCTGCGGCGCCGAGCCGACAAACGCCTCGATGTCGCGCAGGATGCGCTCGCGCAGCTCCGCCGACGGCAGGTCCGCGTGCTCCTCGACCAGCAGGCTCAGCCGGCTTTCGCCGAAGCAGTCGTCCCCTTCATTCATCGCCTCGCTGATGCCGTCGGTATAGAAGACGAACAGGTCGCCCGCGTTCAAGCGGATGGTCGATTCCTCGAGCAGCCGCTCGAACATCTCGCCGCTGTCGAGTTTCAGCCCGAGCACCAGGCCGTCGGGCGCCAGGACCTGAATCCGCCGCGGCGCGGAGCAGCCCGGGCCGGGCAGATACATCAGCGGCGTGTGCCCGGCGCGCGCGTACGTCATGGTCTGCTCGCGCAGATCGATGACGGCGTAGGTCATCGTGATGAAGCTGCGCGCGTCGAGATTCTCCGCGATGATGCGGTTGGCGGTGATCATCAGGTCGCGCGGCGACGTGTGAATCTGGCTGAGCGACAGCATCAACCCTTTGAGCTCCGCCATGTAGAGCGCGGCGGACGTCCCCTTCCCCGACACGTCCGCGATGAGCACGCCGATCCGGTGATCGGCGATCGGAAAGAAGTCGTAGTAATCGCCGCCCACCTCGCGCGCGGGCACGCAGAGCGCCGTCACCGACAGCCCCGGCATCAGGAGCGGCCCCTGCGGCAGGAGCGACATCTGGATCTCACGCGCGATGCGCAGCTCTTCCTCCAGCCGCTTCTTCTCCGCCGCCTGCCGCAACAGGTCCTCGATGCTCGCCGTCATCGAATTGAACGAGTCGGTCAGCTCGCCGAGCTGATCGTCCGACTTGACCGGGATCTTGTGCGTGAAGTCGCCCTGCCTCACGCGGCTGGTGCCGATGAACAGCTCGTGGATCGACCCGGTGATCGACTTGGCGAGCGCCAGGCCCGCGATGAGCGCGACGAATTCGATGATCAGAAACAGGAGGCCGATGGCGCTGAGCAGCAGCAGCATCCCCTGACCGATGGTGCGCGCGTCGCTCGTGTGCGTCTTCGCCCCGGAAATCAGCGCGTAGATTTCGCCGATGCTCAGCTTGATCTGGACGGCGACCTGGCCGGCGTTGCCCGTCGTCCAGTCGCGGACGTCGAGGTAGGCCACTTGCGTGAGCCGTCCGCCCGACGCGACCGGGGCGGCGGGCGCGTGGGTGCCGTCCGCGTCGGCGCGGCCCCGCAGCGGCTGGATGTCCGCGTTGCCGTTGGCGCCGGGTACGACGCTCATGTGCTGCAGCTCGACGCCGCTCTCGGTCCGGAGGCGTCCGGTCACGTCGTCGGTCACCGGCAGGTCGACGACGACCGCGTAGCCGGGCCGGGGCGAATCTGGAAACGCCGCGGCACGGACGAGCATGTGCGTTTCGATCTCGGACGTCGCGGTCGGATGCGAGTACGCCAGAAGGCCGCCGAAGCCGGCGCAATCAATCCACGAGGGAATCGCGTGCGGCGCATCAGCGTGCGCCCACGGTCCGGCGGTCGCCACCGCGGCGGCCGCGCCGGCGTCTTCGGTGCGGTCGGCGCACGGACGGCCCACCGTCACGACGGCCAACGAGATGCCGGAGAACTGCTGCGACGCATTCGCCTGCCGCGCGGCCACGATGGCCGCCACATCGCGGCCGCTCGAGCGCTGGATTTCGAGCGCCGTGCTGCGCGCGAGAAAGCGCGCCTCGTCGCTCACCGCGCGCAGGCGGCTCTGCACCAGGTACGAGCTGATGTTGTAGAACAGCAGGAAGCCGCCGAGCAGGAAGAACACCACGATCAAGATGGCGGGGATGAAGCCGACGAAAATGTACGAGAGGATAAGCTTCCGCCGTACGCGCCACAGCAGCCGGTGCTTCGCCGCGATGAACAGCCGGACGAGAAAGTAGCCCGCGCCGCCGGCGACGGCGAGCGCCGCCACGGTGTCGACGACGCTGAAGAAGGTCGGCAGCGGCCCGAGGAGGGCACCGAGCGCGAGAATCGCCAGCCTGATGGCGATGCCGACGATGATCAGGCGGCCCGGCAGCGTGCGCAGTAGCGCGTGGCGCAGTCCGGTCTGGCGATCGGGCGCCGCGGGCAACGGCCGTTGAGAGCGGGATCGGGCCATGGACGTGGACTTCGCGATATTAGCAGAAGTATCCTAACGACCTCGTGAAGCTCACACCCCACGCACGCTTCAGCACGATTTGCCTGCACGCCGGCCAGGAGCCTGACCCGGCGACGGGCGCCATCATCACGCCGATTTATCAGACGTCGACCTACGTCCAGGAAGAGCTCGGCAAGCACAAGGGCTACGAGTACGGCCGCACGCAGAACCCGACGCGGATGGCCGTCGAGCGCAATATCGCGGCGATCGAGGGTGGCAAGGCCGGCTTTGCGTTCGCTTCCGGCATGGCCGCAATCGGCGCGATCGCCACGCTCCTCAAAGCCGGCGACCACGTCGTCGTCTCGGACAACACGTACGGCGGCACCTTCCGCCTCTTCGACAAGGTGCTCACGCGTTCGCAGCTGTCGTTTTCCTACGTCGACACGTCGAAGCTCGATCTCGTCGAACGCGCGATCACGCCGGCGACGCGGATGCTGTTCGTGGAAACGCCGAGCAATCCGATGATGACGCTCACCGATCTGCGGGCGGCGGCCGACCTCGCGCATCGGCACAACGTGCGCCTGGTCGTGGACAACACGTTCGCGAGTCCGTACATACAGCGGCCGATCGAATTCGGCGCCGACATCGTCACGCACAGCACGACGAAGTACCTCAACGGCCACAGCGACAGCATCGGCGGGATCGTCATCGCCGTGCGCGACGACGACATCGAGTGGCTGAAATTCATCCAGAACGCGGCCGGCGCGATCCTCGGCCCGTTTGATTCCTGGCTGGTGCTGCGCGGCACCAAGACGCTGCCGCTCCGCATGATTCAGCACAACGCGAACGGCCTGGCGCTCGCTCAGTTCCTGGCGGCCCATCCGAAGGTGCGGCACGTGAACTACCCCGGGCTGCCGTCGCACCCACAGCACGATCTGGCCAAGCGGCAGATGCGCGGCTTCGGCGGGATGCTGTCGTTCGATCTTGGATCGCTCGAAGCGGCACGCCGCGTCCTCAACAGCGTGCGGCTCCACGCGCTCGCCGAGAGCCTCGGCGGCGTCGAGACGCTCATCTCACATCCGGCGACGATGACGCACGCGTCGGTGCCGGCGGCGCATCGGGCGGCGCTCGGGATCACCGACGGCCTGGTCCGGATCTCGGCGGGGATTGAAGACATCGACGACCTGAGGGAAGATCTCGCGCAGGCGCTCGACAAGGTCTGATGCTCGACATCCTCCTCCACAGTGACAAGAAGCTGCTCGAACTGGTCGCCTCCTACGGTTCGTGGGTGTACGGGATTCTGTTTGCAATCGTGTTCGCGGAAACCGGCTTCGTGGTCACGCCATTTCTCCCGGGCGACTCCCTGCTGTTCGCCACCGGGGCGTTATGCGCCACGGGCGCGCTCAGGACGCCGGCGGCGCTCGGGCTGCTCACCCTCGCCGCCTTCACCGGCAACGCGGTGAACTACTCGGTCGGGCGCGCGATCGGCCCGCGCGTCTTCAGCGCGACCGATCGCTCCGCGCTCTCCCATCGGCTGCTCAATCAGCAGCATCTCGAGCGCGCGCACAGCTTTTTCGAGCACTACGGGGGCAAGGCGGTCATTCTCGGCCGCTTCGTGCCAATCGTGCGCACGTTCGTGCCGTTTGTGGCGGGGGCGGCGGCGATGCGCCCGCCGGCATTTGTTTTATACAACGCCATCGGCGCCGGCGCGTGGGTGTGCCTGTGCCTGGGCGCCGGGTTGCTTTTTGGCAACGTGCCGATCGTGAAGGACAATTTCTCTCTGGTGACGATCGGCATCGTCTTCGTGTCGATCCTGCCGATGCTCGTCGAGTACCTGCGGCACCGACGCCGCCCGGCCGCTTAGTCGACCGATTCCACGACCCACCCAAGGTACGCGGCGCTTCCGCTCTCGATCGGCACGACCACGAACTCCGGCAGCTCGTAGCCGTGGAGCGCCTTCAGCCGCGCCTCGAGCGCCGGCAGCCGTTCGCGAGTCGTCTTGATCAC
>JADGOC010000216.1 GCA_017883165.1 Acidobacteriota bacterium
GGAACCGCCCTCCCGCCAAAGGCCCCTTTCGGCACTCCCTTCCTCACCCTGGTCATTGCCTCTCTACGAGGTAAGACCCAACCGCAACCAGCCGGCCTACTATGGCGGACCAATTTCGCCAGAACTATCGGCCTTCGGGATTTCGATGTGTCGACATCTGGCGCGGATGATTGGTGATTGGTACCTTCGCAAGATGGAAGCACAGCCGGATGAAGCGCAAACCCTATGAAGAAGAGCGCAACGACGCAAGGCGAATCCCCTTCTCGGCTGATCGACGCGAGGATCAAGGAACTCGACGACTGGAGGGGCAAGACGCTCTCCCACGTTCGCGCTCTCATCAAACAGGCTGACCCTGAGGTGGTCGAGGAATGGAAGTGGAGCGTTCCGGTTTGGTCTCACGACGGACTGATCTGCACCGGGGAGACGTACAAGAGCGTCGTGAAGTTGACTTTCGCCAAGGGCGCTTCGCTCGAGGACCCCTCAGGACTATTCAACTCCAGCCTTGAAGGCAACACCCGGCGCGCCGTCGATATCCATGAGGGCGATGTATTGGATGAGGATGCCTTCAAGACGCTCATAGGCGCCGCTGCAGCCCTGAACAGGTCATCGGCCCGATAGCCGATCCGGCGCCTCATGAGTTGGCGCCTGTCCTGGCCCGCGCGATGTCCGCAATCGAACGACGGCATGGTCGAAGTGGCCACGAGTCGGGACGTCACGAGCCCCGAGCAACGTTGATCTCCCATCGCCATGCACCCAGTGACCGCTTCGCAGAATCGGTCGGTGACACCTAAGGGCCCGACCTGCGTCACTCTGATTTTCGGGTCGAGATGCGACCGCCGTATCAGGTCTTCGCGCCAGCGCGGCTATTCGATGAACCGCCCGGATCTCCGATGTCGACAACAAGCGTCTCTCTGCCCGAACGTTGTTCGATCGATTCACCTGCTGACCTTGAAGAAGAACGGATCGATGGAAGGGTGCACCGGCGTGGAATTGTCGACATCAAGAAGGGTGTTGGTCTTGAAGTTGGCGTTGCGTTGAAACTTCACACCGCTTGGGAAATTGGCGTTCTTCGGAATGTTGCTCGCGGAAAAGACGCCGTAGAAGTCCTTGCCGATCGAGGTCAGGTGGTCGTAATCGCCCAAGTACGGTTCGAATTGCCGCGCAGGGTTCTGTGACGGCGTCGTGGCCAGCGTGATGCCTTGCCAAGTGGAGCCGTTGGCGGATGAGATGAACCTTGTGACCCAACTCTGCGCGGCCCCGGTGCCTACCAGCTGCTGATAGAGCATTCCCATCACGCCGGCGCTGTTCACTGCGAGGGCAGGGTTCAACGCATTGGAGATGGTTCTCAGATCGGCCGACCAGGTTGCGCCGCGATCCTTGGACCGCAGCAGATGCAATACATAGTCCGAACCCTGGTCGTCGTTGTAAGCAAGATAGACCTGGGCGCTGTTGGCGGGATCGACCGCGATCGCAACGTCGCCCCCGGTGCGCTGGAGCCCCAAGTGGCCGTCGAAGTTGAACTTGACTCCCTTGACTACCCTGACGCCGGCCTTGCCGTCGGCCGGATCCACCAGTGCGGCGAATGGGTTGACGCTGCTGCCGCCTTGATCGTCGCGCACCACGACGACGTCAGCTACGCCCTCGCCCGTATTGCTGTTGAACGTGCGCCACGAATGGAACACGGCGTAGACCGTTCCGTCGGCGTGCAGACAGGGGCGCACCGGCGGGCCGTCCTGTCCCGAGGTCGTTCGCTTCTCGACCCGCACGGACTTGAAGGTGGGTGTGGCTTTCCCTGCGTCCAGCGACTGGTCGATGGTCGCGGTCTTTCCGGGCGAGCTGAAGTCGTTGTCGCCCACGTAGAGCCGGTCTTTGCCCTTGTCGGCACCGCTTGCCACCGTCATGGCCTGCACGTAAGGCTGGTCCACGCCTTTGCCGGTGCGGTCGATCAGCACCTTCATCGGCGTGGCACTCTGGAAATCGTCGGTGCGCAGGATGTTCAGACGGGTGAGGCTTCCCGAAAACGGCAGACGGATGATTCCCGCGTAGAGCCGGTTGCCGGCGCCGAAGGACACCGTGATATCGGCCGTCATCGAACCCTGGGCGGCGCTGCTCGGCACGATCGAGTTCAGGCTCCAGCTCATCCCGCCGTCGGTGGAGATGTAGATCGGCGCGACCGATCCGCCAGCCGGGTCAGGGGTGAACGCCGAGGCCGCTAGATGGAGCGGATTCGCGGGGCTGACGGTGATCGTGGGCTCGCTATCTTGATTCGTTTCGCCGGAGAGGGAGTTCGGGATCATGTTGACGACGACGACCACGGCCTTGGCCCGCGCCGCTGTCTTCTTCGCTGCGGAGGCCTTGCCACGCCTCTTGCTCGAGCTCTTGCCGGCACTGCTTGCCGTCGTCTTGCGGGCAGGCGCGGCTCGGCGTGCGCCGGTCTGCGCCGCTTTCGTTGCGGTCTTGCGGCGCATCGTCATTTCTCCTTTCCACCGGCTGCACCCGGCGCGGCACCGATCGCGTTGCTAACGCGCGGCTGCTGCGTGTAGGGCTGGAAATCCTGCGGGTGGAGGGCGGTGTACACCGGCGTCCCCTTGTCCTTGGCGGCCTTCGCCTTGCCTGCGACGGCGGAACGCGCCTTCGGGCGCTCGGCAGGCTCTATCTCGCTCTTGTGAAGGACGAAAAAGCCCTGCTGCCCGACCTCGAACTTCGGTGCCTTGAACCAGCGGACATCGGTGCTCGCCGGAAACACGACCGTCACGCTCTGGGCGGCATGACCACCCTTGTGAACGTCATCGACCGCGACCACGGCCTCGCGCCATTTCGGGTCGTGTTCACTGACGGGTCTGCTGGCGATCGGAACGCCGCCCCGCGCTGCTCGCGTCAACGGCTCAGTGCCTTCGGGCAACTTGACTGTGACGACCTTGCCGGACACCACGAGATCGGCTTCGTCCACGCGCTCCTGCAATTCGCGGTTTGCTCTGTGATCGGCCGGGTTGCCACCGCGAGCCAGCACGGCCGAATGCGCGCCGGTCACGGTCTCCTGTTTGAGCGCACGCACGGCGATGCTGTCGCCGAAGATCCAGCCCACCGCGTGAAACACGAACTGGCGCCCGACCGCCGACTTCGCTCGGCCGGCCAGCCGAACCGTCACGTCCGTGCCGGCGAAGTGCGCCAGATTGGCGGGGGCCTCGATCACCTGGTCCACTCGCACCACAGCGGTTCGGTCATCGACCGGCACGCTGCGCATCGTCGCTGCCTTCACCTTCTTGATGGTGCCCAGAAAGACGAATGTGGCCTTGGGCTCGGACGAACTGCTCTCGGTATCTGCCATGACGGGATTCCTCAGGACTGCGCCAAGCGCCGCGCATCTGCATGCCATCGCCGCGGCCGAGCCGCGGGCGCACTTCACTCAGCAGGCAGACTTCCTATGTCGAGAGATGCCTGCCTGATTGCTTGACGGGTCGCATTCGGATGCCGCTGCAGACCCGGCCCGGTTGGTCACGACTCTGGTGCGGGCCGCGTGCTGTGTCAAGAACTCTCGTGGGTAGTTGACGATTCTGCCCACGGTGGCACGATCGCTATCTGCGTTTCAGCGACGGGGGGCGTTCATGCATCGACTGCCAACGAGGTTCTGGGTTGAGATGGGCCTCGCCCTCTTGAGTGCGACGCTACTGGCGCTCACCCTGGTGATGCCCGACTGGCTGGAGGTGCTGTTCGGCCTCGCTCCCGATGCGGGAGACGGCTCGGCCGAGTGGGGCATGGCCATCACGCTCGCCATCGCGACTCTCGTGCTGTTCGGATCGGCCGGGCGCACCTGGCGTCGTCATGCGCGGGGGCCGTTGCGAGTTTGAGGCGATACATGATCACCAATCGCGTCGATCTGCCCGTGCAGGAACAACGATGAAACCGCGCAAGCTTGGCCACGGCGACCAACCCGCTCGCGTTGTCGACGGAGCTCCGTTTCCCCCCGGCCACGCGCAAAACGAGGGCCCGGCGCGAATGCGTCGAACTGTGCCGTCGCCGGACCCGTCTCACGGCAAGGCGCAGGCCGGTGAAGTTGCTGCGACAGACGCGAAGGAGTCAAAGGATGATCCGAAGTCAACGCCTCGGTAGCGGCCAGGTCAAAGGAATCCGCGTTCAGGGAGGCCGTCTCCCGCCGGTTCCGAAGGCCCATCACGCCGACCGGCAGCCGCGTCCGCACTTTCCCGTCAAGGCGACGTCGAAGCCGCGCAAGCTCAAGGAACCCAGCCCAGGGGCGCAAGTCGGCAGGGCCGGCGATCCGGATCCTCGTGGCAATCCCGACCCAGTCACGTTCCACGCGTACCACGCGGGGACATCGCTGACCAAGAGCCTGACCAACGCCGCCGACATGAGCGGCGCGGACACCGAGCGCGATGTGGTGATGATGTCCGGGAACTGGTACTGCGATGCTTCCAACGACGGCGGGGCGACGTGGAAGCGGCTCGATCCGACGACGATCTTTCCGGAAAGTCTCGGCAAGGGCTTCTGCTGCGATCAGATCGTGATCTACGTACCCAGCATCGACCGCTTCGTCTGGTTTCTCCAGTACAACGCCGACGCAGCCGGCCAAGGCGCGTTCCGCATCGCCGCGGCCTCGTCCTCCTCCGTCAAGAGCGATCCCACAGCCTGGACGTACTGGGATTTCCTGGCCGGCAATTTCGGCTACGCGACGAGCGACATGGACTATCCGGATCTCGCGTTCTCGTCGCAATACCTGTTCGTGAGCACCGACGTCTTCTCGGCTGGCGGCCGACTCGTGCTGCGCATTCCGCTGAAGGACATCGCCGCCGGAGGCAGTATCGGTTATGGCTACACGGATGCCGCCAAGTCGAAGACCGCGTGGGGCGCCCATCTCGTGCAGCAGGCGCGTTCGCAGGCTGTGTGGGTCGGCCACAAAGACAACTCCACGCTCGAAGTGTTCACGATGCCGGACAGCGGCAACACATACTCTTCGTTCACGGTCAGCGTCGCCACGTGGCCGAACGGCACCCAGAGCTCGAAGGGTCCTGACGGCAACGACTGGCTGACCAAGCTGAACAGCTTTCCGAACTTCGCGGTCACCGGCGGCGTCGAGCGATCGAACGGCCATGTCGTGCTGGCCTGGAGCGCCAGCAACGGCAAGGGCAGCGCCAGCGGCTTCGATTTCCCGAACACGCACTCACGGGTGGCCGAACTCGACCTTGGCGCACATTCGGTGGTCAGTGAAATGCAGATCTGGAACAACGACTACGCGTTCGCCTATCCGGTGCTCGCCGCCAATGCAAAGGACGAGATAGGCGTGACGCTCGGCTGGGGCGGCAAGAACGATCACGCCAACTGCGCGATGGGCATCCTCGGCGACTTCGTCGTCTGGTTCCAAAACGGAAGCACACGCACGGTGAAGCG
>JADGOC010000217.1 GCA_017883165.1 Acidobacteriota bacterium
CGGCCGCGGCGAACCCGGTAGCGACACCAAGCGCGGCATTCTCTTGATGCCCCTCCGCATCGGCGTTCGGTCGGTCGGCAGTATCGGCATTATTGGCGTCCTGTCCTGGCCAACCTTCGAGGCCATCGGCAGCCTGGTGGCAATCGCCGTCGAACGCGCCGGTGCGGTGGAAAAACTGACGCGTGCGGAAGCTACCCGCGAAGGCGAACGGCTGCGCTCGGCGCTGCTCGATGCCGTTACCCACGAATTCCGGACACCGCTCACCAGTATCAAGGCCGCTGCCTCGACGCTCAGCTCCAGCGTCGAACTCAATGAATCGCAGCGCAAGGACCTGCTCGCGGTGGTGGAAGAAGAAGCCGACCGTCTGAACCGCCTGGTCGGAGAAGCCGCCGAGATGGCGCAACTCGACGCCCACCAGGTCCAGCTCGAATTCGAAGTAAGAGACGTGCAGGAAGCGATCGATTCCGCGATGAAGGAACTGCAGTCGCGATTGGCGGAGCGTGCCGTCGAGGTCAAAGTCTCCCCGGACTTGCCGCGGGTGCGCATCGACGTTCAGCGGATCAGCGAAGTCCTCCGCCACCTGATCGAGAACGCGGCCAAGTATTCGCCCGCGGGAACGCCCATTCACGTCACCGCCGAGCGTTCCGGCCGGCAGGTGCGCGTCAGTGTTGCCGACCACGGCCCCGGTATCGACGACCTGGAACAATCGCTCATCTTCGAAAAGTTCTACCGCGGCCGCGGCCAGCGCTCCGTTCAGGGCACCGGCATGGGACTGCCCATCGCCCGGGCAATCATCGAAGCCCATGGCGGGCAAATCGAGGTCAGAAGCCAGCTCGGACACGGTTCCGTTTTTTCTTTTACGTTGCCGGTGGCCTAGCGAAAACGCGGGACTGCTCCCACGGCCGGGACACGCCTGTGGCCACTGCTCACGCCAGCAGGTGATGTGCATCACTAACCCGAGTGCGCTAACCGTCATATCATCGGCACAGCCGCATGCGTGTGCGGCGCCGCCAACATGGTCAGTGGCAATCGCGAACAACGGTGGTTCTGGGGCACGCTGGTCCTGTCCAGCGTCAGCATTATTGCCCTCGTGTTTGCCTTCTGGGAGCTGGTCGAAAACCACTACTTCCGCGACCTGAATTACGTCAGCCTGCACTATCTCTACATCAGCCGCGGCGTCGCGTCGTCGCTTCTGCTGGCTGCCTGGGCCGCGTGGTTCGTGCTGCGGCAGCGGCGGCATGCGGAAGCGGAGTTGCGGCGGTCGCACGCTCGTTATCACGGGCTGCTCGAAGCCTCGCCGGGCGCGGTGGTGTTGTTCGATCGATCTTTCCGCGTGGCGGAATGGAACGCCGCCGCCGAGCGGCTCTATCGCTTCGAACGCGCCCAGGTGGTGGGGCAGACACTGCCCACCGTCCCGCCGCAACGCCAGGCCGAACTCGATGCGTTGATGCAGCGCGTCGATAAGGGCGAATCGGCGCTCGATTGCGAAACCCAACGCTTCGACCGTGCCGGCAAGTTGATCGACGTCCAGCTCAGCTTGCAGGCTTATCAGGAGCGCCACCACGAGTATTACCTCGAGGTCACGTCCGACATCTCGGAGCGCGTCCGCATGCGCGAGATGCTGCTCGAGGTCGAAAAGCTGACCAGCATGGGCAAGATGGCTGCCGGCACCGCGCACCACCTCAACACGCCCATGGCCTCCTTGCTGCTGCGCGTGCAGATGATGCGCGATCGCGCCGGTAACGACGGTTTCGCCCACGATCTGGAGCAGCTCGAAAGCACGATCGGTTTCTGCCAGCAGTTCATCCGGCGGCTGCTGGATTTCTCGCGCCGTCCCGCTCTGCAAAAGGAGCCGCAAGCGATCACACCCCTGATCGAGGCGGTCCTGGGATTCATGGGGCCTTCGTTTGCGTCTCGCCAGGCGCAGGTGACGACCGACCTGTCCGGCTTCGACTGCAAGGTCTACGCCGAAAGCAATCAGATCGAAACGCTGTTCATCATCCTTCTCAGCAACGCACTCGACGCGATCTCACCCGGTGGCAAGATCCACGTCCGCTGCCTTCGCGAGGACGACAACCTGCGCATCGAGCTCTCCGATACCGGCGGCGGCATCAGCGACGCCGACCGCGAGCGCGTCTTCGAGCCTTTCTTCACCACCAAGCCTCCGGGCAAGGGAACGGGACTGGGCTTGGCGATTGCGCGTAACATCGTGAGCGACCACGGCGGCCAGCTCCAGTTGCGCAGCGCTCCGGGCGTAGGCACGACTGCCGAGATCTTGTTGCCGGTCGTTTCGCCGGTTCGTCCGCAGGAGGTCGCCCCGTGAGTGCCCCGTTCGAAATCCTTATCGTGGACGACGACCTCGGCCTGGCCGCCACCTTGCGCGACCTGCTCTCCGAGGAAGGCTACTCCGCGGCCGTGGCGGCGAATGCGGATGAAGCCGTGCGCCTGCTCGACGAAAACCCTTCTGCCGCCCTCGCGCTGCTCGACCTCGTGATGCCCGGTTGCGACGGCCTCGCTTTGATGGAACGCCTGCACACTCGCCATCCCGAACTGCCCGTCCTCATCATGACCGGCTTTGGAACCATTGAAACCGCGGTCGAGGCGATCAAACGCGGGGCCGAAGATTATCTGACCAAGCCCTTCGACCGCGAGGCCGTCCGCAAGAAAGTCGGACGTCTCATGGAGCTGCACCTGCTGCGCACGCGCGTGGCGCAGCTCGAGGAAAATCTTCAGCACGCCAGCGATCCCTTTGCTCCGATCTCCTACGTCTCCCCCCAGATGCAGCGCATCGTGGAGCGGACGCGTGCGGCGGCCCTCAGCAATGCGTCGGTCTTGATCGTCGGCGAAACCGGCACCGGCAAAGAGATGTTGGCGCGCGCCATCCATGGCGCCAGCCGCCGCGCCTCGGAGCCCTTCGTCCCCGTGAACTGCGGCGCCCTCCCGCGTGATTTGGTGGAGAGCGAGCTGTTCGGCTATCGCAAGGGCGCGTTCACCGGTGCGCACGCCGATGCCCCGGGCGTTTTCCTCTCCGCCGGGAAGGGAACGGTCTTCCTCGATGAGATCGGCGAGATGCCGAAAGACGCGCAAGTGAAACTCCTCCGCGTTTTGCAGGAAGGCGAATTGCGTGCGGTGGGCAGCGCACGGGCACTGAAGATCGACGTTCGCATCATCGCCGCCACCAATCGCCCGCTGGCACAATTGCGTTCGGAGTTCCTGCGCGAGGACCTCTACTTCCGCCTCGCGACCGTCATCATCGAAGTCCCGCCATTGCGCCAGCGTCCGGAAGACATTCTTGTCCTCACGCAACACTTCGCCGACGGATTGGCGGACCGCTACGGCCGCCACATCACCGTCTCGCGCGCCGCCACCGAACTGCTGGTGCGTTACCCGTTTCCCGGCAACGTTCGCGAATTGCAGAATGTGCTGGAAAGCGTGGCTGCGCTCTCCCAGGCGGACCCGCAAGTTGTTTCCGACCGTGACGTCAAGCCGTTGCTCACGCGCGCCGACGCGCCCATTTCGCACGAGCAGCCGCTGGCCCTGGAAGACATGGAGCGTGTCGCCATCGAGCGCGCACTGCGCCTTTGCCTGGGAAACCGTACCCGCGCGGCCGCGCTGCTGGGCATCTCGCGCGACACCCTCTACCGCAAGATGCGCGAGCTGAAGACCAACGGAACCGAGTCCCCGCAATGAGCCAGCGCCGCCAATTCGTGCTTTGGATCGCGCTGGCGCTGGTCGCGGTGTTGGGTTTCGCGGCGATCCTGCGCTGGCAGTACCAGCCGACGCAGCGGCGCTTCGCTCTTTCCGTCACTCCCCGTCCCGCCGAAGGCCGTACCGTCTATGAAGTGAAGGGTTGTGCAAAGTGTCACGGCACCGACGGCGTCGGAGGGACGGATGCACCCGCACTTCGCGAGCGCAGTTCGCTGACCTCGTTGCCGCTCCTTGTGACCGCGGTATGGAACCATATTCCGCGTATGTCGGACGCGATGCAGCAGGGCCGCATGCCCTATCCCACCATGTCGAGCGAAGACATGGCCCAGCTCTACGGGTTCGGCTGCGGCGAGTACACGGCCGACCAGATCGAGAAGGGCGACATCGGGCCGCTCTCCGACGACGCGATCAGGGAGTTCGCACTGGGCGTCGCCGAGAAGTTCCATGCCAAGATCGTCGCGATCACGATCCGCTATCCCGACTCCTTCGAGGAGCAGCGGTGGGAGTCGGCGGCCGTCGACGACCAGGGCAACTTCTTCCGGTCGCCGAAGGTGCGCTCCATGGTCCTGCTGGATCGCCTCGGTGGTGGTGACACGTGGAACGGCGGCTTCTACTACGGCCTCCTCACTGCGGGCTTCGGTGCCGAGGGCATCGAGAAGGGCGTCCTGGTGGGCGACGCCGCGACGCGTATCAAGCAGTCAATGATGTTCGACCTGCCGATCGTGACCAAGTCCGAGGTTCGGGACCTGCTGCGCGCGGACCTCGGCGGCGGCGGCAAGCGCGTGTCCCGGTAGAAAGGCAGGGGAGAACACCATGGCGGACTTCAAGGTCTACGTCAGCGACTACGACTACCCCGATCTCGAGATCGAGAAGAGCATCCTGAACCCGATCGGCGCCGAGGTGATCGGGCTGCAGTGCAAGGACGGGATCGGCCTCGCCGAGGAGGCTGCAGATGCAGACGTGATCCTGCAGCAGTACGCGCGCATCCCGCGCGAGGCGATCGCCGAGCTGAAGAACTGCAAGGCGATCTGCCGGTACGGGCTCGGCGTCGACATCGTCGACGTCCCGGCCGCGTATGAGCACGGGAGGGTCGTGACCAATGTTCCCGACTACTGCGTCGACGAGGTCGCCGACCACTCGATTTAGCTCGGCTTCACGCTCCTGCGCCGCATCCCGTGGTACGTCGAGTCGACGCGCGCCGGCAAGTGGCACTGGGAGAACTCCGGTGGTCCCGTCCTGCGCTTCCGGGGATCGACCTGGGGCTTCATCGGATTCGGACGGATCGCCCAGAACGCTGCGCGCAAACTTCTGCTGTTCGGGTTCACGCCGGTCGCCTACGACCCGTACGTCTCAGCGGAGTTCATGCGCACCCTGGGCGTCCAGAAGGTCGAGCTCGAGGAGTTGTACGCGGAGGCAGACCTCGTCCACGTCATCTGCCCGTACACGCCCGAGACCCATCACACCGTCGACGACGCCGCGTTCGCGCGGATGAAGGTCGGCGCCGTCCTGGTCAACACCAGTCGTGGCAAGTGCGTCGACAACGATGCGCTCGTCCGTGCGCTCACCGCCGGCAAGGTCGCCTCGGCGGGCAGCCCACGACGCGGCGCTGTGGTCAGCCGGGAACGACGTGGATCTCGATCCCCGTGGCGGCGATGCGGTCGAGCTCCTCGGGGTCCGCTGTGTCG
>JADGOC010000218.1 GCA_017883165.1 Acidobacteriota bacterium
GGCGATCACAGGCGCCAGATCGGCCCGGACGTTGACGACAATCGTGACGTCCTCGCCGATGAGACGGCCGAGGATTCCCCGCATGTTGGTGACGACCTTGTTCAGGTCGAGCAGTCGGGGCTCGATGATTTGTTTGCGACTGAAGGTCAGGAGCTGACGCGTAAGTCTCGCGGCACTCTCGCCGGCGTTGTGAATCTCGTTGACGTCGGCGCGACGGGGGTCATGCGGGTCGAGGTCCGCGAGCAACAGCTGACAATATCCGAGGATCGCCGTCAGCAGATTATTGAAGTCATGGGCCACACCACCGGCCAGTCGTCCGACGGCCTCCATCTTCTGCGCCTGGTGATACTGCTCTTCGAGCGTGCGGCGCTCGGTGACGTCCAGGGAAATCCCCACGCCGCGCACCGGCTCACCGTTGTCGCCGAGATGGATGCGCCCCGCATTGCTGAGCCACCGCACGGTGCCGTCGGGCCACACGGTCCGATGCAGCGTCGAGAAGTCTTCGCCGGACCGGGTCGCCTCTTCCAGCGTTTCGAGGAGCGCTGGGCGGTCGTCGGGGTGAACGCCCCGGATGTAGTCTTCGAACGTGCCGCCAAACGTCCCCGGCTCGAGGCCACAAAGTCCCTCGAGAATCTCGGACATGCGCGCGACGCCCGTAGTGTAGTCCATGTCCCAGATGCCAACGCCGGCATTCGTCAGTGCAAACCGCATCCGCTCCTCGGTCGTGCGCAGCGCCTCCACTGCCGCGTGCCGCTCAGTGATGTCGGCGCCGGAGCTGAGCGTGCCGACGACGCGCCCCTCCTCATCGCAAAGAACGCGGCTCCGCCACTCGATCAGCCGCTCCTCGCCCGCTTTCGTCAGAACCGGGTTTTCGACGCTCGAGACATCGCCGCTCGTTAGTGCCTCGAACTTCCTCGTCAGTGCCTCCCGCATCCTGGGCGGCAGGCACGTCTCGATCCACGAGCGCCCGAGGAGATCGGATTCGGACCACCCCAGGAGGTCTTGACCTTTCCGGTTGATGGAGGTGACGCGACCGTGAACGTCCAGCGCCAACAGTATGACTTCAGCCGTGTCGAGGTATCGTTGCGCCTTGTCACGTTCGAGACGGAGGGCTCTTTCGGACTGCTTGCGTTCAGTTACATCGCGGAAATACCAGATGCGTCCGTAATAGAACCCGGCGCCGTTGCGCATCGGAGCGGAATACCGCTCCAGGACGCGGCCGTCGGTCAACTCGACTTCGTCGTTCGACGCTTCCTCGTGTCGAGCGTAGAGTTGTCGAACGCGCTCCATGAACTGCTCGGGATGTGCCAGCTTGTCGCTGATGGCCCGAAGCAATTGCTCATCCGCCTTGGTCCCGAGGATGTCGGACGAAAGACCCCACATCTGGGCAAAGCGGTCGTTGTACGACAGCACCTTCGACTGAGCGTCGACGACGAGAATGCCATCCAGAGTCAACTCTCGCTCCGTGAGCAGCATCGTCTGTTGAAGGCGCACCTCGGCTTCAGCCCGCTTCCGTTCGGTGATGTCACGGACCACCTTGGACACGCCGATGACCTTGCCGTCCGCGTCCCTGATGGGCGACGCGGTGATGGAGACGTCTATCGGTTCTCCGCCGTGGCTGAGACGGACCGTTTCAAAATGCCTGACGCGTCGACCAGCGCCGATCTCGGCAAGGATGTGCGTTTCCTCGTCGTGACGGTCCGCCGGAATGATCCGCATGATCGACGTTCCCACGATCTCCGCCGCTGAAATTCCGAACAGCCTCTCCGCGCCGGGATTCCAGCTGGTGACGATACCGTTCAGGTCCTTGCTGATGATTGCGTCATCGGACGATTCCACGATCGCGGCGAGATGGAGGGAATCGGTCTTGATTCGCAACAACGCCTGCTCCGACAACGTGCCGGGCAGATCGGGTGGTCGAACGGCGTCCAGAGGACGTTTGTTCTTCGTAGGACGCTTTCGAGGGCTCACGGTCGTCGCCTGGGGAATACCCGATGAATAGGGCACCCATGGACCGCGAATTCGCCAGTGGTTGTTCGTGATACTTGTCGGGCGATGTTGAGCTCGCAGCACGACGGCACGCGAAAAAAGCCGCGGGACACGCAGGGTTGGCTCAAGATTTGTCGAGCTTCCGGGCCATGGCGAAACGGACGCATATCACGGCAACACCATCGCCGCGATGAGCGTCGGTGGCGGCGCGGTGAAGCAGAACATACGGGGGTTGGCGATCGGTGTGGACGTCGGCGACGAAGACTACGCCGAGGCGATCATCGAAAGGTGCCGTGACGGTGGTCTGCTGCTAGCGACAGAGAGCTCCGTGATCACGATGTTACCGGCGCTGATGATCGATCGTGCCGCCGCGAAAAAGGGCCTCGACATTTTCGAACTGTCGATCTAGGGCAGATACCGCAGAGTAGGCGGCGAACGAGACGGTTTGCTGGAGCCCCGCATCGTGGCGCACCATTGCAGCTACCGAACGCACCAACCATCTTCGCGTGATCTGATATCCGTCAGGCGCGTTGGCTGCCGGACGCCACTCCGCCAGGCCCCGCAGACCATCACCTCAGAGCGAGCGCATGAACGCCGGAGTCGACGCCCTCAAGCACTTTTTCGATGCAGTGAACCGCAACGACATGCAGGCCATAGTCAGGGACTTCGATCCACAGATCGTGCGCATCGAACCAGAGGGCTTTCCAACTGCTGGCACCTATCGTGGCAGCGCCGAAGTGCAGGAGCATGTCAGAACTGGGCGCGGTACATGGGCCGAGGGGAGCTGCGATCCTGAGAAGTTTTTGACCAAGGGTGACAAGGTCGTCGTTTACCTGCACGCGTGGGTTCGCATGAAAGGCGCCACCGACTGGACGGGCGGTCGATTTGCCGATGGCTTTGTGTTTCGTAATGGCAAGATCACCGAGTACCGCTCATTCGGTGAGCGAGAACAAGCGCTCGAGTGGGCCGGCATCCACGACGAGGATCTGAGTTCAGTCGCACGCGAATGAATTCGTAGAGGAGCCCTCAGTGCCCGACTCCGTCGTCATCATCGGTGCCGGCATCAATGGCCTCGTCGCCGCCAACTACCTGCGCCGCGCCGGCTGCGACGTCACGGTCATCGACCGCGCCGAGCGCCCCGGCGGCGCCTGCGTCTCGGAGATCGCCGACATCGACGGCCAGCTGCAACAGTATGCACTCGGCGCGTCGGTCCTCGGCCTCATGCAGGACTTCGTCTTCCAGGAGACGGGACTCGCCCGGCGCCTCGAGACCTACGTCCCCGCCGAATCCAAACGCGTCTACTTCCCCAACGCCGCAAAGTCGGCGTGGATCCATAGGGACCCCGTTCAGCTGCAACAGGAGCTCGCCGACCGCTGGGGCGAGCGCGGCGACGTCGCCGGCTTCCGCGCCGATGAAGCGAAGGTCGTCGCCTACCTCCAGGACGGCTACCGCCGAGCCGTCCCCCCGACCCTCGCCGAAGCCGAAGCACGGCTCGGCGACGAGCTCACTCGGCGCTGGATCAGCGGCAGCGCCGCCGACCTCCTCGATCACTACTTCACCAGCGAGCAGACGAAGATCTACATGGCGATGACGGTGACCGAGAGCGGCCCCGTCTCACTCCACGAGCCGTACTCCGCCTTCACCCTTCCGCTGATGGACTCGGGCTCCATCTTCGACGGCTACTACGGCTTTGTCCGCGAAGGACTCTGGCGACTCACCGAGGAGCTGGCGACGATCAACGGCGAGCTCGGTGTCGACCTCCAACTCGGCGGCAAAGTTGCAGCTGTCGATACCGGTCGCAAAGTCGTCCACTTCGAGCGCGGTGGCACAACGGCAAGTATCCCGTACGACCACCTCCTCCTCGCCACCGACCCGCTGACCGCCGCCCGCCTCGTCGGCGACCAGGCGATGATCCGCGACATCGAGCAGAAGCGATTCACCGGCACGAGCGGGAAGCTCACCCTCTTCTTCCGTCGCCCCGTGCGGTGGCTCGACGAGCAGCTGACAGCCGATGAAGGCGCAGACACCGCCTTCCGCTTCATCTTCTCCGTCTCCTCCATCGCCGACTTCGAGGCCGCGACGCTGCGCGTCCTCGACGGCTCCGCCGACTACGCCCCCGGTTACATCCAGGTCTACTGCGAAGGGGCAGCGATGCGGCAGCTCGGCCTCGTCGAGCCATTCGACCGGATCACCCTCTTCTTCAAGAACGTGGCGCTGAATGCGAGCGGCAACGCTCTTCCCGACGTCGAAGCCGCGGTGAAGGCCCAGCTTCTCGCCCACGTCGCCAATCCCGAAGACTGCGTCTGGAGCCGCCTTCTTTCACCGCGCGACATGCAGCAGCTCTTCCTCTTCCCCGGCGGCAATCTCGACCACACGATGCTCGTCGGCGGACAGACCTTCTTCGACCGCCAGTTCTCCGCCGACCCCGCGTCGCACTTCTATACTTTTGGCGACTGGCCCGCCATTTCGTACTGCGGCGCCGGCGCGTATCCGTGCGGCTCGATCGCCGGCACGCCGGGGTACATGTGTGCGCAGCAGGTCATCCGACAGCTCACACCGGGACGAAAAAAACAATGAACATCCTGCTGTGGATTCTACAGGTCCTCGCGGCTCTGCTGTATGCAGCGTCCGGCGTCATGAAGGTCTTCATGTTCGACAAGATCCGCGAACAGGATCCGTCCTTTGGTGCGCTGCCGCAGCAAGTCTGGACGATGCTCGGAAACCTCGAACTCCTCTGCGCGATCGGGTTGATCGTTCCCGGTGCTTTTCACTGGCGACCTGAGCTCACGGCGGTGGCCGCCACCGTCCTCGCGATCGAGAGCCTCGTGTTCATCGGAGTGCACGTCAAATACCGGCAGCTTGCGCCCATCCTCATGAGCGCCACGCTCGGTCTCCTCATGGCATTCGTGGCGTACGGCCGGATGGTCTTGCATCCGATCTTCTGATTGGTTGTATCAGCTGCAGTGCGACAACGCCTGGCACGCCGATCGCGTATCCGAGTGATGTTTTCTATCACTCAACGGAGAAGTGTCATGGCCAAGACCGCAAAGAATACGATCTGCCTTTGGTACAACGGGGACGCCTCTGGCGCCGCACAGTTCTACGCCAAGACGTTTCCCGACTCCTTCGTCACCGCCACGCACCTTGCGCCCGGGGACTATCCGTCGGGGAAGAAAGGCGACGTGTTGACCGTCGAGTTCACGGTGATGGGCATTCCGTGCCTTGGCCTCAACGGTGGGCCCGCGTTCAAGCAATCCGAAGCATTCTCCTTTCAGGTCGCAACCGCCGACCAGGCCGAGACGGATCGCTATTGGAACGCGATCGTTCGCAATGGCGGGCAGGAGAGCGCGTGTGGTTGGTGCAAGGACAAGTGGGGGCTGTCGTGGCAGAT
>JADGOC010000071.1 GCA_017883165.1 Acidobacteriota bacterium
CGACGCCGACGCCGAAGGTACCGTCGAAGTCAGCGACGTTGGTATATCCCTGAATGAAGTTGGTGCCGCGGCGGTAGCCGCTCACCGACCATTTGCCGCCCGGCAGCACTTCGGCTGTCGGGACGAACCAGAGGCCGGTGTCACCAAAGAACGTGGTTGTGGCTGGCCGGGACGCGTCGGAAGACTGGGACGTGGACGTTGGCGAGGTCTGGGTCGTCGTGGCCGGAGTCGTCTGCGCCCCCGCTGCCGTGGCCCACAGCGCATAGGCGGCTGCGAGCGCGATCGAGCGAAGCGAAGTCGTCATCAGCTGTACCTCCCGCGGTACGAGCAAACTCAGCAATATCTAAATAGTACGGCCGAGCTGTACTCCAAGTCAATCCACCGGCGGCGCCTTGCGTCCCTTCGGCGCGACGATCCACGCGATGACGATGCTCAAGAAATACAGGATGACGATGGGGGCGGCGAAAATCGTCTGGTTGATCGGATCGCCGGTCGGCGTGACGACGGCGCCGATGATGAACGCGAGGAGAATCGCGTACTTGCCTTTGCTCCAGAGGAAGCGCGCCGACACCAGGTTCAGCTTCGCGAGAAAGAAGACGACCGTCGGCAACTGGAAGACCGCCGCCATGCCGAGCGCCATCTTCAAGTACATGTCGAAGGTGTCTTCGATCCTCGGCATGAAGACGAGGTCGACCCCGTTGAAGCTGGCGAGGAACCGGATCATGAACGGGAACGCGATGTAGTGGTTGAACGTCGCGCCGAACAGGAGGCCGAGCGTGGTGAAGACGACAAACGGGATCGCGAATTTCTTCTCGTTCGAATGCAGGCCCGGCGAGATGAACAGCCACACCTGGTACATGACCCACGGCGCCGCGAGCAGCGCGCCGGCCAGCAGTGAGATTTGGATGTAGAGCGAAAATGCTTCGGCAGGCTCCGTGTAGATCAGTTTGACGCCAGGCGGCAGGACCCGGCGCATTGGCCCCCAGATGAAATTGACGATCCGTTCGATGAACGCGAAGCTGACGAACACGCCGACCACGACGCCCAGCAGCGCATGGATGATTCGTTTCCGGAACTCGTCGAGATGTTCCAGAAACGACATCTTCGAGCCGGACCCGTCGTCGTCCTCGTCGTCGTCGGGCGGAGTGAGGAAAGCACCCGACTGAGAGCCGGGAAAGGGCACGAGCGGCATGTAGCAGCTAGCTTACGCCCCCTGGTCGGTCTTGTGCACCGGAACAGGTTCCTCGATGTGAGGAACGATGTGAGGCACGACGCCGGCAGGGGTCTCAGTGATCATCGACGCCTGGGCCTGCAGGGCGGCGGCCGCCTGAGCGTCTTGAGCCGCCTGCGCCGCTCGAGAGGCCTCGAGCTGGGAGCGCGTTTCGTCGAGCCGGATTTCCTCTTCGAGCGTACTGCGAAGGTCGTTCGAGGCCTTCTTGAACTCAGCGAGACTTTTCCCCAGCGATCGACCGATCTCAGGCAGTTTCCGAGGCCCGAAGATGATCAACGCGATGACGAAAATGATGATCAACTCGGGGAAGCCGACAGAACCCATTCATAGCTCCTAATTTGCAACGACCAGGACGAAACCGCTCTCGTCATTATGGAGTGTGGCTCGCGCGGGGTCAAGAACTTCCGGCCGCCATGATGCCCAGAAGTCGTTGCTCATAAGGAAGTTATCTGTTAGGATGCCAGCATGCCCCGTTACCGTCCTCTCACGGCCGTGCTCCTCGCCATCGTCATGTCCGCGCTTGCCGGCGGCTTCTTCGGAAGAAGCGCGCTGGCGACCGACAGCACCGTGCCGGAGCACTATCACACGTTTACCGCCGCGCTCAGCGCGATCGAAGCCAACTACGTGGACAAGGTCGATGCCGATCGGCTCGTCTACAGTTCGATCCGGGGCATGCTCGGCACGCTGGATCCGCACTCGAGCTTTTTCGATCCGCACGAGTACGCGCAGATGCGCGAGCGGCAGGAAGGCCATTACGCCGGCCTCGGCGTCACCATTCAGTCGATTGACGGCGACATCACGGCGGCGATCGTCTTCGAGGGATCGCCGGCCTTCAAGCTCGGCGTCCGCCGCGGCGACGTCATCGCCACCATCGAAGGCCAGTCCGCCAAAGGGATCACGACGCTCGAAGCGCAGAACAAGCTGCGCGGCCCCAGGGGCACGAGCGTCCGCATCGACATCCGGCGCCGCGGCTACGATCAGGCGATTCCGCTCACCGTCACGCGCGACGAGGTCACGATCCCGACCGTGCCTGCGTACTTCATGGTCGACGCGACGACGGGCTACATCCAGTTGCGCGACTTCGGCGAGAACACGGACCACGATCTGAAGGCTGCGCTGCACACGCTCGCCGGGAAGGGGATGAAGCGTCTGCTGCTCGACATCCGCGAGAACCCGGGCGGCCCGCTCGACCAGGCGATCAAGGTCTCCAACGAATTCCTGCCGCGCGGCAAGATGATCGTGTATACGCGCGGCCGCGTGGCCAACTCGGATCAGGACTACCGCGCGACCGAGGAGAGCGAGTTCACCGACATTCCGATCGTGCTCATCGCCAACCGCGATTCCGCGAGCGCGTCGGAAATCGTCACCGGCGCGCTGCAGGATCACGATCGGGCGTACATCGTCGGCGAGACAACGTTCGGCAAGGCGCTCGTCCAGTCGGTGTACCGAATCAGCGGCGGGGCCGGCCTTGCGTTGACGACGGCGCATTACTACACGCCGAGCGGCCGCCTGATTCAGCGTCCGTGGGACGCGACCTTCGACGAATATCAGCTCTATCGGCTGAAGGACCAGGACGCGAACCGTCCGCACAACCCGAGCGATCTGAAGAAAACCGACGCGGGCCGTCCGGTATACAGCGGCGGCGGCATCGAGCCCGACAAACGCGTCGACGGCCCGATCGAAGGATTCAGCCCGACGCGCTTCGGCCGGATGCTCTACGCGCGCCAGGAGTTCGCCAACTACGCGCAGAAATTCATCGCCGAAGGCGACACGCGCATCACGCAGCCATCGGGCACGCGCAAGTTCGTCAAGCCGAACTTCGTGGTCGACGATGCGATGCTGGCCGACTTCCGGCAGCAGCTCGTCGCCGACAAGATCAAGATCGACGAGGACAACTTCAAGAAAGACGTCGAGTTCGTCACAGCGATGATCCGCCTGGAGGTCGATACGCCGCTCTTCGGCGTGGCGGAAGCGCGTCGCCGCCTCATCGCCGTCGATCCGCAGGCGCAGGCGGCGCTCGGCATGTTCGGCGAGGCGCAGAAGCTGACCGAGATGGCGCGCGCGAACAAGGTCAAGGCGGCGCAATAGCGGGGCCACAATGACTTGGGCTGCAGTTTGCCCTTGCCACTACAGCTAGGCCTTGGTACACTGACGACCGTTTTACGGCCCGGGGCCGCCTTCCCGGAATGGAAGGCGAAGGGCCGGCGAATCGGTCGGTTGTCGGTCTGCATTCCAGCCAGAGCACGTATTTCTTCATGCAGAAGGCATCGTCTTCGATGCCGTGGTGTCCGTCATGCGCCTCGAACATCTTGAGATTCACGGCTTCAAATCGTTCTCCGATCGATCCGAACTCGCCTTCGACAAAGGCGTGACGGCGATTGTCGGCCCCAACGGGTGCGGCAAGAGCAACGTCGCCGACGCCATCACGTGGGTGATGGGCGAGCAGAGCGCCAAGAGCCTGCGCGGCGAGCGGATGGAGGACGTGATCTTCAACGGCAGCGACGCCCGGAAGCCGACGGCGTCGGCCGAAGTGCGGCTGCGGTTCAGCGGCGTGCTGAAGACGCTGATGGGGCCGGCGTTCCCTGGCGAGAACGGCAGCGGCAACGGGCACGGCGACGGGCACGGCAACGGTCACGCCAACGGGAACGGCCACGGCACGGGGAACGGCCACGGCAACGGGAATGGCCACGGCCACGTTGGGGCTCACGGGGCGCCCGAGGGTCACGAAATCGCCGTCGTGGCGCGGCCGCCCGCGGACGGTCCCCTTAGCCGCGAAGAAGCCGAAGAGCTGATCCAATCGGTCGCCCGCGAAGTGGAAGTGACGCGGCGGCTGTACCGCTCCGGCGAGAGCGAGTATCTGATCGACGGCCAGGTGTGCCGCCTGCGCGACGTGCACGAGCTGCTGATGGACACGGGCCTGGGCGCGAAGGCCTACGCGATCATCGAGCAGGGCAAGATTGGGATGATCCTCAGCACGCGGCCGACCGATCGCCGGCAGCTCATCGAGGAAGCGGCGGGCGTGACGAAATACAAGTCGCGGCGGCGATCGGCGGAGCTGAAGCTGGAGGCGGCGCAGCTCAACCTCACGCGCATCGACGACATCGTCTTCGAGGTCGAGAAGCAGCGCGGGACGCTCAAGCGGCAGGCCGGCAAGGCGCGGCGCTACCAGAAGGTGCGCGACGAGCTGCGGCGCTGGGAGAAAGTCCTCTTCGCCCGGAAGTATCGGCAACTGGCCGAAACCATCGAGGCGGCGCGCGCGCGTCTGGCCGATGCGCGGGAGCGCGAGTCGGTCGCGGCCGCCCGCGTGGCCGAAGTTGAATCCGATCTCGGACGGTTGCGGATTGAGCTGGTCGAATCCGAATCGCGCGCCACCGGGACGCGCGAAGCGGCGCATGCGCGCGAGCTCGCCATCAACCGGCAGCAGCAGCAGATTGAGTTCGACCGCGAGCAAGTGCAGTCGCTCGACCAGCGTGCGACGAGCGTCGCCGCCGAGCTCGAGGCGCTCGATGCGCGTCGCGAGCCGGCGCGTCAGATCCTGACGGCGCGGCGCGCCGCGGCCGCCGCGGCCTACGCGGAGCGCGAGCGCGCGGCATCGGCGCTGGCGGCCGAGTCGGATGCGTACGAGGCGGCCCACCGCGAGATCGAAGGGCTCGAGGCCGACGTCGAGGCCGCGCGCAGCGAGGTCTTTTCCGCAATCAATTCGGCGACGGCGCTGCGTCATGCCATGGAGCACGCCGCCTCGGCGCGCGACCGCGTCGGCGAGACGCTGTCGAAGCTGGACGTCGAGGTGGACGACGTGCGCATCGAGTCCGAGCGCATCGCGCTGGATCGGTCGGCCGCCGCCGAGGCGCTGGCGTCCGCGCAGGCGGCGATCGAGTCGACGCGCGTGGCGCGCACGGCCCGGGAGTCCGAGCTCGCTAGCGCCCGCATCGAGCACGAGTGGCGCGCGCGGTCGGTGCGCACGCGCGAGCACGACCTCGCCGGCTTCGAGGCGCGCCTGCAGTCGCTTGAGGAGCTCGAGGCGGCGCGCGCCGGCTTCGGCGACGCGCCGAGAACCGTTCTCGCGCAGGCCAACGGCAAGGTCGGCCAGATGGGCGCGATCGCCGACTATCTCGACGTCGACGCGGGGTACGAGCGTGCCGTGGAGGCGTGCCTGGGCGACCTGCTGCAGCACGTGATCGTCGAGCGGCCCGAGCATGCCGCCGCGGGATTCCAGCTCGTTCGCGAGCAGGGCGCCGGCCGCTGCGGGTTCCTCATCACGTCCGCGACGTCCGATGTCGCGGCCGACCTTGGTCGGCCCGGGGCGGAGCCCTTCGCTCACGCTCAGGACAGACCAGCTCCGCCCCTACACGACGCCTCAGACGCTGGTCTGGTCGCCCTGTCCTCGATTGTCCGCGTCAACGGACCCCATGCGGCCGCCATCCGCCAGGCGATGGGCGAGGCATGGATTGCCGACTCGTATCCGGGCGCCGCCGCGACCAGCCGCGCGACGCGGCTGCCGGTGGTCACGCGCGAGGGCGACCTGTTTCGCGGGCCGCATCTGGTGGCGGGCGGATCGCGCGACGACGCGCGCGGCATTCTCGAGACCAAGCGTGAAATCAAGGAACTGCGCGGCCGGATTGCCGCCGAACGCGACGCGCTCGTCCAGCTCGCCGAAGAGACGGCCGGCCTCGAACGCGCGATCGCGCATGCGTCGAACGCGATCGCCGCGCTCAACGCCGAGCACCACAAGCAGGAGAAGGCCGTGGTCGGCCACGACCTGCAGCTGCAGCGCGCCGCCGAGGAAGACGCGCGCCTGGCGCAGAAAGGCGAGCAGCTGGCGCGCGAGCGCTATCAGGCCGGCGAGGAGCGCGACGGCCTCGATCGCCGGCAGGAAGAAGCGCGCACGTCGATCGGGCGGCTCGAATATGACCAGCGCAGCGCCGACGAACGGCTCACCGTCGCGCAGCGTCGTCTGTTCGAGGCGCGCGAAGCGAGCGACGATCTGAGCCGCCGCGCGGCTGACGCCGGCGCGACCCATGCCGCGCTCGTCGAACGCGCCTCGGCGCTCGGCGTCGAAGTGCAGCGGCTCGAGGAAGCCGCGGGCGAGCTCGAAGGGCGCGCGGCCGCGCTCGCCTCGGAGCTGGCCGAGACGCGCCGTCGCGTGCGGGAACTCGGTGCGGCCATTGTCTCGGGCGAAGCGCAGCTCGACGTCGACGTGCTCGGGCTCGAGGGGTTGCGGCGCGACGTCGAGGCGGCCGACGCCGCCGTCGGCGCGCTGCGGGCGCAGGCGGAGCAGCACGAAGCGCTCATCAAAGTGGCGCGCGGCGCGCTCGAAGCGATTCGCGCGACGGTCTCCGCGCTCGATATCGCGCGCGTCACGGCCGAAGCCGACCTGTCGCACCTGGCCACATCGTGCATCGACACCGTGCAGGCAACGCTCGACGAAGTGCTCGTCGACGTCGAACAGCTCGAGCGGGACGGCCACGACATTCCCGACGCCCGCGTCATTTGCGCGGAGGAGCTGGACGAGGACGGTGAAGGCGCCAGTCTCGAGTCGTCAGTCGTCAGTCCGGAGCCTGATGCGTTCGCGCAGCGGACCTTGAGCGCGGAGGAAGCGATCGCGCGCCTGCGCGCGAAAATCGATCGCCTCGGCCCGGTCAACATGATGGCCATCGAGCAGTTCGACGAGCTCGAAACGCGCCACGTCTTCCTGACGACGCAGCGCAAGGATCTGATCGACTCGATCGCGCAAACGAGCGAAGCCATCAAGCGCATCGACGAGACGACGCGCCAGCGCTTCGCCGAGGCGTTCGCCGCGATCAACCGGAACTTCCAGGCCACCTTCAGCACGCTCTTCGGCGGCGGCCGCGCCGGCCTGACCCTGCTCGACGAGAACGATCCGCTCGAGAGCGGGATCGAAATCATCGCGCAGCCGCCCGGCAAGCGGCTCCAGAGCGTCCAGCTCCTCTCGGGCGGAGAAAAGGCGCTCACTGCCATCGCCCTGATGTTCGGCCTCTTCCAGTTCAAGCCGAGCCCGTTCTGTCTCCTGGACGAAATCGACGCGCCGCTCGACGACGCCAACATCGGCCGGTTCGTCGAGATGCTCCGCAGCATGCAGCAGCACACGCAGTTCATTCTCATCACCCACAACCGCAAGACCATGGAGATCGCCGACCGCCTCTACGGCGTGACGATGGAAGAGCCGGGTGTCTCCAAGCTGATCTCGGTGCAGTTGAACTGACGCGCTCCGCGCGGCGTATGTACCCCCGGAGGCTGTTTATGAATCTTCAGATGTCGCGGGGCCGCCGGTTCCCGCTGGCCGCCCTCGCGCTTCCGCTGGCGCTCGCGTCGGCCGGCTGCGTGGGCATGGGGCCGCTCCTCGGCAAGGCGACCGACGAGTGGACAAAAACCTATCCACTGGCGGCCGACGGCGAGGTGCGCATCGACAACACCAACGGCAAGGTCGAGATCGAAGGGGTCGATGGCTCGACCGTCGAAGTGCACGTTTCGAAGATCGCCCATGCCGCCACCGACGCGGGCGCGCGGGAGCTGTTGCCGCGCATCTCGATCAAAGAGGACATCACGCCCAACCGTGTGTCCATCGCGACCGAACGGATGGGCGGCGTGATGATCGGCGCCGGTTTCGAGGTGCAGTATCACGTGAAGGCGCCGAAGGGGGCGGTCATCAACGCGATGACGACCAACGGCAGCGTCACCCTCAGGGGCTTGAACGGCCGCGTGTCGGCCCGCACGACCAACGGCGGCGTGACCGGGACCGACCTCACCGGCGCCGTCGAAGCGCGCACGACCAACGGCCAGGTCACGGTCGATCTCGCGTCGCTCGGCAAGGACAAGGTCGATCTGGGCACGACCAACGGCGGCGTCACCCTGACGCTGCCCGAGACGGCGAAGGCGGACGTCTCGGCCACCTGCACCAACGGCGGCATCAGCATCACCGGCCTCAAGCTCGAGACGACGCAGGAATCGCGGCGCCACATCGAAGGGCGCCTGAACGGCGGCGGTACGCCGATCGAACTGCACACGACTAACGGCGGTATTCGCGTGCGCGCACGCTAGCTAGCGTCCTCTGTGCCTCCTCCAGATGAACGAAGACAAGGCGACGCGCTACCAGCGGCTGAAGCGGCAGGCGAGCCTCAGTTCGCTCGTGTGGGGCGTGGCGCTCGTCGGCGGGCTGTTGTGGAGCGGCGCGAGCTTGACGCTCCGGGACGTCGCCGAGTCGCTCGCGGCGCGCGCCGGCCCGGCGTCCGGACCGACCCTCTCGACGGTGGTCTACGTGGGACTCCTCTGTGCGCTCAACGAGATCGGCGACTTGTCGATCGCGTTGTATAGCGGCTTCTTCCTCGAGCGCCGCTACGGCCTGTCGAACGAGCGCTTCGGTGGCTGGCTGCGCGATCAAGCGAAGGCCTTCGTCATCGGCCTGCTCATCGCCTGCGTCAGCGTCAGCATCGTGTACTGGCTGATCCGCGTCTCTCCGGAGCGCTGGTGGCTGCCGGCCGGCGGCGTGTTCGCCCTGTTGATCATGGGCCTCGCCAACCTGGCGCCCGTCGTGCTGCTGCCGCTCTTCTATCGCCTCAAGCCGCTCGATCGCGAGTCGCTCCGCGCGCGGCTCCTGACGCTCGCCGATCGCGCCGGCGCCCGCGTTCTCGGCGCGTATGAATGGGGCCTCGGCGACAAGACGAAGAAAGCGAACGCGGCGCTCGCCGGGATCGGCGCGACGCGGCGCATTCTCGTGTCCGACACGATGCTCGCGCAGTATTCCGACGAGGAGATCGAAGTGGTGCTGGCGCACGAGATCGCGCACCACGTGCACGGCGACATCTGGAAGGGGATCGTGTTCGAGAGCGCGCTGATTCTCGGTGGCTTCTACCTCGCGGCGCGGGCGCTCGGCGCGCTGGCCGGCGTGGTGGGGCTGCGCGGCGTCGACGACATCGCGGGGCTGCCGCTGTTGCTGCTCGCGGCGGGTGCGGTATCGGTCGCCATGGTGCCGGTGGCGCACGCGATGTCGCGCGCCTACGAGCGGAGCGCCGACCGCTTCGCGCTCGACCTCACGCGCAATCCCGGCGCGTTCATTTCCGCGATGCGCCGCCTCGCGGCGCAGAATCTGGCCGAGGAGCAGCCCTCACGGCTGGTCCAGTGGCTCTTCTACAGCCACCCGCCGATCCGCGAACGCATTGCTGCGGCGCAATCTTACAAAGCCTGATACCGCCACGACGATCAACGCAGAAACCGCTGAACTCGCAGAGCACAGAGGCCCTTTCCGCTTTCGATAACTACTCGGTCCATTGCTCGTGCAAGTCTTGCTCATAGCGTTGGACAAGACGTCTGACTCCGTGCCATGGTACGGCAATAGCGCTTCGTTGATCATCAGCTGCAGCGTCGGTTTTGTATTCCTTCTACGACGATTCAGATGGTATGCGGTCGTCATCGCCCTTGTGTATCTCCCAGTGATGTTCTACTTCTTGCGAGCAGTGTCACTGATGGTTGCCGGGGCATTTGGCGACAACCTCTGACAGCAAGTCCGATGGTCTCTGCCGCGGTTTTTCCGTCTGACACGAGTCTCGCGCCGCTCACGAGGGTCGCTGGCGCAGCATGCTTCCGGCCGCCGTCGTTTTCAAGACTCCGAGCATGCCGGCCCTGACCGTCGCCGAAGCCATCCGTAGTCGACGGGGGAGCGATAGCGGGTCAAGCGCAGTGCGGCTTCCCGGCGTGCGAATCGACGACGGCAGGCGGCCGACACCACGCCTGCGGCCTCCGACGGTCCGCCTAAAAACGGACACTACGTACGAGCGGTTATTTGTGCGGCTTGACGACGAGCTCGCCGCGCATCTGGCGGCAGCCGTCTTCGGTCTTGAGGTCGCAGTAGAAGGGGAACGTGCCGGCCTTGTCGGCGCGGAACTCGAACGTCACCGGGTGGCCCGGGCTGACGCGCTTCGCGATGCGGTAGGCGTCCACGGTCCAGCTGTGCGCGATGTCTTCGGTCTTCAGCTCGATCTTGACGAGATCGTCCTGGACGACTTCGATGCGGGCGGGTTCGAATTTGTAGCGGCGGGCCGTGACGGCGAACGGCTTCGCGACGGGGCCCTGATCCTGCGCCACCGTGGACCGCAGGAGCGGCCATCCACACGCCACGAGCGCCCCAGTGAGCACGACGACGTGAACGCCGTGCCGGACGCGTCCGGACATCGCCATTCGCGTTCGGCTCATCATGCAATTGTACGACGAACGGCGGCGCCAGGCGGCTTGGCCGCGGTTATGACGGTTTTGGTACGCCCGCGCCGGCTTCCTCGGGCTGGAGCAGCGCCTTGCGGCTCAACCGGATCTTGCCGGTCGGGTCGATATTGATCACCTTGACCAGGATCTGCTCGCCTTCCTTCAGCTCGTCGCGCACGTCCTTCACGCGGTGGTTCGCGATCTCCGACACGTGGAGCAGACCGTCGGTCCCGGGCATGATCTCGACAAACGCGCCGAAGTCGGTGATGCGCTGAATTTTCCCCAGGTACGTCTTGTTCAGCTCGGGCGTGGCCGTCAGCTCCTGGATGATCGAGATGGCCTTCTGCGCGGAGGTCTCGTCGGCCGACGCCACGTTCACGCGGCCGTCGTCTTCCACGTCGATCTTGACCCCGGTCCGCTCGATGATGCTGCGGATCATCTTGCCGCCCGGCCCGATGACGTCGCGGATCTTGTCGACCGGGATCCGGATCGTGACAATGCGCGGCGCGAACGCCGAGATGTTCTGCCGCGGCGCGTCGAGCGCGGCGCCCATCTTCTCGAGAATGTGCAGGCGGCCGCGGCGCGCCTGGTCGAGCGCTTTCCGCATGATGTCGGTGGTGATGCCGCCGACCTTGATGTCCATCTGCAGCGCGGTGATGCCGGTGGCGGTGCCCGCCACCTTGAAGTCCATGTCGCCGTAGTGATCTTCCGCGCCGGCGATGTCGGAGAGCACGGCGTACTTGCCGGTTTTCTCGTCCATCACGAGCCCCATCGCGATTCCGGCCACCGCGTTCTTGAGCGGCACGCCGGCGTCCATCATCGCGAGCGAGCCGCCGCAGACGCTGGCCATCGACGAGGAGCCGTTCGACTCGAGGATGTCCGACACGACGCGCACGGTGTAGGGGAACTGCTCTTCGGCGGGCATCATCGGCGTGAGCGAGCGCTCCGCCAGCGCGCCGTGGCCGACCTCGCGTCGGCCGGGGCCGCGCATGAATCCGACTTCGCCGACCGAGAAGGGCGGGAAGTTGTAGTGGAGCATGAAGCTCTTCCACGTTTCTCCCTCGAAGCTCTCGATCTTCTGGGCATCGTCGGCGGTGCCGAGCGTGCAGGTGACGAGCGCCTGGGTCTCGCCGCGCGTGAACACGGCCGAGCCGTGCGTGCGCGGGAGGACGCCGGTTTCGATCCAGATGGGACGTACTTCGTCGAACTTGCGGCCGTCGAGCCGGACGTTATGCGTCAGCACCTCTTCGCGCAGGACCTTTTCCTTCAGCTCCTTGAAGATCGCCTTCGCTTCGGTCTTTCGTTCGACTTCCCCCTCAGGAATCGACGCGATCAGATCCTTCAGCGCCTGTTCGACCGTCTCGTAGTTCTCGAGCTTCCCGCGGATCCGCATCGCTTCGGTCAGCGGCACGTAGACCTGCTCTTCGACCTCGCGATAGAAGTCGTGGCCGATCTCCTTCTTGGCGACCGTCATCTTCTTCTTGCCGACTTCCTTCGCGAGATCGTCGATCGCCGCCACGATCTGCTTGATCGCGGCGTGCGCCGTTTCGAGCGCCTCGACGACCTGCGCCTCGGTGACTTCCTTCGCGCCCGCCTCGACCATCACCAGGCCGTCCTTGCTGCCGGCGACGACCAGATCCAGCAGGCTGTCTTTCCGCTGCAGGAAGGTCGGGTTGACGATGTACTGGCCGTCGATGAGGCCGATGCGGACACCGGCGATCGTTTTCGCGAAGGGAATTTCCGAGAGTGCCAGCGCGGCGGAGGCGCCCGTGATGGCGAGGACGTCGGTGTCGTTCTCCTGGTCGGCCGACAGCACGAGCGCGATGATCTGCGTCTCATAGCGCCAGCCCGCCGGGAAGAGCGGCCGCGTCGGCCGATCGATACAGCGGCTCGTGATCACTTCTTTTTCCGCCGGCTTGCCTTCGCGTTTGAAGAAGCCGCCCGGAATGCGCCCCGACGCGTAGGTGTATTCCCGGTAGTCGACCGTCAGCGGGAGAAAATCGATGCCCTCTCGCTGATTCGCCGCGCGGCAGGCCGTGACGAGCACGACCGAATCGCCGAAGCGGACAATGACGGCGCCGCCCGCCTGTTTGGCGAGCTTGCCGGTTTCGAGCCTGAGAGTGTTCTGGCCGATGGTGAGTTCGCGCGTAGTCATAATGGAAATCACAACTTCACAGTGAAAGGTTAAAAGGCAAACCGACTCCTCTTAACTCTATTTGCGGATATTCAGGCGCTTGATCAAATCCGCGTAGCGGTGCGCGTCCTTGGCCTTGAGATAATCGAGCAGCCGGCGGCGCCGGCCGACGAGCATCAGCAGCCCGCGGCGCGAATGATGATCCTTGGCGTGTGCCTTGAAATGCTCGGTGAGATAGTTGATGCGCTCGCTGAGGATGGCCACTTGCACTTCGGGCGATCCGGTGTCGGCTTCGTGTGTTTTGTAACTGCCAATTAGCTCGGTCTTGCGGTCTTTGGTCAACGCCACGCTTTCCCTCCACGAACGGTCCAGAACCTTCTTGCTGCGGCCGCGGGCGCCTCGGAACCGGACTCGCCGTCTAAACCGAAAAATCTCTTAGTCGAACAATCTCAACATGTTACACCAGAACAACCGAGGGATGCAAAAGCCCGGGCGCCCTCGCCGGCTGGCCGATCCCGACCAGCTCGCCACGCTGATTGAGGAGGCGGCAAACCTCGGCCGCGCCGATCGTTCCCCCGGCCACATCGGCCGCGCTCAGATCGCGGCCGTGCGCGGCGTGCCGCGCGCCGTGCTCGGTTAACACCACCACTGGCAGACTGAGCAGCATGCGATCGAGCGGAATCACCGCCGCCAGCGCGGCGTCGCGATCGTTCTCCGCCGCCGCGAGCGGCAGCGAATCGGTCAGCGTGAAGTCGCCGCTGCGCGTGCGGCGCAGCGCCGCCAGGTGAGCGCCCGTGCCAAGCGCTGCTCCGAGGTCGTGCGCGAGTGAGCGCACGTAGAAGCCGGCTGAGCAGTCGATCGCGAGCGTGACGCAGTCGCCGTCGACACTGACGATGTCTATCGTCCGGGCCGTCACGCTGACGGGGGCGGGAAGGGAGCACCCGCCAGTGGAAGAAGGTTGACGCGCCGCCGCGCGGGCCAGTTGATAGCTGCGCTTGCCGTCGATCTTCTTGGCGGAGTACGCGGGCGGATGCTGCTCGAAGGTCCCGCGGAAACGCTCGAGCGCCGCCGCGATGGCCTCGCGCGACGGCCACGCGCCGTCGTGGCGCGGGCCCACCGCCACGCCGCGGCCGTCGTAGGTGTCGGTGGCGACGCCCAGGCGAATCACGGCGTCGTAGCTCTTGTCGCGCGCGCTCAGGAATCGCGCCAGGCGCGTGGCGCGCCCGAGCACGAGGGGCAGGACGCCGGTCGCCGCCGGATCGAGCGTGCCCGTGTGGCCGATCCGCCGCTCGCCGAGCACGCGCCGCATTCGCGCCACGACGTCGTGCGAGGTCGGACCGGCCGGCTTGTCAACGACTAACAGGCCGTCCATCGATCGCCTGTTCGATCTTCTCGAGCAGGAGCTTCTGCAGCGCATCGATGGCGCCGTTCACCGTGCAGCCGGCGGCGTTCTTGTGGCCGCCGCCGCCGAACTCCTTCGCCACGGCGCCGATATCGATGTTGCCCTTCGATCGCATGCTCACGCGGTACTCTTCGCCCTCAGCCTGCTTGAAGAAGACGACCGCCTGAATCTCCTTCACGGTCAGCGGCAGGTTGATCAGCCCTTCGGTGTCCTCATAGGTGCCGCCCGCTTCGCGCGCCATCTCGTGATCGAGGTAGACGATGGCGATTCGGCCGGTGCCGTCGATCTGCATCGCGCTCAGCACCGCGCCGAACAGCTTCAGCCGCCCCATGTTGTTGCTGTCGTACACATTGCGCGCCACCAGCACCGGGTCGACGCCCGCGTCGAGCGCCTCGTGGCAGATGTCGAAGGTGCGCGTCGAAATGCTCGAGTAGTGGAACGAGCCGGTGTCGGTCAGGATGGCGAGGTAAATATGCGTCGCGATCTCGAGCGACAGCTTCACGCCGAGCGCACGGACGAGATCGAACACCATCTCGCCGCAGGCGGCGGCGCCCGCGTCGAACCAGTTGATCCGGCCGTACCCGGTGTTGCCGGGATGATGATCGATGTTGATGACGAAGAACCGGTCGAGGCCGGCGACGCCGGTGCGCCCTATATCGCCGCACTCCATGATGATGGCCGCGTCGAAGTCGCCGTCGATCGCCGGCGCGATGCGAATGTCGGGCACGCCGGGGAACGCCATCAGCGGCGGCGGCGCCGCGTCGGCGTTGACGACGACCACGTCCTTTCCCAGCGCGCGCAGCGCGTAGGCCATGGCGAGCTGCGATCCGATGGAGTCGCCGTCGGGGCGGAAATGGGACGAGAGGACGAAGCGTTGACGGCCGCGGATCGCGTCGACGATCTGCTGAATTTCTGGCGCGCTACTCGTCATGATCACCGCTTGGATCACGGGTCGGCGCGTTCGTGTGGATGTCGTTCAGGAGCTGCTCGATGCGGTCCTGGCCCGCAATCGACTCGTCGTAGTGGAACACCAGCTCGGGCACGCGCTTCAGGCGGAGACGCGATCCGATCTGACGCCGGAGAAACGGCACGGCGCGATCGAGCGCGCGCGCGGTCTTCTTCCTCGCCGCCTCGTCGCCGAGCGCGGTGTAGTAGATCCGCGCGAGCTGGAGATCCGGGCTGACCTGGACGCGCGTCAGCGTGACGAAGCCGATGCCGGGGTCGTGCACCTCGCGCGCGAGCAGCAGCGCGAGCTCCGCTCGAATCAGGTCGGCGACGCGATCGGGACGGGAACCTTGAGACATTGAAATTCGGAATTCGGAATTCAGGAACGAGCGCCGACCATTCCTAATTCTAACTTCCTAATTCCTAATTAGGCCAAGACGGGAACGCGCTCCATGGCGAAGACTTCGATGAGATCGCCGACCTTTAGGTCGTTGTACTTCTCGAAGCCGATGCCGCACTCGAACCCGGCTTTGACCTCGCTCGCGTCATCCTTGAAACGCCGCAGCGAACCGATCTTGCCTTCGTAGATGACCACGTGGTCGCGCAGCAGGCGCGCCTGGGTGTCGCCCGAGCGCGTGATGCGGCCCTCGGTGACCATGCAGCCGGCGATCGTGCCGTACTTGGGAACCTTGAAGGTGTTGCGCACGTCGGCGACGCCGATGCGGACTTCCTTGAAGACCGGTTCGAGCAGCCCCGTCATCGCCTTCTTCATCTCGTCGGTGACGTTGTAGATCACCGAGTGCTGGCGGATGTCGACGCGCTCGCGCGTGGCGATCTCCTCGGCATTGCGGTCGGGACGCACGTTGAACGCGATGATGATGGCATTGGACGCCGACGCGAGCAGCACGTCCGACTCGTTCACGGCGCCGACGCCGGAGTGGATGATGCGGACCTTCACCTTCTCGTCGGTCAGCTTCGTGAGCGTGTCGGCGAGCACTTCGGCCGAGCCCTGCACGTCGGCCTTGATGATGATCGGCAGCTCCTTCATGCCGCCTTCGGCGATCTGCGCCTGCAGCGATTCGAGCGTGAGACGGCCGCCTTTCGCGCCGAGCGATCGCGTCTTCGCCTGCTCCTGCCGGAACGTCGCGATCTGCCGCGCCTTCGCCGCGTCGGCCAGCGCCTGGAAGGCGTCGCCCGGCTGCGGCAGGCCGGCCAGACCAAGCACCTCCACCGGCATCGACGGCCCGGCCGACTTCACCGGCTTGCCGCGATCGTCGATGAGCGCGCGCACGCGGCCGACGATCGGCCCGGCGATGAAGCTATCGCCCACGTGCAGCGTCCCGTCCTGCACCAGAATCGTCGCCACCGGCCCCCGGCCTTTGTCGAGCTTGGCCTCGAGCACGGTCCCCGACGCGTTGCGCTTCGGATTCGCCTTCAACTCGCCGATGTCGCTGACGAGCAGAATCATCTCGAGCAAGAGCTCGATGTTCTGCTTCTTCTTCGCCGACACTTCGACGGTCACGGTCTTGCCGCCCCATTCCTCGGGCATGAGGTCGAGCTCGGTCATCTCGCGCTTCACGCGCTCCGGAGCGGCGCCCGGCTTGTCGATCTTGTTGATCGCCACGATGATCGGCACGCCAGCCGCCTTGGCGTGATCGATCGCCTCGCGCGTCTGTGGCATCACGCCGTCGTCGGCCGCGACGACGATGATGACGATGTCGGTGACCTTGGCGCCCCGGGCGCGCATCAGGGTGAACGCTTCGTGGCCGGGCGTGTCGAGGAACACGATGTTCCGGCCGTTGATGGTGACGTGATACGCACCGATGTGCTGCGTGATGCCGCCCGCCTCGCGCTCGGCCACGCGCGTTTCGCGGATCGCGTCGAGTAAGGACGTCTTGCCGTGGTCGACGTGGCCCATGACCGTGACGACCGGCGCGCGCGTGACGATGTCCTCGGCGTGCGCGTCTTCCGAGTCCCCCTGCAGCAGTTCTTCTTCAAAACTCCGCATCTGCACGTCGGCGCCGAACTCGCGCGCGAGCATCGTGGCGGTCTCGGTGTCGAGCGTGGAATTGATCGTCATCATGAGCCGCTTGTTCAGCAGCTTCGCGAGGAGGTCCTTGACGCGCAGATCCAGCTTGTCGGCCAGGTCCTTCACCGTCATGCCTTCGGCGAGCGTGATCGTGCGCGTGACCGGCGGCGGCGCGGCCGGCATCGGCGGGGCCGACGGACGCGACGATTCGCGGCGCGCGCCCGACGCGGGCCGATGGCCCTGATACGCCGGACGGTACGGCGGCCGCGACGGCATGCCCGGCCGCTGCGGATACGGACCGCCCGGACGCGGCGGCATCCCCGGCGGCTGCGTGCGCACCGGCTGCGACGGGAGCGGACGCGGACCGCCGGGCGTCGGCCTCGGCGCCGAGCCCGGATATGCGGGCCGCG
>JADGOC010000072.1 GCA_017883165.1 Acidobacteriota bacterium
CGCCACCGAGGAGTTATGGTTCGCCGAGTGGGAGTTCGGCGGGCCGCCGTGGAGCGCGATCGCGCGCCGCAACTTCACGGCGTGCTCGCCGCACCTGTTTGCGGACCGGATCAAGACGCCGACCCTCGTCATCACCAACGAGCAGGATTTCCGCGTGCCGGTCGACCAGGGCCTGCAGCTCTTCACCGCGCTGCGCCGCAACGGCGTCCCCGCCGAGGCGCTGGTCTTTCCCGACGAAGGACACTTTGTGCTCAAGGCGCTCAACAGCAAACGTTGGCACGAATCGGTGTTCGGCTGGATGAAGAAGTATCTCGGGGACTGACCCCCGTTATTCGTACCTGAGCGCCGTCATGGGCTCGACCTGCGACGCGCGCAGCGCCGGGACGAAGCCGGCGCTGAGGGCGACGAGCGTCAGCGCGACGGCGGCCCCCGCCAGCACGACGGGGTCGTATCCCTGCAGCTTGTAGAGCAGCGACTCGGCAAGCCGGCCGACGGCGACCGCCGCGGCTAGGCCGAGAACGCCGCCAATGAGTGTCATCACCGCCACCTGCTTGAGAATCATCGCGCGCACGCGTCCCGGCGCCGCGCCGAGCGCCATGCGCAGCCCGATTTCCCTCGTGCGCTGCGACACGGTGTAGGCGAGCACGCCGTAGAGCCCCACCGCGGCGAGCAGCGTCGCCAGCACCGCGAAGGCGGCCGACAGCACGCTGATCAGGCGATCGAAAAACACGTTCTGCCGGATCTGCTGCGGCATCGTCCGCAGGTCTTCGACCGGCAGGTTCGGATCGAGTGTGGCGACGACCTTCGGAATGTTCGCCAGGAACCGCTCGGGATCGAGCGACGTGCGCACGTAGAACGAAATCGATCCCACGTCCTTGTCCTGGCGGTATGGAATGAAGAAGACCGGCGGCACGTCGTCCTTGACGCTGCTGTACTTCGCGTTCTTGACGAGGCCCGCGATCTCCATATCCAGTTTGGCGTCGGGGCTCCCGTTGTTCGTCATCCGCTTGCCGACGGCATCACGTCCGAGGTTGAACTTCTTCGCGAACGCTTCGTTGACGATGACGACCTTCGGTGCGCCCAGGGCGTCGGCGCGCGTGAACTCGCGGCCCGAAATGAGCGGCACGCCGAGCGTGCGGAAGTAGCCCGGACCGACTTCGTTGAACCGGGAGCTACTGTCGACGTCGGGGCCCGAGGGGAAGCCCTCGACCGACACGCTGTTGCCCCAGTTGTTGCCCGCGACGAGCGGCACGATCGAATCGGCGACGCCGGCGACGCCGGGCTGCGCGGCGAGCTCGTCCTCGAGGCGCTCGAAGAACTGCTTCGACCGCTCTGGTGTGTAGCCGTTGAGCGACGGCGAGACGCCGAAGGTGACGACGTTGTCGACCTTCATGCCGAGATCGACGCGGCTCACGTTGATGAGGCTCTTGGTGAAAAGCCCCGCCATCACCAGCAGCGCCATCGACAGCGCGATCTGCGCCGTGGCGAGCGACGACCTGAAGCGGGCCGCTGCCCGCGCGCCCGAAGGCTGGCCCGCCTGTCCCTTCAGCGTCGACACGAGATCGGGCCGCGTGCTGTGCAGCGCCGGGAAGAGGCCGAAGAGGAGTCCCGTGCCGAGGGCCAGCGCGCCGGCGAAGAGCATCGCCGTCCCGTCGATCTGCATGTGCAACGACGCGGCAGCGTCGGCCGGCAGCAGGGAGATGATGAGGTCGAGCGTCCAGCGCGCGACGACGACGCCCGCCACGCCGCCGAACGCGGCGAGCAGGCACGATTCCAGAAGCAGCTGCCCGATGAGCTGTCGGCGGCTTGCGCCAAGCGACAGGCGCACCGCCATCTCGCTGGCGCGGGCCGCCGATCGCGCCAGCAGCAGGTTGGCGATGTTGGCGCAGGCGATGAGCAGCACGAACGCGGTGACGCCGAAGAGCAGCGTCAGCGGCATCCGCGCCTCGCCCGACACCGAGGTCTGGCCTTTGGCGCCGGGCTCGATCGTCAGCGGCTTCGCCCTGAACCGCGCCAGCGTCTGCGGGCTCATCCCTTTCTGCAGCGGCGCTTCGACGTCGTTGATGATCGCGTGATACTGCGGCGCCAGGGCGGCGCGCGCCTGCTCGATCGAGACGCCCGGCTTCAGCCGCGCGAAGACGTACGCCCAGTAGGTACGCCGGTCGTCGAACCCCTTCCAGCGCGGCTGCATCTGCGCGCGCATGGTGATCGGCACGAACACCGCGGGTTTGACGCCGAGCGTCGTGCCGTCGAAGCCGCGCGCGGCGACGCCGACGATGGTCATCGTGTGGCCGTTGACGATCATCGTCTGGTTGAGGACGTTCGGATCCGAGGCGAAGCGCGTCTGCCAGTACGCGTGGCTGAGCACGACGACTGGCGATTCGTCGGGCGTGCGGTCGTCACCAGCGCCGATCAGCCGGCCGAGCGCCGGCTGGACGCCGAGTACCGGAAAGTAGCTGCCCGACACGAGCATGCCTTCGCCGTTCATCGTCTGGCCGGAATAGGCGAGGTTGGCGCCGAAGGCGACGTGCGCGGCGACGCCGGTGAACACCGTCTGCACGCGCTCGAGATCGCGGAACATCGGATAGCTGAAGACGACGTCGCAGTCGCCGGCCTGGCCGCACGACTGCGAGCCGGGCTTGGGCCCGGGCGCGCCGAGATTGACGAGCCGGTCCGGCTGCTGCACCGGAAGCGCCCGCAGCAGCACCTCGTTGAACAGGGAGAAGATCGCCGCATTCGCGCCGATGCCGAGCGCCAGCGACACGATCGCCACGATGGTGACGAACGGCGTCTTGAACAGCGTCCGCAGCGCGAATTTCAGGTTGGCCATAAAGAAGATAGACGTATTTGCGCCGCGAAAGGTTGGCTTGGCGGCGCGGAGTAAGATGCTGCCTTGTCGCCATCATTCTTATCTTTGCCGGAGAGATCAATGAAAGGAATGTTGAGCCTGATCGGAGTGTGTGCGTGCGTGATCGCTGCGACGGCCACGCCTGCGTCGGCGCAAGCCGACGTCACGATCGGCTACCAGTTCCTACACGCGTCGGGTTCGTTCGTCGACCCACGTTCGATCATCGACGACAGCCGGAACTTCCCCCTGGGATTCAACATCGACGTCTCCGCGCCTGTCGCGCCTCATGTTCGCCTGGTGGGCGAGGTCAACTGGGGCCGTCACCGGGACACGTTCACGGCGAACCTGAACGTCGACCGGACAGCAACGGCCGTTGGCGGCGGCATCCGGTTACTGTTCCCCGTCGGATCCGCTCGCGCAACGCCGTTCGTTCAGGTGATTGCCGGAGCTGAGCACGAGTCGGTGAACGACGGCGAGACCGTCGCCCGTCCCGGCGATTCGGGAACTCACTTCATGATGCAGCCCGGCGCCGGCCTGGCGATCAAGACGGGCTGGCCCTGGGAGTTCGTCGCAGAGGCTGATTTCCGACGGATCGTCGCCGACAAGACGGACAACACCGATTTCGGAGACGAATTTCGGCTCTTCTTCGGTATCCGCCTGGACTTCTGATTTACTTCTCGCTGATCGGTTCGAGCCCCAGCCGCGTCGCCAGGCGGTTGACGGCGGGCAGGTCGGTCGCGAGCACCTGCTGCAGTCGATCCGTCTCGGCTTTGAGCTCCGTCGTCAGATCTTTGAAGATCGGCATCGCGTTGCCGATCGGCCTCCCGTCACCCGAGTCGACGACGCGCAGGAGCGCCGCCAGACGGTTGTTGGTCTTGATGGGGAAGTTCAACGGATCCTGCCCGCTCTGGTTGCGCACCTGATAGAGCTGCTCCTCGACGTCGCCCAGGTTTCTCGTCAGTCGATTCGCGACCGCCTCGAAGTCGCCGTCCGACGACTTGGTGAGCCGGTCGGCCACCTGCTGCTTGATCTTGCGAATCTGGATCACGGAGTTGTTCGCCTCGCTGACCTTGTCGCGGATCTGCACCGCGAGATCGAACTGCTCCTTCAGATCCGCATCGGTCGCGTCGGTGTGCAGCGGGTGCTTCTTCACCGTCAGCGGCTGCGTCTGCGCGCGGCCGTCCACGGTCAGCCGCACTTGATACGCGCCTGGCAGCGCCGCCGGCCCGTTCGTGCTCCCGCCCCACAGCACCATGCCGGGAAAAGACGACGCCGGCGCGTACTGCAAATCCCATGTGAAGCGGTTGATCCCGGCCGCCATCGGCGCACCCGCGCCGCCGCGTCCTCGCCCTCCGCCGCCCGTGTCGCCTTCCGGCTGAACGGCCGCCTCGTCGCCGGCCGCTGGAGGCGTTGCAGCCGCGCCTGGCGCGCCGCCTCGTCCGCCGCGCCCCGCGCCGGGGACCGCGCCCGCATAGCTCCGCACGACCTGACCGCCGCGATCGAGGATCTCGAGCGTCAGCTTCTCAGCCGGCTTCCTCAAGAGATACGTCATCGTCGCGCCGCCCGCGCCACGAATCGCGTCGCCCGGCGCGAACAGATAGAAATCGCTCGCCGTCGTGACCGCCGGGCCTGACTGGCGCAGGGCGCCGATGTTGTCGAGGATGTAGAAGCCGCGGCCGTGCGTGGCGATGGCGATGTCGTTGGCCTCGACGGCGATGTCGGAGATCTGCGTGTCGGGCAGGTTGAGCGATAGCGAGTCCCAGCGATCGCCATCGTCGTACGAAATATAGAAGCCGTGCTGGGTGCCCGCGTAGAGCAGACCGCGCCGCGTCGGATCCTCGCGGACGGCGTGGACGTAATCGCCGGCCGGAATGCCGGCGACGATCTTCGTCCACGTCTTGCCGTAATCGTGCGTACGGAAGATGTAGGGCGACACGTCGTCGAGCAGCGGCTTCTTGACGGCGACGTAGGCCGAGCCGGCGTCGAACGCCGACGCGTCGATGATGCTGACGCGGCCGAAGTCCGGCATCTCCTTCGGCGTGACGTTGGTCCACGTCTTGCCGCCGTCGCGCGTGACGTTGACGAGGCCGTCGTCGGACCCCGCCCAGAGAATGTTGACGTCGGTTTTTCCGGGACCGAGCGCGAACACCGTCGCGTAGACCTCCGGGCTGTTCATGTCGTGCGTAATCGGGCCGCCCGAATCGCCCATCGTCTTCGGATCGTGGCGCGTGAGATCGCCGCTGATCCTGTCCCAGGTCTGGCCGCCGTTAGTCGTCTTCCAGACGTGCTGCGACGAGGCGTAGAGCACGTGTGGATCGACCGGCGAGAAGATGATCGGATACGTCCACTGCCACCGCTCGATGAGCGCGCTCGACGGCTCGCCGGAGAACTCGCGCGGGTAGGGGTTCACCTCCCGCTGCTCGCCCGTTCGCCGGTTGAGTCTGACGAGAAAAGACCCGTTGTTGCCGCCGGAAAAAAAGACGTCGGGATCTTTCGGATCCGGCGCGATGTAGCCGTCCTCGGAGCCGCCGGCGCCGTAGGTCGCTGGAGCGCCGCCGCGTCCGCCGCCGCGGCCGCCGCGCCCGAGGCCGGTGTCGCTCGGCACGCAGAGCGTGCTGCTGTCCTGCTGCGCGCCGCACACGTGATAGGGAACGTGCCTCGTGGCGGCGACGTGATAGAACTGCCCGGTCGCGTACTCGCGCGAGCTCCACGTCCGTTGCGCCGAGCCCGCGTTGTACGTGACGGCGCCGCCTCCGTCGCTCGCGTGGATGACGTGGTTCGAATCCTCCGGATCGATCCACAGATCGTGCGAATCGCCGCCCGCGAAATTCACCATCGTCTTTCCGCCGTCGGTGGATCTGAACGTGCCGACGTTTTCCACGTACACCGTGTCCTTCACGTTCGGGTCGGCCGTAACGTGCGTGTAGTAGAACGCGCGCTGGCGGAGGTTGCGCCCTTCGTTCACGACCTTCCACGTCGCGCCCGCGTCATCGGAGCTGAACAGGCCGCCGTTCTCGTTCTCGACGATCGCGTAGACCCGGTTCGAGTCGGCGCCCGACACGGCGACGCCGATCTTGCCGACCACGCCTTTGGGCAGCCCCGGGTTGCGCGTGATCTCTCTCCACGTCTCGCCGCCGTCTGTCGACTTGAAGAGCCCGCTGCCCGGGCCGCCGCTCGACATCGAATACTCGACGCGGAAGGCTTCCCACAGCGCCGCATACATCACGTCGGGATTCTTCCGATCGATCGCGATGTCGACGCCGCCCGTCTTGTTGTCCCGAAACAGCTTTCGCTGCCAGCTCTTGCCGCCGTCGACGCTCTTGTAGATGCCGCGCTCGTCGCTCGGCACGCTGTAACGCCCGAAGTCGGCCACGAAGACGATGTCGGGGTTGGTCGGGTGGATGCGGATCTTCGAGATCGCTTCGGACCTGGTGAAGCCGACGTGCGCCCAGGTCTTGCCGGCGTCGGACGATTTGTAGACGCCATCGCCCGGCTGGATGTTGCCGCGGATGCACGACTCGCCCATCCCGATGAAGACGATGTCGGGATTCGATTCGGCGACGGCGACGGCGCCGACCGACGAGCTCGTGATCTGATGGTCGGTCACCGGCTGCCACGTCCCGCCGCCGTCGGTCGTCTTCCAGAGGCCGCCGCCGGTCGCGCCGAAGTAGGCGTCCTTCGGATGGCCCTTGACGCCGCTGGCCGCGATCGATCGTCCGCCGCGCTGCGGGCCGATGCTGCGCCATTGGAACGCTTTCAGGACGGCCGGGTCGATGCCCGGCGCGGACCCGCCCTGCATCAACAGCGCGGCCGACGCACAAAAGACGAGAGCTGTGAACGTACGGAACATGGCGAAGTCCTCCAGGAAGATGCGAGGAGTTTAGCGTAGAATTCCCCGGCGGCATGCAACTCAAAGTGAAGCGTCTTGTCAGCCATGCGGTCGTTCCGCAGTACGCGCGCGCGGGCGACGCGGGGCTGGACCTCTGCGCGTCGGTCAGCGTCGTGCTGGCTCCGGGCGCGACCGCGCTCGTGGGGACCGGCATCGCGATCGAGTTGCCGCCCGGCACCGAAGCACAGGTGCGGCCGCGCAGCGGCCTGGCGCTCAAGCACGCCGTCACCGTGCTGAACACGCCGGGCACGATCGACGAAGGCTACCGGGGCGAGGTTGGCGTCATCCTGATCAACCACGGCGCGCAGCCATTCGAGGTCCGGCCCGGCATGAAGATCGCGCAACTGGTGGTCGCGCCCCGCGTCTCGGTCGACGTCGTCGAAGTGGACGCGTTGAGCGACACCGAACGCGGCGTCGGCGGGTTCGGGTCCACTGGATTCTGACGGGCCCGCGCCCGGTGGCGTGCTACGATCCGCGCTGATCAGTTCTCCCCGCTGACGTGTTCCGGAGGCCCATCCATGTCGATCCGACGCAGCCTTCTTACGGGCGTTTTTCTGTTTCTGCTCGCGGTGCCGTTTGCGGCGCCTCCTTCGCTGACCGCCAACGGTGAGTCGACGCGGCTGTTGCGGTCGCCGACGGTGAGCGCGACGCACATCGCGTTCGCGTACGCCAACAACATCTGGATCGTCGAGCGCGCCGGCGGCCTGGCGCGCCGTCTCACGAGCTTCCAGGGCGAATCGTCGAACCCCCAGTTCTCGCCGGACGGGAAGACGCTTGCGTTCAGCGCGGAGTACGCCGGCAACATCGACGTCTATGTCGTGCCGTCCGAGGGCGGGGAGCCGAAGCGTCTGACGTGGCATCCGGGCGCGGATCTCGTCCAAGGCTGGATGCCCGACGGCAAGTCGGTCCTCTTCTCGTCGACGCGCGCGACGTGGGCGCCGAGCGGCGCTCCGCGCTTCTGGATCGTACCGGCCGAAGGCGGCGTCGAGCAGCCGCTCCCGCTGCCGCGCGCGTACCAAGGGAAAGTATCCGCCGACGGCAGCCGCATCGCGTACCGCATGAACAACTCGTGGGACGAAGAACGCCGCAACTACCGTGGCGGGCAGAACCGCCCGATCTGGATCGTGGACACCAAGACGTACGACGTGCAGACGCCGCCGTGGACCGATTCGAAAGAGATGGATCCGGCCTGGGTGGGCGACACCGTGTACTTCCTGTCCGATCGCGACGGCGTCAGCAACGTCTGGAGCTACGAGACCAAGGCCAAGAAGCTCGTGCAGGCCACCAAGTTCACCGACTTCGATGTGAAGACGCTCAACGCCGGCGCTGGCGCCGTCGTGTTCGAGCAGGCCGGCTACGTCCACGAGTTGGACCCAAAGACCGGCAAAGAGCATGTCGTGAACATCACCGCGATCGGCGACTTCCCGTGGATGATGCCGCGCTGGGAGGACGTGACGAGCCGCATGACGAACATCGCGCTCTCGCCCACCGGCAAGCGCGTCGTCGTCGAAGCGCGCGGGGAGATCTTCACCATCCCGGCGGAGAAAGGCGACGTGCGCGACCTGAGCCACTCGAGCGGATCGGCCGAGCGCGATCCCGCGTGGTCGCCGGACGGCAAGTTCGTGTCGTACTTCAGCGACAAGTCGGGCGAGTACAAGCTGGTGATCGAGGCGCAGGACGGCCTCGCACCTCCGCGCGAGATCACGCTCGCCAACCCGACGCATTACTACACGCCGTCGTGGTCGCCCGACTCGAAGAAGATCGTCTTCACGGACACCAAGCTCAACGTCTGGGTGCTCGACGTGGCGAGCGGACAGGCGAAGATCGTCGGCAACGATCCGTGGATGGTGCCGACGCGGACGCTCAATCCGACGTGGAGCCCCGATTCGAAGTGGGTGGCGTACTCGAGCCGCCTCAATACGCTCTACCACGCGATCTTCGTGAGCAACGTCGACACCGGCGAGAAGAAGCAGGTGACCGACGCGCTCGCCGACGCGACGTGGCCCGTCTGGGACGAGAGCGGCAAGTACCTCTGGTTTTTCGGGTCGACCGACTTCGGGCTGAAGTCGCAGTGGCTCGACATGACGTCGTACGACCACAACGAAAATTTCGGACTGTATCTCGCGGTGTTGAAGAAGAGCGACCCGAGTCCGCTCCTGCCGGAGAGCGACGAAGACACCGGCGTCTCGAGCGTGCCGCCGGGAGGCGGAGGCGGCCGCGGCGGACGCGGCGGAGCGGGCGGCGGCGCGGCGGCGGGTGGGGACACGCAGGGCGGGGCGGCCGCCGATCAGTCCGCGCCCGCGCGCGCACCGCGCGCGCCGGTCACGGTGCAGATCGATTCTGACGGCCTGCAGCAGCGCATCATCTCGGTGCCGGGCATTCCCGAGCGCGAGTACTCGAAGCTCCAGGCGGGCGTCGCGGGCACCGTCTACTGCCTCGAGGCGGGTGCGCCCGGCGGCCGCGGCGCCGCGCCGGCCGACGGCACGCCGGCTGGCAGCACGCTGCACCGGTACCGGCTGAGCGATCGCCGCACGGCGGTGTTCGTCGGTAGCGTCGCGGAGTACGACGTCAGCGCCGACGGCCACAAATTGCTGTACCGCATCGGCGGCGGCGGCGGTGGCGCCGCGGGCCGCGGACGCGGCGCGGGCGGTGCCGGCACCGCGGGGCTCTACCTCGTCGACGCGGATCGCAATGCGCCGACGGTGGGCCAGGGACGCCTCAACGTGACGCTGCGGATGTATCTCGAGCCGAAAGAAGAGTTCAAGCAGATCTTCAACGAGGGATGGCGCAACCAGCGCGACTATCTCTACGTGCCGAACATGCACGGCACCGACTGGGTGAAGGACAAGCAGATGTACGGCGCGCTCCTGCCGTACGTGAACCATCGCGCCGATCTGAACTACCTGATCGACAACATGGGCTCCGAGATCGCAATCGGCCACTCGTACGTGCGCGGCGGCGCGATGCCCGAGCTGCCGCTCTCGATCGGCGGCCTGCTCGGCGCCGACTTCGCGATCGACAGCGGCCGCTACAAGATCACCGCCATCTACGACAACGAGAGCTGGAATCCCGAGCTGCGGGCGCCGCTGGCCGGTCCTGGCATCGACGTGTCGGTGGGCGACTACATTCTGGCGATCAACGGCTTCGATCTGAAAGCGCCGGACAATATCTACCGTCTGCTCGACGGCACGGCTAACCGCCAAACCGTGCTCACGGTCAACAGCCGGCCGGCCGCCGACGGCGCGCGGCAGGTCACCGTCATTCCCGTCGCGAACGAACAGGGGCTCCGCACGCGCGCGTGGGTGGAGCACAACCGCCGCACGGTGGAAAAGCTCTCGGACGGCCAGCTCGCCTACGTCTATCTGCCGAACACCGGCCAGCCGGGCTACACGAGCTTCAATCGTTACTACTTCGCCCAGCAGGACAAGAAAGGCGCGATCATCGACGAGCGCTACAACGGCGGCGGGTCGGCGGCCGACTACATCATCGACGCGCTGCAGCGCGACTTCGACGGCTACTTCAACAACGTCGCCGGCGACCGGTACCCCTTCACGAGCCCGTCGGCGGGCATCTGGGGACCGAAGGTCATGATCATCAACGAAATGGCCGGCTCCGGCGGCGATCTGATGCCGTACATGTTCAAGCGGCGGAAGATCGGCCTGCTCGTCGGCAAGCGCACCTGGGGCGGGCTCGTCCACACCGCCGACACGCCGACCTTCATCGACGGCGGCTCGATGATCGCGCCGCGCGGCGGCTTCTTCTCGCGCGACGGCAAATGGGCGGTCGAAAACGAGGGTGTCGCGCCGGACGTCGACGTCGAGAACTGGCCGAAAGACGTCATCGGCGGCCACGATCCGCAGCTCGAGCGCGCGGTGCAGGAAGGGTTGCGGATGATCAAGGAACACCCGGTCGATCGGCTCACGCACGAGCCGCCGCCGCCAACGACGGGGAAAAGAAAAGGTGGAGGATCGTAGGAATCTGGTGATGGTGTGATGTGGTGATGGTGTGATGTGGTGATGGTGTGATGTGGTGATGGTGTGATGTGGTGTGAGGAGTCAATGCGCACGTTTTGTGTCTCTGTCTTTGCCGCCGTCACGTTAGTCGCTCCGTCCGCTTCGGCGCAGGTCGATGCGCGGATGTTCCGCTATCCGGACGTGTCGGCGACTCAGATCACGTTCGTGTACGCCGGCGACATCTGGACCGTGCCGAAGAAGGGCGGAACCGCCACGCGTCTCAGCTCGCCGCCTGGCGAGGAGACGTTTCCGCGCTTTTCGCCGGACGGCACCAAGATCGCCTACAGCGCCGACTACGACGGCAACCTCGACGTCTACGTCGTCCCGGCCAGTGGCGGCGAAGCGGCGCGGCTGACGCATCACCCGATGGCCGATCGCGTGATCGGCTGGCATCCCGACGGCAAGCGCGTGCTCTTCGCCTCGGGCCGCGAGAGCGGACGACAGCGCTTCAGCCAGTTCTATCTCGTCGGCCTCGACGGCGGGCTCCCCGAAAAGCTCCCGGTCCCGTACGGCGAGTTCGGCGCGTTCTCGCCTGACGGTAAACAGTTCGTCTACATGCCGATGTCGCAGGACTTCCGCAACTGGAAGCGGTACCGCGGCGGCTGGGCCCCGGATCTCTGGCTGTTCGATCTGAAGACGTTCGCGTCGCGCAACCTCACGAACAATCCGGCCAACGACGCGCAGCCGATGTGGCACGGCAACACGATCTACTTCCTCTCGGATCGCGGGGCGAGCGAGCGCAACAACATCTGGGCGCTCGACATCACGAGCGGCAGGACGCGGCAGATCACGCAGTTCACCGATTTCGACATCACGTTCCCGTCGATCGGGCCCGACGCGATTGTCTTTCAGGCCGGCGGACGGCTGTATCTCCTGGATCTCGCATCTGAAAAAGCCGCGGAGGTGCCGGTGCGCGTCGTTACCGACGAGTCGACCATGCGGGCGCGCGTCGTGAAAGGCGACAAGCTCATCGTCGACGCGGGCGTCTCGCCGACCGGCAAACGCGCCGTGTTTGAAGTCCGCGGCGACATTCTCACCGTGCCGGCCGAGCACGGCGCCGTGCTGAATCTGACGCGCAGCTCCGGCGTCGCCGATCGGTATCCGCAGTGGTCGCCCGACGGCAAGACGGTCGCCTACTGGAGCGACAAGAACGGCGAATACGAGCTGACCCTCAAGCCGGCGGACGGCTCGGGGCCGGAACGCAAGGTCACCTCGCTCGGGCCCGGCTTTCGCTATCAGCCGCAGTGGTCGCCCGACAACAAGAAGCTCGCCTTCATCGATCAGGCGATGAAGATCCACGTCTACGACATCGCGGCCAATCGCGTCGTCGACGTGGACCAGAGCCCGATCTGGATCGCTCACGGGGGCCTCGAGGCATTCCGCGTCAAATGGTCGCCCGACTCCCGATGGCTCACCTACGCGCGGCAGACGAGCACACTCAACAATGCGATCTTTCTGTACGACACGAAGGCTGCCAAGCTGCAGCAGGCGACGACCGGCTACCTGAACGACACGCAGCCGATCTTCGATCCCGAGGGGAAGTACCTGTTCTACGCGTCCGACCGCGCGTTCGATCCGATCTACGGCGCGTTCGACAACAGCTGGACGTACGCGAATCCGACCGAGCTCGTCGCGGTTCCGCTGCGCAACGACGTGAAGTCGCCGCTCGCCGCGCGCAACGACGATGAGAATCCGGCGCTCGACACCGGTCAGCACGACGAGAAAAAGCCGGACGAGAAGAAACCGGACGAGAGCAAGCCTGACGACAAGGCGGACAAAGACAAGCAGGCCGACAAAGACAAGCCCGCCGACACACCGCCGCCGAAAAACGTCGACATCGATCTCGATCGCTTCGAGTCGCGCGCCGTCGTGCTGCCGCCCAAGGCGGGGAACTACGCCGACCTGCAGGCGGTGAAGGGCAAGCTGCTGTACCGGCGGGCGCCGCGCGCCGGTTCGAAAGACGACAAGAACCCCGTCGTCTATTTCGATTTTGACGCGCGGGAGGAAAAGACGATCCTGGACGATGCGGACGGATTCGAGACGACGTTCGACGGCAAGAAGATGCTCGTCGAGAGCAAGCATAAGTACGCGATCGTGGACGTCAAGGAGAAGCAGAAGTTCGAGAAGCCGATGGAGACCGGCGACATCGAGGTGCCGGTGGATCCGCGTGCCGAGTGGCGGCAGATGTTCATGGACACCTACCGCTTCGAGCGCGACTTCTTCTACGACCCGAACATGCACGGCGTCGACTGGGCCGGCCTGCGCGATCGCTATGCGAAGCTGCTCGGCGACGCCGTCACGCGCTGGGACGTCAACTGGGTGATCGGCGAGTTCCTCGGCGAGCTGAACTCATCGCATACGTACCACGGCGGCGGCGACGAGGAGCAGCCGCTGCGCCGCTCGGTCGGCATGCTCGGCGTCGACTGGGAGCTGGCCAACGGCGCATACCGCATCAAGCGCATCATCCGCGGCGGGCCGTGGGATTCCGGCGTCCAGTCGCCGCTCGACGAGCCTGGCGTCAGCGTCAAGGAGGGCGAGTACGTCCTCGCCGTCAACGGCGTGCCGATCGATCCGAAGGCCGATCCCTGGGCGAGCTTCGCGGATCTCGGCCAGAAGACGGTCGTGCTCACCGTGAACACGACCGCGTCCATGGCGAAGGCGCGTCAGGTCGTCGTCACGTGTCTGGACGACGAGACCGAGTTGCGATTCCGCGCGTGGATTGAGGAGCGGCGGCAAATCGTCGACAAGGCGACGGGCGGCAAGGTCGGCTATATCTACGTGCAGAGCACCGGCACCGACGCGCAGAACGAGCTGATGCGGCAGTTCATGGGGCAGTGGAAGAAGGACGGGCTCATCATCGACGAGCGATGGAACAGCGGCGGCCAGATTCCGGATCGCTTCATCGAGCTGCTCAACCGGCCCATTCTGGCTTATTGGGCCGTGCGCGACGGCGCGAGCTGGCAGTGGCCGCCGGTCGCGCACCGCGGCGCGCAGGTGATGTTGATCAACGGCTGGAGCGGATCGGGCGGCGACGCGTTCCCGTTCTATTTCCGCGAGGCGGGGCTCGGGCCGCTCATCGGCACGCGCACGTGGGGCGGTCTCATCGGCATCAGCGGCGCGCCGTCGCTCGTCGACGGCGGCAACGTCACGGTGCCGACCTTCCGCATGTTCGACCCGAAAGGGCAGTGGTTCGCCGAAGGCCACGGCGTCGACCCCGACATTCCCGTGGAGGAAGACCCCGCGCAGATTGCGAAGGGGACCGACACGCAGCTCGCGCGCGCGATTCAGGAAGTGATGCAGCGCATCGGCACGCTGCCGGCGGCGCCGGCGCGTCCGCCATATGAAAAGCGCGTGCCCCGAGGTGGCAAGTGAGAGCGCCGGCGGCGTGCCTCGCGCTCTGGATCGCGCTCGCCGCCGTCGGCGACGCGCGTCAGGCGCCCACGCAGGCGCCGCAGCCGCCGCGATTCCGCACCGAGGTCGAGGTCGTCGAGCTCGACCTCTCGGTGACCGACAGCAACCACCGTCCGGTTCATGGCCTCACCGCCGCTGATTTCACGGTGCTCGAGGACGGTCAGCCGCAATCGATTGTCCAGTTCACGGCCGTCGATATCAGCGACCCGCCGCCGTCGCCGACGGCCTGGCTGCGCGACGTGGCGGCGGACGTGAACGACAACAGCATCGCCGACCGCCGCGTCTTCGTGATCCTGCTGGACGATGCCATGATCCCGGCGGATCCGAAGATGGTGAATGCGACGAAAGAGATGGCGCGGTCGCTCGTGAACCGGCTGGGGCCGTCCGATCTCGCGGCCGTCGTCTTCACGTTGAACAACTCGCACGCGCAGGAATTCACGAGCGACCGCGTCCGGCTGCGGGCCGCCATCGACACGTTCGCGCCGGGCTTCCGCGGCCTGAGCCCGCCGGCGAGGCCGGCGGCAGCGGCAGGTGCCACCTACTTCCCAAGTAACGCGTTCCTGCCCGACAAGAACGTCGATACTTACTCGTATCAGTCGTCGGTCCAGACGCTCGAGCACGTCGCGGAGCTGCTGACCGACGTTTCGCATCAGCGCAAGATCCTGATGTACATCAGCGTTGGCGTGCCGATTCCGAGCGTCATGACGGTGGCCGGGCCAGGCGAGACGGGCACGGACGCCATGGGGCAGGACCCGTTGTCGGGCGCGGCCGCGCAGCTCCAGCAGCAGCTCACCGAGCTCTTTCGGCTGGCGCGTCTCTCGAACGTGAACGTCTACAGTTTCGATCCGGCCGGCCTCGACGGGCTTGCTAACTATTTCCTGGCGCACAGGGACTCGAACCCCGACGCGCGCTCCTCCACCGACTATCTGCGGGTCGTCGCGGAGAACACCGGCGGCCGCGCGGTGCTCGACACCAACAGCGCCGATCAGGGCGTCGCCGAAATGGTGCGCGAGAGCGGCTCCTACTATCTCGTAGCGTATCAATCGTCGAATCCCAGGAAGGACGGGAAGTACCGCAAGGTGGACGTGCGCGTCGACAGGCCGGGCGTCACCGTGCGGACGCGCGCCGGCTACAACGCACCGCGTGAGGTGGCGGCGACCAAGCGGCCGCCGCCGGCGACCGAGGCCGCCGTGGCGGGCCTGATCCCGCGCCCCGACGTGCAGCTGCAGATTGCCATCGCGCCGTTCGCGATTCCGGGCAAGAGCGAGGCGGCGCTGGCGATCGCGGCTGACGTCCGCCAGCCGACGCCGAAGGAGCGCACGACCGACAACATCGAGCTGCTGACGCGGGCGTACGACGCCGAAAATCAGAAGATGCGCGGCTCGCAGAAAGAAGTGGCGAAGGTCGTCATGCGGCCCACCACCGACGAGCCGGACGCGCAGTTCGAAATCGTATCCCGCCTCGACCTCAAGCCGGGGCATTACAACCTGCGGCTCGCGGCGCACAGCACGGTGCAGGACAAGACCGGCAGCGTGTACTCCGCCATCGACGTGCCGGATTTCGAGAAGGAATCCCTGTCGTTGTCGGGTGTGATCGTGTCGGCCGTGCCCGCGACGGCGTCGGCGGGAAAGGAGGCGCTGGCGTCGCTGATTCCGGTCATGCCGACAACCAAGCGCACGTTCGCGCGCACCGACCGTGTTTCCGCGTTCCTGCGGATCTACCAGCATGCGAAAGGCACGCTCAGCTCGGTCCGCCTCGACATCCGCGTCGTCGATGATCACGACAACGCGAATTTTCACGCGACTGAAACGGTGACGGCGGATCGGTTCGACGCGACGCGGACGGTCGATCACCAGTTCGATCTGCCGGTGGCGAGCTTCGCGCCAGGGCCGCATCTGCTGACGATTGAAGCGACGGCGGGAAGAGCCTCGGCGCGCCGCGACGTACGGTTCGTCGTGAAGTGACCAAGAACCCAGAACCGAAGATCACATGAAGGGCCTTGCGGCCTTTGTCGCACTGTGGATCGCCGCCGCGGCCGGCGACGCGCGTCAGGCGCCGGCACAGCCGCCGCGATTCCGCAGCGGCGTCGAAGTCGTCGAGCTGGACGTCTCGGCGATCGACAAGGAGGGCCGGCCGGTTCGCGGCTTGACGGCGGCCGACTTCACGGTGCTCGAGGACGGCCAGCCGCAGTCGATCGTCCAGTTCGCTGCCGTTGACATCCCCGATCCGCCGCCGGCGCCGACCGCGTGGGTGCGCGACGTCGTGCCGGAGGTGCAGGACAACATCGTCGCCGACCGCCGCCTGTTCGTCATCCTGCTCGACGATGCCAGGTCGCCGGCGAATCCGTTGATCGTGAAGTCGACCAAAGCGATGGCGCGCTCGCTCGTGAATCAGCTGGGACCGTCCGACCTTGCGGCCGTCGTGTTCACGTCACACAACTCGCACGCGCAGGATTTCACGAGCGACCGTCCGCGGCTTCTTGCTGCTATCGACACTTTCACGCCGGACGGCGGCTTGTCGCGGCCGGCGTTCGCGTCTGGCGGCGGGGGCGGCGGAGGCGGTGCGCGCGCCGCGCCAGCCCTGCCGTCCGTGAACATGGATTCTTCCTTTGAGTCGACGATCAGCGCGCTCAGGCAGATCGCAGACTTGATCCTGCGTGTTTACCAGCACGTCAAAGGACCCCTCGAATCGGTGCAACTCGAGATCCGCGTGGTCGACGACCATGACGCGGTGAAGTTTCACGCCGCAGAGACGATCGCCGCGGACAGATTCGACGCCTCGCGGGCCGTCGATCATCGATTCAATCTGCCCCTCGCCGATCTGTCCCCCGGACCGCACCTGCTGACCATCGAGGCTGCCGCTGGAAGAACCACCGCCCGCCGCGACGTGCGATTCGTGGTGCGGTGACCTATACCCCCATCACGCCATCACGCCATCACGCCATCACGCCATCACCACATCGCGCCATCACGCCATCACCACATCGCGCCATCATCCCATTCCGAGTTTCCCCTATAATCTGACACCACTCGTTTACATCCCTGGAGGCCGTCGCTCATGAGGCAGTATCGTTTCGTTGCCCTCGCCGCGTTGCTCGTCGTCGCCTTCGCCGGCCAGTCGCTCGTCGG
>JADGOC010000219.1 GCA_017883165.1 Acidobacteriota bacterium
GAAGAAGCATTCGAGAAAAATCCAGAGTCGCGTCACTTCACCCCGATTCATGCCCAATAGATCGATGGCAAGCAGGACGCCGCCCAGGCCCAGACAAAGCGCCACGATCGGGGTAGACAGCGCACGGATCGAGATCGCAGCGCGACGGACGGCGTCAACGAACGCGCCGCAGAAAATCAGCGCCTGAGACATGCCCATCGCGAAAGCAAACTCTACGATGTTGGCACGAACCCAGATTGCGTAAGGGCGATGCACGGTGGCGTTGAAGAGTGCTGCTTCGGCCTGGGCGTGGCGGAACGTCGCGAGCAGATCGAAACGGAACACCGCCAGGAAAAGGGCGTACGTCGCAGCAAAGGTGACAAGGGCGGCGCTGCCCTGCGGCACCAGCGTCTTCAGGTCAAGACGTCCTCCAGTCCATGCAGACGCGATCAACATGGCGAAGAGCAATCCCATAACCAGCGGCAAGGGATCGAAAAAGACGAGCACGTACAGCGTCACGCCAAGCAGGGCGGGATAGACAAGCTTGCGCGCGAGCAGCCATCGTTGCAGCAGATACGCACAGGTCAGCACCAGTACGGGTGTCGTGGTGTTGAGCAGCGGAAAGAAATAGAGCTTGCCTGGAACGACCAAGTACAGAATCAGCGAGAAAAGTGCCGTCTGTCGATCATCGAACAGATCGCGGACGAACAGGTACAAGGGCACGCCGCCAAGGTTCGAGATCGCGACGACGAGCCACGCCATGACGGCGGGACGATCCGACACGTGACGAAGGAGCGAAACGAAGATGAGCTTGCCGGGCATGTTGCTTTGCGCGTGCAGCGGCAACGACGAGCGGAGCCGATCGAAATCGGTGATGAGCGTGATGGTCGCGTAGTGCTTCGTTGGACTGTAAAACGAATTGGCGGCGTCGCTCACGAACATCTGTTCGAAGGTAAATGGAGTGAGCCCTCGCAGCAGTGCCTGTACAAGGAGTCCGCCGAGGAGCCAGCCCCCCACGACCAGCCACTCGTGGCGATCGAGCAGGCTGAGAGGGAGTGCGGCAAGCGTAAGCGAGATAGCGCCCGCCAGTGCGAAGACAACCAGCGAGCGCGCTGCGAAGGGCCAGAAATACGGAAAGACCCAACCCCCGTCGCCCGATCCCACGAAGAACGACTGCGTGGCGATCTTGAAAGAAACGGCAAGTGACAGAAGAGCGCCGGCGACGACGCAGAACCAGAGAAAGCGGTGCGACATAAGCAATGCTTGGCTCTGAGCAGTACGCTAGGGCCGCTATCTTATCGCGTGGAACGGTTCCTTGCGCAGCCCGCGGTGGGTCTTCGGGTCGCGCAGCTCCGCGAGTTCGTCGAGGGACTCCGGCTCACAGCGACTCCCCACGAACGCCGCCATACGATGCGCAACTCCAGGCGTCGGGCGGCCAGGCCCCTTATGCGTGGAATGTCACCGGAGGGACGCTTCCCGATGGGCTCCAACTCGATCCGGCAACCGGCCGCCTCTTGGGCACACCCGCTGGCGTCGGCCGTCGGCCCGCATCCCAGGTGCGGAATGTCTCGACCGCGACACCAAGGGCCGTCGCGCATTCCGCCTGGGACAGGTGCAGCCGCGTCCGAATCTCCCGCAGGACCGAGGTGCATGCGGCCATCGGTCACGACGATGCCATTGGTCCGCCGCCGACCGGAAGCGAATGGACGACGATGAGAATCCGAGTTTGGTGGATGCCTCAGCAATGGGTGAGAAATCGCGAAAAGTATTTCAGCTGGTAGGTTCCGACCGGTCGCCGTGAGCAGCGCAATTGTCGCCGAATTTCGCGGACCGAGTCCGCGACTTGGCAGAATCTGGCCAGATTGGCGCGCCCGGCAGGACTCGAACCTGCGACCCCCGGCTTAGAAGACCGATGCGCTATCCAGGTGAGCTACGGGCGTGTCCATCGTTCGTGAAGGTTGTTCGTCTCTAAGCCAACGTCCCTGAATCGCTTGTACGGGCACCACGTCATCCAGCAGTTTGCTCAAAGCACGATCCGAAACACTGCGGCGTCGATCGGTACCCAACGACCAGCGGGTGAACCGCGGCGGCTGATCGCGCAGATTGTGCCCCGAAAGCCACAGCCGTCGGCTCCACATGTTTGATTGGAGGGGCCGCACCCCCACGGGCAGCCACCTTGACCCACGCTACTCGGCCGTCGTCGGGTCAATCGTCGTCTTGATCTCCGAGATCTTGTTCGCGGGGAAGCCGCCCTGCCGCGCGTGCTCCAGCAGCATCTGCTCATTCGGCGCGCGGTAGACGCAGAAGATCTGATCGGCGGTCACGTAGCTGTGGACCCACTGGATCTGGGGGCCCATCTGGTTAAGCACGCTACATGACTTCTGTGAGATGGCTTGGAGTTCCGCCGCCGTGAATTTGCCTGCACCGGGGATATTGCGCTCAATCAGATACTGTGGCACGACAGCCTCCTTCGAGACGTCAGGGTTTGATTAACCGCCGCAGTCTAACGTGACGGAGGCGCGAACACAATCAAGCTATCAGGCCGTGCAGCACAGTCGCTTCCGGGCAAAACCGGAGCGGGAACGGCCGGGATAGGCAGAACTTCATCATAACGCGGTTGATACCTGCCAGCGCAACCAGTATCCGGGTTGGCGCCGGATTGCTCCTCTCTTGTCGTCTATTGTGGAGCGACGCGCTTCGGTGGGGCGTAGGCTGGCGCGCCCGGCAGGGCTCGAACCTGCGACCCCCGGCTTAGAAGGACTGTGATCGATCCAACTGAGCTACGGGCGCTCTCGAACCCTATGACCATGCTGCACTTACCGCTGCTATTGTTCGAGTTCTCGATGTCAATTCTCGACCAAATCGGTAGCGCGAAGTCACGCGGCGCATGGTGAGCCTTCGGCAGACACTGCCTGGCGGAGGACAGAACGTGGCGTGCGTCATCGCGTACACTCGTGGTGCGTCGCGGCTTACACAGAAATACCCATTCCGGCGCTCGGCCGGCCCTGCACAGTTCAGTCGATGCGGGCTCCACTGGACGTTCGCTACTGGATCCATTTGCGGATCGCGTTCCCTTTGGCGAGGTGAAGCATGAACAACAACCGTACATCCGAGCGTGTTCAGGTCGTGGTGATCGGCGGCGGTCAGGCGGGCTTGTCGGTGGGCTACTGCCTGGCGCGGCGCGGGCTGTCCTTTGTGATCCTCGAGGCCAACCCTCGCGTCGGCGACTCCTGGCGCAAGCGATGGGACTCGCTGCGCCTGTTCACGCCCGCCAAGTACGACGGGCTCATCGGGCTGCCATTCCCGGCGCCGGCCTTCAGTTTTCCGACGAAGGACCAGATGGCGGATTACCTCGAGACCTACGCGAAACACTTCGACCTGCCCATCCGCACGAGCATCAGAGTCGATCGCCTGTGGCGCGACGGCGCACGGTACATCGTGGACGCCGGCGACCGGCGCCTGGAGGCCGATCACGTCGTGGTCGCTATGGCCACGTACCAGGCGGCCCGCGTGCCGGAGTTCGCGCAGGCGCTCGATCCCTGCATCGTACAGTTGCATTCAAGTGATTATAGGAATCCGGGTCAACTCCGACCGGGCGATGTGCTCATCGTGGGCGCGGGCAATTCCGGCGCGGACATCGCGATCGACGTCGCGCGGTCGCACCGCACGTGGCTGTCCGGGCGGCACCCAGGCCACGTGTCGTTCCACATCGAGAGCCGCATTGCGCGCGTCATTCTTCCGATCCTCTTTCGCGTCGTGTTTCATCGGATCCTCACGGTGGGCACGCCAATGGGACGACGGGCGCGCCCGTCCATTATTTCGAAGGGCGGCCTACTGATTCGCGTGAAACCGGCGGACCTCGTCGCCGCAGGCGTCGAACGGACACCGCGCGTCACGGGCGTCCGTGACGGCAAGCCGCTCCTCGCCGACGGCCGCGTGCTCGACATCACGAACGTGATCTGGTGCACGGGCTTTCACCCGGGGCTGTCGTGGATCGACCTGCCGAAGCCGATCTATGGCGCCGACGGTGAGCCGGTGCACGACCGTGGCATCGTGCCCGGTGAGCCGGGGTTCTACTTCGTCGGCCTCCACTTCCTCTACTCGTTCTCGTCCACAATGATTCACGGCGTCGCGCGGGACGCCGAGCGGATCGCGGACACGATCCAAGCGCGCGTGCGAGCGGGAACGACGGGACGATCGGGCGCGGCCGTCACCGCGGCCGCTTGAGACGGCGTCGCCGTCGTGCCCGGCGGGCAGAAACTCGGGCCGCTGCGCACTCAGCTCGCGGCCTCTGCCGTCAACGGTGAGAGTGCTTTGACTTTTGGTCGCCGGCCACGGGCGCGCAGCGCATGCCAGAGATCCCACTTCGCCTGCATCGTCAGCCAGATCCGGGCGTCCCACCGTTTCAAGCCGACAACGGTGGAAGCCGACCGCCTGCGTGACCTATTTTCGATGGTGCTTGGCTTCATCCACGAACATCCAGAGTTCAAGCGTCTCCCACGTCCAACCGTAGGTTGCGAGTAGAGCGGAAGCCTGAAACGCGACAGGTGTCACGATGAACCCGCGACCGTTTCGTTTCGCGTGACGGATGAAGAATCCCGCACACTGCTGCTGCCATTCGTGAAGTCCGCTTGGATGCGCTCTCCAAAAAAGTCGCTAGACCGAGAACTGCCGAACCCGACCCAAACGTGGTAATGTGGAGTGTCCTTCTCCTGCTTTCCTGAGCCTGCCGCCGCCGCTTACGCGAGAATCGGCTGACCCACAGCCTCTCAAGAGCCAACCATCGCCATCATTAGGAGCACCAGCCCATGTCCGAGAAACGTGCATCGTCCGTTCGTCCGCCACCCACCGTTCGACCGCCGAAGTCGCCGAATCGGTCAGCCCACGTGATGAATAACGACATCGTCCGTCGCGCCTACGACCTCTACCTTGCACGTGGCTGCGAACACGGATACGACGTAGAGGACTGGATACAGGCAGAACGAGAACTCCGCCGTTCGACCACCGCGTGACTGTCGTGCCGCACAACACAATGCTCAACCGTCTCCGCGCCGAGTATCTGGAAATGCCCGGTTTGCGCTTGAGACTTGAACAGGCGCAACGGCTCTGCGGCATGGAGCGGGCGCTGTGCAAGATGGTGCTTGATGCGCTGGTGGACGAGAAGTTTCTCTGCCTGAAATCGGACGGACACTACGCACGCTTAACAGATGGAGAGATATCCCGTCCGCGTCCCGCGAAGGCAGACCACGGAAGACTAGGACAGCGTTTGGCGACAGCGTCGTGAGCATGCCAGAACGCGACCGTTTCAGGAGAGTGCCGAATGCTTTGGATAGGAGCGGCGGTGACGTTGGTCGCGGGCAT
>JADGOC010000011.1 GCA_017883165.1 Acidobacteriota bacterium
GCCGAGTACTGTGTGGCTCCGGCGCCGCAGTGTCTGCCGGTGCCGCGCGGCATGCCGTTCACGGCAGCCGCGGCAATCCCCGAAACCTTCTTTACCGTCTGGACCAACGTGTTCGAGCGCGGACGGCTCGCACCGGGCGAATCGCTGCTCGTCCACGGCGGTTCGAGCGGCATCGGCACGACGGCGATCCAGCTCGCGCGGGCGTTCGGCTCGCGCGTGTTCGCCACGGCGGGGTCAGCGGAGAAGTGCGCCGCCTGCGAAGCGCTCGGCGCCGATCGCGCGGTCAACTACCGCCAGACCGACTTCGTCGCGGCCCTTCGCGGCGCGACCGGCGGACGCGGCGTCGACGTCATTCTCGACATGGTGGGCGGCGACTACCTGGCGCGCAATCTCGACCTACTCGCGCTCGAGGGGCGGCTCGTGCAGATCTCGACGCTCGGCGGATCCAAGGCGCAGATCAACCTTACGCCGGTGCTGCAGCGCCGCCTGACGATCACCGGCTCCACGCTGCGCGCCCGCTCGGTGGCGGAGAAGGGCGCGATCGCCGTGAGCCTGCGCGAGCGCGTGTGGCCGCTCCTCGAATCCGGCCAGGTAGCGCCCGTGGTGCACGCCACGTTCCCGCTGCGCGCGGCGGCCGACGCGCACCGCGTGATGGAAGCCGGTACGCATATCGGCAAGCTGGTACTGGTGGTCGGGCAGGACTGAAGTCCTGCGCTACAATCCATGGCTTATGGACAACATCACGAGCTTGCAGGTCGCGGACACCAGGGTCGGTACGGGGGCGGCGGCCATCGCCGGCAAAGAGGTGACCGTGCATTACACGGGATGGCTCTACGATCCCAAGACGCCGGATCACCACGGCAAGAAGTTCGACAGCTCGCGCGATCACGGGGAGCCGTTCGCGTTCAAGCTCGGCGCCGGCGCGGTGATTCGGGGCTGGGATCAAGGCGTCGCCGGCATGAAGATCGGCGGCACGCGGACGCTCATCATTCCGTCCGAACTCGGCTACGGCGCGCGCGGCGCGGGCGCCGTCATCCCGCCTCACGCGACGCTGCTCTTCGATGTTGAACTCATCGGCGTGAAATAGGATGGAGTACGTCCGCCTCGGCTCGAGCGGCCTGAACGTCTCGCGGATCTGCCTCGGCACGATGACCTTCGGGACGTCCGCGTGGCGGCCCTGGGTGCTCGACGAAGCGGACAGCCGTCCCTTTCTGAAGCGCGCCATCGAGCGAGGCATCAATTTTTTCGACACGGCCGACATGTACTCGCGCGGCGTGAGCGAAGAAGTCGTCGGCCGCGCGCTCAAGGAGTACGCGGCGCGCGACCAGGTGGTCATCGCGACGAAGGCGTTCTATCCCATGGGCGCCGGCCCCAACGACCGCGGCCTCTCGCGGCGGCATCTCTTCGATGCGATCGAGGGATCGCTCCGCCGTCTCGGCGTCGACTACGTCGATCTGTATCAGATTCACCGCTTCGATCCGGACACGCCGATCGAAGAAACCCTCGAAGCGCTGCACGACATCGTGAAGGCCGGGAAGGCGCGCTATATCGGCGCGTCGAGCATGTCCGCGTGGCAGTTCACGAAGATGCTGTACGTGGCCGACGCGCACGGCTGGACGCGGTTCGTCAGCATGCAGAACCACTACAACCTCGTCTACCGTGAGGAAGAGCGCGAGATGCTGCCGCTCTGCCGCGAGGAAGGGATCGGCGTGATCCCCTGGAGCCCGCTCGCCCGCGGCTTTCTCGCCGGCAATCGCCGCAAGGCGGATCACGGCGCGACGCCGCGCGCCAAGAACGACGACTTCGCGCGCACGCTGTACTACTCCGACGCCGACTTCGCCGTCGCCGGCCGCGTGTCGGAGCTCGCGGCGCGCCGCGGCGTCAAGCCGACGCAGATCGCGCTCGCGTGGCTTCTCGCTCAGCCCGGCGTCACCGCGCCGATCGTCGGCGCGTCGAAGCTCTCGCAGCTCGACGAGCTCGTCGACGCGCTGCGCGTCGAGCTGTCGGCCGAGGAGCGCGCGTTCGTCGAAGAACCCTACGAGCCGCATCGCGTCCTCGGTCACGACTTCATTCCAAGCCGGCCGCGCGGATAGCGTGTTCTCCCGCACGTCGATCCTCGCGCTCCGGCACCGCAACTTCCGCCTGATCTGGATCGGGCTGCTCCTCTCGATGACCGGATCGACGATGCAGAACGCGGCGCTCTTGTGGCACGTCGCGCTGCTCGTGCCGCCCGGGAAGAAGGGACTCGCGCTCGGGCTCGTCGGCCTGGTCAAGGTCGTCCCGATCGTCGCGTTCTCGATGGTCAGCGGCGTCGTCGCCGATGCCTGGAACCGGCGCCGCCTGATGCTCTTCACGCAGGCCGGCTCCGCGCTCGTCGCCGCGGCGCTGGCGGTGCTGGCCTTCAACGGGCTGTCGACCGTGTGGCCGATCTATACGCTCGCGGCGATCGGCGCGGCGGTGGCCGCATTCGATCTGCCCGCGCGCCAGGCGCTCGTGCCCACGCTCGTGCCCCGCGAGGACCTGCCGAACGCGATCGGCCTGAACACGATCATGTTCCAGACGGCGTCGGTCGTCGGCCCCTCGATCGGCGGCGTGTTGATTGCCGCGAGCAGCGTCGCCTGGGCGTACACCGTGAACGCGGCGTCGTTTCTGTTCGTGATCGTCGCGCTGCTGATGATGCGCAACGTCCCGAAGCGCGCGCCGTCGGAAGCCGGGTCGCGCGACGATGTGTCGTGGCACGCGGCGCTCGAAGGGCTGCGGTTCGTCTTTCGCTCGCCGGTCATCCGATCGACGATGCTGCTCGATTTCTTCGCGACGTTCTTTTCGTCGGCCACGGCGCTGCTGCCGATCTTCGCGCAGGACATCCTCCGCGTCGGCGCGAAAGGCTACGGGTGGCTGTACGCGGCGCCGTCGGCCGGCGCGCTGATCACGAGCGCGCTGATGGTGCCGCTGAGCGAGCGCATCCAGCGCCGAGGCCCGACGCTGCTCTGGGCCGTCGCGGGCTACGGCCTGGCGACCGTCGTCTTCGGTCTGTCGCGATCGTTCTGGCTGACCTTCTTCTGTCTGGCGATGACCGGCGCCACCGACACCGTCAGCATGGTGATCCGCAACATCGTCCGGCAGCTCGAGACGCCCGACCGGCTCCGGGGACGCATGACCGGCGTGAACATGGTGTTCTTCATGGGCGGCCCGCAGCTCGGCGAGCTCGAAGCCGGAGCGCTGGCGAACTGGCTGGGTGCCACCTTCTCGGTCGTGAGCGGCGGCGTCGGCTGTCTGGTCGCGACTGGATGGGTGGCGCTGTCGACGCCGGCGTTACGGCACTATCGCAGCCGGCGATCGACCAGCAGGAAATACGGCAGCGCGACGGCGGAGAGCGCGGCGGCCGTACCGAACGCGACCGAAAACCCGAATCGCTGAATCAGCCAGCCGCCCGCGGTCGATCCGGTGCCGATGCCGATGTCGAAGGCGGCGATAATCGCGCCGAACGCGGCGCCGCGGCGTCTGGCGTCGATGTCCCCGAGTGCATAGGCGACAAACACCGGCCACGCCGTGCCGAATCCAAGACCGAACACGACCGCCGAGGCGACGAGCGACCCGCGCGTGCCGCCCAGAGCGAGGATCGCGAGGCCGCTGGAGATCAGCACGAGACTCGGCGCAAAGACACGCCGGTAGCCGATGCGATCGGCGAGCGGGCCGGAGAGCGGCCGCGTCAGCAGAATGACAACGGCGAGCGTCGTCAGATAGAGGCTTTTCGGCGTGACGCCGAGCGCGTCGGCGTAGACGGCGCTGAAGCTCGTGATGGCGCCGTAGCCGAACGAGTACAGGAAGAGCGTCAGCGAGAGGACGAGGACGCGCCATTCGATGGCCGGCGTCAGGCGCACGGCGGAGGACGCGTGATGCGCCGCGTTGTCCCCCTCCTCATCGAGCGTCCAGGCGATTGCGCCCATCAGCAGATTCAGCCCGCCGCACGAGACGCAAATCCAGAGCCAGCCATGCTGAAACACCCAGAACGCGATCGGCGGAGCGACCGCGATTGCGGCGACGCTCGACAAGCCCCAGTAGCCGAGCCCTTCGGCGCGCCGGCCCTCGGGAAGCATGCCGGCCATGTAGGCGCCTGAGGCGGACAGCAGCCCCGACCAGAAAATGCCGTGTACGATGACGAGCGCCAGCATCACGCGGTAATTCGATGTCGCCGCGTAGCCGGCCGAGCACAGCGCGATGACGCCGCTCGCGAGGAGCAGCGTGCGCCGCCGCCCGATCCGATCGGCGAGCGCGCCGGTGAAGGGCGCCGACGTCGCGGACGCGTAGGTGAGAAAGCCGAGGAAGAGTCCCGACGCGAACGTACTGCCGCCGAGATCGACGATGCGGAAGGGTGCGGTCGGCAGGAGCTGGAACGCCGACAGGAATACGGTGAAGGTGAATCCGCACATGACGAAGAAGCGCGGTGTAAAAAGTGAACCCGGCATGAGCGGCCCAGTATACGTGGTCGGTCTGATCTCGGACACGCACGGACTGCTGCGTCCGGAGATCGCGGGCATCTTCGCCGGCGTCGACCTCATTGTGCATGCGGGTGACGTCGGTGGCCCGGCGGTGCTCGCGGCGCTTGGACGGATCGCGCCGGTCGAAGCGGTGTGGGGAAATGTGGACGACAGGCACGATCCCGCGCTGGCGCGCGAGCGCACCGTGTCCATCGGCGGCGTCACCGTGCACGTCAGCCACGGCCACGAGCTGGGGAGTCCGACGCCGGAGCTGGTGCTCGCCCGCTATGCCGCCGACGTCGTCGCGTTCGGCCACACGCACCGCGCGGTGATCCTGCGGCGGGGTGAGCGCGTCGCAATTAATCCCGGCGCCGCGGGGCCTCGGCGATTCGACCTGCAGCCCAGCGTGGCGCGGCTGACGGTTGCCAGCGGGCGCGCCGAGGTCGAGATTATTTCTTTGGGATGAACTCGATCGTGATCTCGCGATCCGTGCTGATCTTCACGCCGGGAACGCCTCTGAGCGCGATTGTGGCGTCCTCGACGCTCCGGACCCCACGCAGCTGCGCGAGCGCCGCCTCATCGGCCGCGAGTTGATCGAACTGCAGATCGATCAGCGTGACGCTGCCGTTCTCGACCCAGGGGCTGCTCGTCTTGACGATCTCCCCTGACGGCTTGACGGCGATCGACAGCCGCGCACCGGCGAACGTCTCCTTGATCTGGGCGATCTGGTCCGGCGACGCCACTGGCGGAGCGCCTTTTCCAGCCGGCACGGCTGTCGTGGCCTGCGGAAACAGGATGCGAAGCAGCAGATGTCCGCCTTCAGGTGCGAGCACGAAGCGAATGTCCTGCTCGGTGTTGAGCTGTCTCGATCGAATCGTCACGCCGCCTGGCGCTGGCGGCTGCTCGTTGATTCGGAGCTGATTGACGTCGGGAAAGGCGTACACGGCTTTCCGCCCGAGACCCTCGCCTGTCGTGATCGACGTGGACGACACGTAGCGGACATTCGGGCCGAGCGACGCGGCGAGCTGCTTCGCCTGTTCTTCCGGGAACGGGTCGAACGCCTTGCTGCTGCCGCCGGTGAGCGGAGCCACTTGGCGCATTTGAATGAGCGCGGCGCCGCTGAAGACCAGCGTCAGCTCGAGGGTCCCGCTGCCGTCGCCGTTCACCGAGATGAGCGTCGTCGATTGGAAGCAGCCTTCGCAGGCGAGGCCGACTGTGAGGAGGAGCGCAAACGCGAGTGCACGCATGACACGACCATGCCACAGAATTGCCCGGCGCGCTAGAATCGGCCCATGCAGCTCAGGTGGTCCGTCTTGTGCGTCCTCGCGGCTGGTGTGGTGCAGTTGCCCGTCGCGCCACAGCCTTCAGAGGCGGCGCTCCGCGCTGAGATCGAACAGCGGATTCGCGCGAGCGGCGCCGAGGTGGGGGTCGCCTTCCGCACGCTCGACGGGGGCGACGAGCTGCTGATTCAGCCTGACGTGTCGTTCCACGCCGCGAGCACGATGAAGGTGCCGGTGATGATCGAGCTGTACCGGCAGGCGCACGCCGGCCTCCTGCGGCTGGACGAGGAGGTGCCCGTCGTCAATGCGTTCCACAGCATCGTCGACGGCAGCCCGTACGCGCTCGCCGTTGGCGACGACTCGGATGCCGGCGTCTCCAAGCATGTCGGCGGCCGCATGTCGTATCGCGATCTGTGCGAGGCGATGATCACGGTCAGCAGCAACCTCGCGGCGAACGTGCTCATCGAACGCCTGGGCCCGGCCAACATTCAGCGCACGACCGACGCGCTCGGCGCGACCGGCATGCGCGTGCTGCGCGGCGTCGAGGATGGGAAGGCGTTCGACAACGGCTTGAACAACACCACCACGGCGCGGGCGCTGCTGACGCTGATGGAGAAGATCGCGCACGGCGACGCGGTGGACAAGGCCGCGAGCGACGAGATGGTCGCTGTGCTGAAGCGGCAGACTTTTCACGACCGGATCCCCGCCGGGCTGCCGCCGGGCACGCCGGTCGCGCACAAGACCGGGGAGATCACGCGGATTCAGCACGACGCCGCGATTGTGTATGCCGCGCGGCCGTTCGTCCTGGTCGTCCTGGTGCGCGGCCTCGATGACACGAAACGGAGTGCGGCGCTGGCCGCCGACATCGCGCGTCTCGTCTACGCCGCTTCGCAACGGTGACGGAGCGGCCTCGGCGGTCGAACGCGATGGGCCGCGTGCCGCTGAACCGGGCGCGCCAGCATCACGGTGGACGACGAGCCGCGCGAGCGCGCGGCGTGGCGAGCGCTGACCCGCGCGGACGTGCGCGCCGCGGTTTCCGGGCGCCCTGTGATCCGCGCCACGACCCTCCGGGCCGACCGAACCGTGGGCCGTCAGCTGCGGTATGATCCGTCGGATGGACCAGCTCGCGTCCGCCGACCCTCTTGTGGCCACGCCGCTCCGCGACCGCGACGCGATCGCTCAGCGGTTCAAGTGGTCGCTGACCGATATCTTTCCCGACTGGCGGGCGTGGCAGGCGGCCTATGAGACCCTCAACACGAAGATCGCCTCGTACGCCGCGCTCCAGGGCACGCTCGCGCAGGGGCCCGAACGCCTGCTGACGGCGCTCAAGCTTTCCGACGACATCGGCCAGCTCACCTACAAAGTCTGGTATTTCGCCTCCCTGTGGTACGACCAGGATCAGCGCGACAACCAGATCAACGCCCGGCGCCAGGAGGTGCAGATCCTCTTCGCGAAGGAAAACCAGGCGAGCGCGTGGTTCAATCCCGAGCTGCTCCAGATTCCGCTGGCGACCATCCAGGCGTGGATGGCGGCGCATCCCGCACTCGGGGTCTACCGGTTCGCGCTGGAAGACCTGTATCGGCAGCAGGAACACGTGCTCGACGACAAAGGCGAGCATCTGCTGTCGCTGTCCAGCCGGTTCTCGTCGACGCCGAACGACGCGTACTCGGCGCTCTCAACGGCGGACATCACGTACCCGACGGTGCGTCTGTCGACCGGCGATGCGACGCTGACGTACGGACAGTACCGCGCGATCCTCGCGACGAACCGCAATCAGGCCGACCGCGCGACGGCGTTCCGCGAGTTTCACAAGCTGTACGGGTCGAGCGTAAATACGTACGCGTCGCTCTACAACGCCGTGCTGCAGCGCGATCTGTTCTTCGCCGAGTCGCGCGGCTACAAGACGACGCTCGAGGCGGCGCTGCACGGCAACAACATTCCGACAGCGGTCGTCGAGAATCTGATCGAGACGACCAAGGCGGGCACCGATCCGCTGCGCCGGTACCATCGGCTGCGCAAGCGCGTCCTCGGAGTGGACACCTATCACGCATACGACACCACGATCGCGCTCGTCGGCTTCGATCGGCGGTATCAATATGAGGATGTCCTCGATTGGCTCACGGCGTCGGTGGCCCCGCTCGGCGCCGAGTATCAGAATCAGATGCGCCAGGCGTTGGCCGGCGGATGGATCGATGTCTACGAGAACCCGGGCAAGCGCAGCGGCGCGTACTCGGCTCCGGTGTACGGCGTCCACCCGTACATGCTGCTCAATTACAACGACACACTCGACGCCGTGTTCACGCTCGCGCACGAGATGGGGCACTCGATGCACACGCTCCTCTCGCACGACCATCAGCCGTTTGTCTACGCGGGCTACACGATCTTCGTCGCCGAAGTCCCATCGACGCTCAGCGAGGCGCTGTTTCTCGAGTACATGCTCGCCCACGCGAGCGATCAGCGCGAGCGTGTCGTGCTGCTGCAGCACGCCATCGACGGCATCGCATCGACCTTCTACACGCAGGTGATGTTCGCGGATTTCGAGCTGCAGGCACACCGGCTCGCCGAAGAAGGGCGCCCGGTCACCGCCGATGGCCTCGGCGAGATCTATTTCAATCTGCTCAAGGCGTATCACGGCGACGCGCTCGACAACGACGAGCTGGCGCGCCTCACGTGGGCGCGCATTCCGCATTTTTTCAGCACGCCGTACTATGTGTATCAGTACGCGACGTGCTTCGCATCGAGCGCGCAGATCATGAAGCAGATCTCGGGTGCGAGCGCCGGCGAGCGCCCGGCCGCGGTCGACCGCTACCTGACGCTCCTGAAGTCGGGAGGCAGCGACCATCCGATGGCGCTGCTGCTGCGGGCCGGCGTCGATCTCGGCCGGCCGGAACCGGTCCGCGCCGTCGTCGAGCAGATGGAGACGCTCGTCAGCCGGCTCGAGCAGGAAATCAACGCATTGTAACGGGGGGAATCCGCAGCAGCGCATGCGTGGCCCCAATGCACGCGTCCATCACCACCGTCAATCCGCCGGCCGTGGCCCGCGCCGCGGCGTCCTCGTTGACGATACCCGTCTGCAGCCACAGAGCCTTGGCGCCAATCGTCACCGCTTCGTCGGCGATCGCCGGCGTATCTTCGGCGCGGCGGAACACGTCCACGATGTCGATGCGTTCGGGTACGTCGGTGAGCGACGGATACGATCGCTCGCCGAGGACCTCGGTCTCGCGTGGGTTCACGGGGATCACGCGGTAACCGACACTCTGCAGCTTCCGCATGATTCCGTACGATGCCTTCTCGGGATTCGAGGAGGCGCCAACCACGGCGATGGTCGTCGCGTGGGTCAGTAGATCTCTGATCTGATCATCGGTCGGATTCCCGTGGGGCATCCGACGACTATAATGCGCCCACCTATGACCTCACAACGCCTGACGGCCGCCGAGCTCATTCTCGTGTCCGCCGCCGTCGCGACGGCGGCCTGCGCGCGCGCCTCCCGCACACCGGCCGATCTCGTGATCACGCGGGCAAACGTGTGGACGGGGAATCCCGCGCAGCCGGACGCCATGGGCGTGGCGATCATCGGCGACCGCATCGTCGCCGTCGGCGGCGCGGATGATATCGAGCGCTGGCGAGGTCCGGACACGCGGGTGATCAACGCCGCGGGACGCCGCGTCGTCCCCGGCTTCAACGATGCGCACGTGCACTTCGTGGACGGCGGCCGCCAGGTCGACAACGTCGACCTGAAGGACGCCGCCACGCCCGAGGAGTTCGCGCGCCGGATCGGCGCGCGCGCGAAGACGACGGCGCGCGGCGAGTGGGTCCTCGGCGGCGACTGGGACGATCAGCGCTGGACGCCGGTGCGGCTGCCCACCAAGGAGCTGATCGATGCGGTCACGGCTGATACGCCGGTCTTCGTGAACCGCTACGACGGCCACATGGCGCTGGCCAATTCGGCGGCGCTCGCGCTCGCCGGCGTGACCGCCGCGACACCCGATCCGCCCGGCGGCGCCATCGTCCGCGATGCGCGCGGCGCGCCGACCGGTGTTCTCAAGGACGCCGCGATGAACTACGTCGACCGCGCGATCCCGCCGATGACTCCCGAGCGCCGGCTGTACGCGGTGAAGCGCGCGCTCGAGCATGTCGCGTCGATTGGCATCACGAGCGTGCAGGACATGAATCCGGCGTACGACGATATTGGCGTGTACGCGGAGCTCGCGAACCGCGGGGAGCTGACCGCGCGCATTTACGCGGTGCCGATGGAAACGGGATGGCAGGATCAGGCGAAGCTGGGCCTTCACCGATCGTTCGGATCGGCGTGGCTGCGCATAGGCGCCGTCAAAGGCTACGCCGACGGCTCGCTCGGATCGACGACCGCGTATTTCTTCGAGCCCTACACGGATGCGCCCAACACGCGCGGCTTGCTGTCGGACGAAATGCAGCCGCTCGATGCGATGCGCGCGCGTCTCGTCGGAGCCGACAGAGCCGGCTTGCAGTTGTGCATTCACGCCATCGGCGACGCGGGGATCTCGCAGATCCTCGACCTCTTCGGCGAGGTCGTTCGTGCCAACGGCGACCGCGATCGGCGGTTCCGGATCGAGCACGCGCAGCACATCGCGCCAAAGGACTTCGATCGGTTCGCCTCGCTCAGCGTGATTGCCTCCGTGCAGCCGTATCACGCGATCGACGACGGGCGGTGGGCTGAACGGCGCATCGGGCCCGAGCGGATCAAGACGACCTACGCGTTCCGGACGCTGCTCGACAAAGGCGTGCGGCTCGCGCTCGGCACCGATTGGCCCGTCGCGCCGCTGAACCCGGTGCTGACGCTCTATGCCGCCACGACGCGCGCCACGCTCGACGGCAAGCATCCCGACGGCTGGATCCCCGAGCAGAAGATCACGATCGCCGAAGCCGTGTCGGCGTACACCGCGGGTTCGGCGTACGCGGAATTTCAGGAAGTGGAGAAGGGCACGATCGCCCGCGGCAAGCTTGCGGACCTGGTCATTCTCAGCGACGACATCTTCAGCATGCCGCTGGCGTCGATCAAGGATGTCACGGTGATGACGACGATTGTCGGCGGGAAGGTCGTCTACGAGCGGCGATGACATAGAAGACGCTCGCCACGCCCAGCACGATGCCTTCGATCGCAAACTCCCGGGCCGACGCCTGCGACAGCAGCCAGATGATGGCCACCGCGGCAAGGATGGGAACGACGGGCCCGCCCGGGGCGGTGAACGGCGTCCCACCGGTCTGGATCTTCTTCCGCTGCAACTCGTGGGAGGCGGTGACGCACATCAAGTACAGCGTCAGCGCCGCGACGTTAGCGAGAACGGCCAGCTGCGTGAAGCTGCTGCTGATGGCCAGCGCGGCGACGATGACGGCGTAGGTGACGATCGCGACGTACGGCGTGTGGAAGCGGGGATGCACGCGGGCCAGCGCGGCGGGGAAGATACCGTCGCGCCCGAGAGCGAAGAGCGCCCGCGGGCTTCCCAGCATGTCACCCGACACGTACCCGAACATTGACACCGTGGCGCCGGCGAGGACCAGCACGCGTCCGGAACGGCCGAGGACGCGCGACGCCGCCTCGGCGAGCGGTGCCGCGGCATACGTCGACATCGATGGTCCCAGCAGACCCTGCGCCACTCCCTGCACCAAGAGATACACAGTCGTCGTGATCGCGAGGGCGGTGAAGAGCGCGCGCGGCACCGTGGTCGCCGGCGCGCGCACCTCGCCGCTCGGCACGAGCGCGACTTCGACGCCGACGAACGCGAAGATGAGGATGATGGCGGTGCGGCCGATGTCCGCGGCCTTCGGCAGCCCGGGCCACACGAGGAAGTCGGCGTGTACGAACCAGACGCCTGCGGCGACGAACACCAGGAGCGGCACCAGTTTCGCGAGCGTGACGGCTTCGACCAGCCGTGCGCCAAATGAGACGCCGCGCACGTTGATCCACGCCAGCGCGCCGAAGAGTGCGAGGAGCACGGCGGCGCGTCCGGCGCCCGCCGCGGCGCCGATCCACACGACGCCGAGCGATCCCGCGAACGCCGTGGCGACCGACGCGACGGCGAACGTCGCCATCAGCGCATACAGCACGCCGCTCAGAAAGCCCACGAACGGACCGAACGCGACCTCGACGTACGCGTAGAGGCCACCGGTCAGCGACACGCGGCTGCCGGCCGACGCAAAGCAGATGACGATCAGCGCCATCAGCCCCGCGCACACGAGGTACGCGATTGGAGCCGCGGCGCCGAGGCCCGCGGCGGCGACGGCGGGGAGCACGAAGATGCCCGCGCCGATCGTGCAGTTGATGATGCTCGCGGTGAGGCGGCGCACGTCGATCGCGCGCACGAGCCCGGCGTCGCCCCGCGCCACGCCGCCCTCGCGGTCGGGCGCGGCCGCTGTCACTCTCGTCGGCCTCGTCGATCGCGGCCGGCGCGGCGGTCCGGCAGCCGGCGCCGATCCGCGCCGATGGGAGGTCCGAGGTTCGCGACGCGCCGATCCTGGTCGCGGCGCTCGACCCGCGTGCGCCGCTCGCGCGCGGGCGGCACCGGCACCGCGCTCTGGGCCGCGTCGGCCATCTCCCGCTGCACGCGCAACGCCCGGCGGTTCGGCTCGAGCACGTCCATCAGGCCTTCATAGATGGCCTTCGTGCGGACGTCCGTGGCGCCGGCGGCGATCCGCTCGCGGAGGTACGTGACCGCCGCTTGAATGTTGGTCCGTTGCCAGTTCACGGAGTCACTTTAGCTCATCTTTCTTGACACGTGTCGGGGAACCGCGCTCGCGAGAATCTGCGATCATAGGCCGCAGATGATCCACATCCTGGCCCTCGCCGGCGTCCTGAGCATTTCGTTTTCGGCGATTTTCGTCCGACTCGCGTCGGTGTCCCCCCTGACAGCGACGTTCTTCCGCGCCGCGTACGCCGTGCCAGTGCTCGCGGTGGTGTGGGCGTTGAAGCGCTCGGACGATCGGCGCTCCGGACGCGAGCGCGCGCTCGCGGTCGGGAGCGGGTTGATTCTGGCGCTCGATCTGACCCTCTGGCACGAGTCGATCGCGCTCATCGGCGCCGGGCTCGGCACCGTGATCGCCAACGTGCAGGTAGTGTTCGTGGCGCTGGCCGGCTGGGTGATCTACGCCGAGCGCCCGACCGGCCGCACGGTCGGAATGGTGGCGGCCGTTCTCGGCGGCGTGGCGCTGACGTCGGGATTGGCGCGCCACGGCGCGTACGGATCGGCGCCGGTGGCCGGCGCGCTGATTGGCGTCGTCGCCGGCGCCTGTTATGCGGCGTTTCTGCTGCTGTTCCGCGCGGCCAACCAATCGCTCGCACCGACGGCTGGACCGCTGCTCGACTCGACGATCGGCACGGCGGTCGGCGCGCTGGCGTTCGCGTTCCTCGATCCGCGTTTCGCGATCGTGCCGGTGTGGCCGGCGCATCTGTGGCTCGTCCTGCTGGCGCTCGTCTCGCAGGTCGTGGGCTGGCTGCTCATCGCGACGGCGCTGCCGCGGCTGCCGACGCTCGAAACCTCGGTGATGCTCCTTGGCCAGCCGGTGTTCGCCGTCATCTGGGGCGTACTGGTCTTCGCCGAGCGGCTGTCGCCGCTTCAGTGGGTCGGCACGGCCGTCGTGCTCGCCGGCGTGGCAGCGCTGACGACGCGCACGAGACTCACGACGAGCACCTGACGACTACGCGATTCCCATGATCCCGTTCAGATAGCCGACGAGATACTTCCAGGCGAGGTAATACACAACAATCCCGAACGGGGCGAACATCGCGGCCAGGCCGGGCGTGATGATGTCGATGGCCAGCAGCCGGGCGAGCAGCAGCGCGATCGGCATCAGAATCAGCGGCAGCACGGCGCCGTGCAGACCAATCGGCCAGCGATCGCCCGCGCCGATCGCCAGCCACAGGACGTTCCAGAGACCCCAGAGATTCGGGACGACCGCCATCGGGAAGATGATGACGTGCTCGAGCGGCAGCGGCAGGCGCAGTGTCGTACGCGCGATGGTGAAGGCGGTGACCCACACGATGAGGAACGGGGTCGGCACGGCGATGCCGGCCATGTAGGCCCGCAGATACGGATGTGTCTTCATAAGGAATACAAGACCTCGATCATCAGGTGTGGGGCGGCCGAGCGGCGACATCGCCCTGCACGAGCCGGCGCTGCACGTCGCTCATCTACGGAGTCTTGCCGGCGCGGGACGGAAAAGGTTTCAGATTGAGGTGTCAGGTCGTTGCGCGATGCACGGCTTCGATTTCGGCGGCCGCGCGCCGGCCGCTTTCGACCGCGCCGTTCATATAGCCCTGCCAGCGGAAGCTGGTGTGCTCGCCGGCGAAGAACAGGCGCCCGAACGGCCGCGCGAGCCACTGGCGCAGCGACGGATCGAACGCCGGATCGAAGTACGCGTACCCGCCACGCGCCCAGGGATCGGCTTCCCAGACGACTTGCCGCGAGCGCAGCAGCTCGGCGTCCGCCGAGCCGAGCCAGTCGAGCGACGTCGCGAGGCCGCGCATCCCGCTCTTGGCGACGATCGTCTGCGTTGCGTCGCTGGCGGAGCCGCCGGCCAGCAGGGCGAGGATGCCGGCGCGGCCGCGCTGATCTTCGTTGGCCTCCCACGCCGCGCCGATGGGCAGCTCGCTGCCGAACGCGCGCGGGCGGCCGGCCGCGCGCCAGAAGCGGCTCGAGAACTGCAACAGCGTCTTGGTCGCCTTGCCGTATTTCAGCCGCGCGATGGCGTCGTGCTGCTGCGCCGGCAGCGCGGGCGTGATCGGCACGCGCCGGAGCAAGGTCGCCGGCATCGCGAGCACCATGTAATCGCAGGTGAGCTGCGACACCGTGCGCGCAGCCTTGAGGGCCGCCCTAACCTCGCGCCCGCGGTGCGAGATCGCCACGAGCTCTGTGCCGAACTGCACGCGATCGCCGAGCCCGGCGGCGATCGCCGCCGGCAGGCGATCGTTGCCGCCGGCGATGCGGTACATCGACCAGCTGGCGTGCTCGTCGCTCGTGGCGAATTGATCGACGAAGGCGACGAGCGACAGCTCTTCCGGATCCGCGAGGAAGAATCCGCGCAGCCCCGTGGCGGTCGCCCGCAGGTCGCGATCCGCGCGCACCTCGTCGAGCCATTGCGCCACCGAGCGCCGTGCGAGGTCGGCCGTGATCGGCGAGTCCCAGCGCTGCTCGGCGAGCCGGTACTGGCGCGTGAGACCCGCCAGCCGTTCGGACAGCGCGTCCCAGCCGCGCGCGGCATTGCCGTTGGTGATGCGCGTCCGCCCCGCCGCGTCGCGGCGCGCGTAGCCGAAGCCGTCGCGCAGGATTCGGGTCAGCTTCAGTCCGAGCTCCCCGGCGAGTGCGCGGATCTCGGTTTGCGCCTCATCGATCATGTCGCCGCCCGCTTCGGCGTGCTGGCTGTCGGCGAATCCGTCGCGGATCGTCCAGACACGTCCGCCGACCCGGTCGCGCGGCTCGACGACGGTGACGTCGGCGCCGTGGGCGACCAGGTCGCGCGCGGCAGCCAGTCCGGCCAGGCCCGCCCCAGCCACCAACACCGACACGCCGCGAAGCGATCCATCAGGCACGGCTAAATCTTACTCTTTCGCGGCGATCAGTCCGGCGAAAGCCGCAGACGACGGCTTCCGTCACAGCTGCTCGACGGCGTAGCCCTTCCCCTTAAGGAGCGCGAGCAACCCGTCCGGTCCCAGCAGATGCGCGGCGCCGACGACGACAAACGCGTGCCCGCGGCGGGCGAAGAGCGCTTCGAGCTGCGGCAGCCAGGTGCGATTACGGTCGACGAGCAGCCGCTTGTACATCGCCGGATCCTGCTTCAGATCCGGCAGTACGATGCGCTCGACCGCGAGCGCGTCACCGGCCTTCCACGCGTCGGCCATCTTGTTCACGTTGTTGATCTCGGTGTCGAGATCCTTCAACGTGTCGGCGAGCATGCGATCCTGCTGGTCCATGGGCATGCCGTCGAACAACGACAGTTGAAACTCCGCCGTTTCGAAGCCCTGGACGGCTTTGCCCTCCGCCTGCGCGCGATCGTAGAAGTGCTTGTCGAGCCCGAGGTCGGGATCGTAGCCGGCCTTCTGCCACTCGAGTTCCTCGAACGTGACGGCGAGCATCCACGGCTTGAGCCGCTTGAGCGGCTCGATCGGCACGCCGAGATCGGCGAGGTGCTGGCTTACTTGGCCGTACGTGTCTGCTGACAGCACTCCTTCGAGCGACTGGTTCTCAGGCAGCATGGCGTGCGACAACAGGGCGAAGCCCGCTTCGCCCGACGTCGCCTCGCCGAGGTCGAGCTCCTCAACGAGGAGGTCGGACTCTTTGAACGCGTTGTCGAAGGCGGGGCTGAGCGGGTAGAAATCCTTCGACAGCATGTGGACCGATCCGACCAGGTACACGACGTTCTGCTTGCCGCTGATCTTCCAGATGAAATCGCGGGTCGCCGCCGCGGAGTGGGCGAAGGTCGAGGCGGCGAGGAACGCCGTCGCGACGAGCGTCGCGAGGACGCGCCGCCACGGCGCGCGGTGGTGCAGAGGTCGTGTCATGGATTCACCATCTTGCCGGGATTCATTCTGTTGTCCGGATCGAGCGCGCGCTTGATCGTGCGCATGACGTCCAACGCGGCGCCGTGCTCGGCCTCGAGGAACTTCATCTTGCCGTAGCCGACGCCGTGCTCGCCGGAGCAGGTGCCCCCCATCGCGAGCGCCCGCACGACCATCCGCTCGTTGAGCCGGCTCGCTTCCTCGAGCTCGGCGGGCGCGGCGGGATCCAGCACGTAGATCAGATGAAAGTTGCCGTCGCCCGCATGGCCGACGAGCGTGATGGGAAAGGACGCGCCGGCGTTGTCGCGCGTGGTCTCGAGAATGCAGTCCCCGAGGCGCGAGATCGGCACGCAGACGTCGGTCGTCCACGGACGCGAGCCGGGGCGGAGCGCGATCGCCGCGTAGAGCGCGTCGTGGCGCGCCTGCCAGAGCCGCTCGCGATCCTCGAGCCGCGTCGCCCATTCGAAGCCGCGTCCGCCGCGATCGGCGGCCAGCGCCTGCACGGCTTCCGCCTGGTCGGCGACATGCCGCTCGCTGTCGCTGTGAAATTCGAAGAACAACGTCGGCGCGACGGCGTACTGGGTCTTCGAGTAGCGATTCACCGCGTCCATCTGCGTGTCGTCGAGGAGCTCCATGCGCGCCACCGGGACGCCGAGCTGAATCGTCGCGATCACGGTCTCGACCGCGCCCTGCATGGTCTCGAACGCACACACGGCGGCGGAGACCGCCTCCGGCAGCGGGTGCAGCCGCACGGTCACCTCGGTAATCACGCCGAGCGTGCCCTCGGATCCGACGAGCAGCCGCGTGAGGTCGTAGCCGGCCGACGATTTGCGCGCGCGCGTGCCCGTGCGAATGATCTGGCCGTCGGCGAGCACTACCGTCAGCCCCAGCACGTTCTCCCTCATCGTCCCGTACCGGACGGCCGTGGTTCCCGACGCGCGCGTCGCCGCCATGCCGCCGATGGTGCAATCGGCGCCGGGATCGACCGGGAAGGTGAGTCCGGTATTGTGGAGCGCGTGGTTCAGCTGCAGGCGCGTGACGCCGGCTTCGACCGTCGCGTCGAGATCGTCGACGCCGACGCGCAGCACGTGGTTCATCTCGCGCAGATCGATCGTGATGCCGCCGTGGATCGCGTGGACGTGGCCTTCGAGCGACGTGCCGGCGCCAAACGGGACGACCGGCACGTGATGGGTCGCGCTGATCGCCATGATCGCGGCCACCTCGGCCGTCGTGTGCGGGAAGCAGACGATGTCGGGCAGCGCGGGGAGGTGGTAGGACTCGCCGTGGCTGTGATGATCGCGGACCGCCGGCGATTCGCTGGCGCGCGCGCCCAGCAGATGGCGGAGCGCATCGGCCGCTTCGAGTGTGAGGACGCGCGCTGACGGCCCTGACGGTGAAGACGGCGAAGACATTCCCATTCAGTCTACGGGCGGCGGCGCTATCATGACAAGAACGCCATGTTCCTCACGCGCCGTGATTTCCTGGCGACCTTCGGTGCGGCCGGTCTCGGGCTCGCCGCCGGCGCGCGGGTGCCGGCGGCTGAACCTCTGCCGCTCGGGCGCGCCGCGCTGGGGTTTCCCGATCCCACGCGTCATTGGCACGGCGATTCGTCGGTGGGAGCGGCGCTGCGCGCGTATGGCGCACAGGTGCAGGCGCCCCGACGGTTGCCGCCCGGCGAGTCGCCGGCGATCGAGGTGCCGCCGTTGGCCGATCGATTCCCCGATCTCGCGCGCCATTTCATCTTCGAGTACTACCCGTGGTACGCGACCGACCCGGTGCGGCATTGGGACCAGAACGATCGGCATCCGCCCGTCGACCTCGCGTCCAACTACATGCCGCAGCTCGGAGCGTACGATTCGCGATCGACCGCCGTGATGGAGCAGCACGCCAAGTGGATGGCGGGGATCGGCGCAGGGGCGATCAACGTGAGCTGGTGGGGCCGCGACAGCGACACCGATCGTCTCGTGCCGGCGCTGATGGACGTCATGTCGGCGCACGGCATCCACGTGACCTTTCATCTCGAACCGTACAGCGACGACCACGCCCTCAACTACGCGCGCGACATTCAGTATCTCGTGACGCAGTACGGCGACCGCCGGCGGTGGGATTGCTTTCTCCTGCTGGAGGATGCGGACGGCGCGATCGGTCCGGTCTTCAAGTCGTTCCGGACGATCCTGCCGCCGCAGATGACCGATTGCCACGGCGTCACCGCCGACGTGCCCGATTATGCGGCCGACAGCGTGTGGCACGCGCAGACCGATCGTGTGCGCGCGCTGCTCGCGGCCGATTTCGATCGCGTGACGCTCCTCGCCGATTCGCTCGCGGTGGCGCGGACGCAGGCCGGCGGGTTCGACGGCATCGCGATCTACGACAACTTCGTCGAGCCCGACACCTGGCGCGCGCACGCGCAGGAGTGCACGTTGCGCAACCTCGTGTTCTCGTTCAACGTCAATCCGGGGTACGACAGCATCGCGCTCCGGCAGGTCGATCCCGGCTCGTGTTACAGCCCTCCGACGTTCGAGCCGGGCGGCGGCACCTACGACTGGGCGCGAGCGTCCGGACGCGAGGCGGCCGCGGCGGCGAGCGTGAGCCGGATCACCGAGTCGTTCCGCTCGACGCTCGCGCTGCAGAGCGACGCCTCGCTCGCCAACGTCAGGCGCGGCTTCTTCCTCACCTACCTCACGTCATTCAACGAGTGGCACGAGGGGCACCAGTTCGAGCCGATGAAGGACCGTACCGCGCTGACGCCCGAGGAACTGGCGATCGGGTATCACAATCCGGACACCGGCGCCTACCGGCTCGCCACGCTCCGCTCGCTGCTGGCCGGCGTCCTCGCCTAGCGGCGGCCGCGCCGGCTATTGGTGGGCACGGGCCGTCATTGGAGGCTCGCCGGGAAGTCGGTGAACGATCGCTGGATGCGGCGCTCGAACGCCGCGTCGAAGTTCGCGCCTTCGCCGAGCACCGCGCATCGGCACGCGAATGGTGCCGTCGTAGGCGCCGACCGCCCATCCATTGGCGGTCGTCAGCGCCTGGTGGCGGCGTCGGCAACGGTGATGACGACACCTGGAAGATAAACGGCGCCGTTCTGCGTCGTGATGGCCCCGTGCAGGCCGGCGGCTGGACGTGCGGCGGACGCCTGTGCGGGCACCCCGTTCAGTGCCGACAGGACCAGAAGAAACTGAAGCATGCGAATCAAGAGTACACTGCTGCACTCATTCACTGTGACGCTCTCAAACGGCCCATCGGTTCTTCAACAGGCGCTCGCCTTCAAGGCTTACGAAATCGAAGAGCTGGCGGATGTGTATTTCTTTCGTCCGCTCGGGGCGATCATCGCCCACACGGCTCGATGGGTTGGCCTGACGCCGACGCACCTCACCATCCTCGGCGGAGCGAGTGGCGTGGTGGGCGGGGCACTCCTGTACGACGCACGGCTTGGCCTGCTGGCCTTCGCGCTGCTCATCCTTCACGGCATCTTTGACTCGTCCGATGGGCAGCTCGCGCGGTTGACGGGACATTCGACCGAGTTCGGCCGTTTGCTCGACGGTTTGTCCGGCTACGCGACGTACGCGGCGGTGTATACGGCGATTGTCGCCGGCGTCATCCGGGACGGCGGCAGCCCGCTGATCATTCTGTGGGCGGTGCTGGCGGCCTTCGCCAACGCGGCGCACGCCCAGATGTACGATTATCACCGGACGTCGTACGCGACGATTGCGATCAAAGGTATCGCGCCGTGCGGCGCCGATCTGCCGGTGGGGCCGGCGTGGGCCAACTGGCTGATGGGTCTGTACCAACGGCTGCAACGGCGGTTGATCGGTCTGCACGGGGACGTCGAGGCCGCGATCGCGGCCCGCTCGCATCAAGAAACCGTGAGTGACGCGGATCGATCGCGCTACCGCCGGTTGTTCTACTGGCCGGTGCGCGGCTGGAATGTGCTCGGCGACAACACGCGCTTTTACGCGATCGGCCTGCTCGCCTGGACCCACCACCTCGAGTGGTTCTTCGCGTTCATCCTCGTGCCGATGAACCTCGCGCTGGCGGCGCTGTGGCTGTGGCAGTGGCGCGTCGATCGCAATTTCCTTTCACGTCCGTAGTGTCCGCCTTCAGGCGGGCCTTTCCGCTGTGATACGCTGAACCGGAGAGATGATTCGAGCCCTGCTTTTCGACATGGGCGGCACGCTCGACGGCGACGGTCTGCATTGGCTGGATCGCTTTGTCGAGCTATACGCGGCCGCCGGCGTGCGGCTGCCGCGCGAGGTGCTCCGTGCCGCCTTCGATCACGCCGAAGCGCTCTCGGCCAGCGACGACGTCATGGCCACGGCCTCGCTCGACCAGATGATCGAGCGCCACGTCGGCTGGCAGCTCGCGCACATGCATGCCAGTGGGGACCACGCGCTGCGCCGCCGTCTGGTCGACGGGTTCGTGGCGCCGGTTCGCGCCGTCGCCGCCGACAACGTCCGCCTGCTCGCCGATTTGTCCGCGCGAGGGCTGCGCCTGGGCGTCGTCTCGAACGGCTGCGGCAATGTCGATGTTCTCTGCGCCGAGCTCGGCTACGCGCCGTATCTCTCGGTCGTCGTCGACTCGCGCCGTGCCGGCCTGTACAAACCCGATCCCGCGATCTTCATCTACGCCGCGGCGAAGATGGAGCGGCGCCCGTCGAACGTGATGATGGTCGGCGATTCCTTCGATCGCGACGTCCGGCCGGCCAAGAGCATCGGCATGATGACCGCCTGGCTGGAAGGCCCCGCGCCGCGCACCTGTCCGGATCCGTCGCTGGCGGATGTCCGGTTGCGCCACCTGGCCGAGCTGCCCGCGATGCTCGAAATGCGAGCGTCCGCGTGAGCCTTCGTGCCGGCGTCATCGCCGCTGGCCGTGGCGATCGCTTGCGCGGCGCCGCGCAGACGCTCAAGCCGCTCGTGCGCATCGGCGGACGGACGCTCGTCGAGCGGGTGCTCACCTCGATCGGCGAGGCCGGCCCCTCGGAGGTCGTCCTCATCATCAACGAGGCATCGACCGAAGTACGCGATCACGTCTCGTCGCGCGGATGGCCCTTCGAGCTGCGATGGATCGTCGAGACGACCCCTACGTCGATGCACAGCTTCCTGCGCGTGGTCGAAACGCTGGCGCACACCGGCGATCCCGGGCCGTTTCTGATTTCCACGGTCGACACGGTCGCGCCGGCCGGCGCGTACGCGCGCTTCATCAATGAGGCGCGGCGTCGCGACGCGGCCGTCACGCTGGCGCTGACCGCACCGGCCTCCGACGAGAAGCCGCTGTCGGTAAGGCTCGATCGGCTCGACGGCCGAACGGTGACGGCGATCGGCGATGCCGCGGCGCCATCCGAATACGCCACCGCCGGTTACTACGCGGTGCGGCCGTCGATCCTGCAGGAAGCCGATGAGGCGCGGCGAGACGGGCTCGGCGCGTTGCGCGTCTTCCTCGCCAGGTTGCTGGCGCGCGGGTATCGGCTCGACGGCATCCCCTCGCCTGACTCGATCGACGTCGATCGTCCGCCCGACGTCGAAGCGGCGGAAGCGTTTCTCCGGCGGGCGAGCCTGTGACCCGGCTCCTCGGGATTTACCGCGAGAAGGAATGCTCGCCCGGCCGCCATCAGTCCAACGATGCGCGGCTGCTCGAACAGGTCGCCGACAGCCTGCGCGAACGCGGCTTCAGCATCGAGCTGTCGACGCTCGAGCAGGCGCGCACGCGCGGCGTGGATGCGGCGCTGGTGTTCTCGATGTGCCAGGGCCGTGCGGCGCTGGAGCTTCTGGCCGGCTGGGAACGCGACGGCATCCACATCGTCAACAGCCCGATCGCGGCGCGCAACACGCACCGCGATCGGCTGCCCGATCTGATGTTGCGGGCCGGCGTGTCGTTTCCGGCGACGCAGATCATCTCGACCTCCGGCCCCGCGGCGCCGCACGCCGCGGTGGAAGAGGGCATCTGGCTGAAGCGCGGCGACGTCCATGCGTCGGTGAGCGCCGACGTGCAGCGGGTCGATTCGCTCGCCGCGTTCGAGGCGGGGCGCGCCGAGTTCGCGTCGCGCGGCATCGGCGCCGCCGCCGTGCAGGCGCACCGCGCCGGCGACGAGATCAAGTTTTACGGCGTGGCCGGCGACGAGTTCTTCCACTGGTTCTATTCCGGACACTCGAGCGGCTACGTGTTCGAGCCGTCCGCGCTGCCGCGTCTGGCCGCGCGCGCCGCGGCCGCCGCGGGTCTCGACATCTACGGAGGCGACGTGATCGTGTCGCCCTCCGGCGAGCTGACGCTCATCGATCTCAATGACTGGCCGTCGTTCGCGCCGTGCCGCGAGCGGGCCGCCGATGCGATAGCCGATTACCTGACGAGGCGTGTGCATGCTGCCTGGAACCCAGGCCTGGTCTCGAGCGCGAACGAAAGCGCTCTTTGACGACGAACAGGCATTCATCGCTCCGGGCTTGCAGACGATCGCGCTGCTCTCGGAGCTGGCGATCGAGCGCGGCCGCGGCGCGACGCTCACCGATTTCGACGGCCGGACCTACTTAGACCTCAACGCCGGCGTGTCGGTGGCCAGCCTTGGCCATTGCCACCCGCGGTACGTCAGCGCGCTCACCGCGCAGCTCGAAGCGGTGACCGTCGGCAGCTTCACCTCGCGCGCGCGAGCCGAGCTCGTCCGGCTCATCGCCGAGCTCGCCCCCGGCCGTCTCACCCGCTCGCAGTTCTTCAGCGGCGGCGCCGAAGCGGTCGAAGCGGCCATCCGCCTGGCGCGCTCGTATACCAAGCGCACCGACATCATCGGCTTCAGCGGCGGCTTTCACGGCAAGACGGCGGGAGTGCTGCCGCTGTCCGACGTCGCCTGGAAGCAGGCCGTCGGTCCGCTGCCGACGGGGTATCACATCGCGCCGTACGCCGATCCGACGCGCTTTGCCGGCAGCGAGGCCGAATGCGCCGACGCCGCGATCGCCGCGCTGCGCGCCCTGATCGAACAGCAGGCGAACGGTCGGCCCGCGGCGATCATCATGGAGCCGATCCAGGGGACGGCCGGCAACATCGTGCCTCCGAGAGGATTCCTCGCGCGCGTCGGCGAGGTCGCGCACGAGTACGGCGCGCTCCTCATCGCCGACGAGATGATCACCGGCTTCGGCCGCACCGGTGTGATGTTCGGCTGCAACCACGACCAGGTGACGCCCGACATCATGACGATGGGGAAGGGGATGGGGGGCGGGTTTCCGGTCAGTGCTCTGATCTCCACCGACGAGATCGTCGCGGCGGAACCGTTCTCGCTGCCGAGCGCGTCCTCGTCGAGCTACGGCGGCAACCCCCTGGCGTCGGCGGCGGCGCTCGTGACGATTCAGACGATCGTGGCCGAGGGGCTGGTCGAGAACGCGGCGCGCGTGGGCGGGCTCTTCATCGACGGCCTCACGCGGATCGCCGAGCGCCGGCGATCGATCGCGAACGTTCGCGGGCGCGGACTGCTCATCGGATTCGATCTCGTGTCGGATCCCGAGCGCAAGACGCCGCTGCCCAAGGATGCCTGCGTGCGTTTCTTCAAGGACTGTCTTGCCGAAGGCGTGATTGCGATGAGCTACACGCCGCGGGTGCGGATCCATCCGCCGCTCGTGCTGACGGCCGACGAAGCGACCGACGCGCTGGCGGTCCTCGATGCCGCGCTGGGACGTCTGGACGGTCGACCGTAGTGCCCGGCCACAGCCGGACCGGGCCGATGCGAGGGGTCATCGTCGGCTTCGGAGAGGTCGCCTGCCACGGCCACTGGCCCGCCTACGCCGATTCGCAGGAACTCTCCATCGTCGCCGTCGTCGAGCGGAGCGCCGAGCGGCGAGCGCTCGCCACCAGTCTCTCCCCGGGCCTGCGCGCCTACGAGACGATCAACGCGCTGGCCGCCGCCGAAGCCGTCGACTTCATCGACATCTGCACGCCGCCCTCGCTGCACGGGGCGCCGATGCTCGCCGGGCTCGAGCGCGGCTGGCACGTCGTCTGCGAAAAGCCGTTTCTGCTCGACGCCGGCCTGTTGACCCGTGCGCGTGCGCTCGCCGAGGCGCGCAACGTCGCGGCCGTGCCGGTGCACAACTGGAAGTTCGCGCCGATCGTGCGCGACGCGACCGCGCGGCTGCGGCGCGGGGACATTGGGCGTCTGGAGCGCGTGGCGATCGAGACCGAGCGCCTGCACGATTTCAAAGGCGCGGATCCGGACCGTCCCAACTGGCGTCGCGATCCGGCGATCGCCGGCGGCGGCATTCTGATGGATCACGGCTGGCACGCGCTGTATCTCGCGCTGCACTGGTTCGAACAAGACGTGCGGCAGGTGGAGGCCAGCTTTCATCGGCCGGGTCCTGGCGCGGTCGAGGACGAAGCCACGGTGCGGCTGACCTTTGATCACGGCGAGGCGTCGATTGCGCTGACGTGGAACGGTGCGGCGCGCCGCAACTCGATGCAGCTGGTGGGCGATCGCGGCTCGATGACGATCGCGGACGATCGGCTGCTCGTCCACACGACGGCCGGCGACGAGGACGTGAGGTATCCGATGGCCCTGTCTGGCGGATCGCATCACGCCGATTGGTTTGCGGCGTTCATTCCACAGCTCGCGGGGTACTTCAAGGCCCCGGCTTCCTCGCGCGCCGCCTTCGATGAAGCGGCCGCGTGCTTCGGCATCATCCAGCGCGCGTATCAGGCCGGCGTGTAGTGCCCGGCACGCGCCCGGATCGCTGATTCAATCTCGGCGCGGTACACGAGCAGAGTCGCCGCCACGACGACGAGACCTCCTGCCAGGAGGGCGGGATAGATCGCACGCTGGCCCGTGACGAGCGACACGAGAAAGAACGTCAGCGAGAACGCCTCACGCCGGAAGAGCACGAACACGCCGGACGCCAGGCGCAGCGCGGGGGCGCCCGTCGCGCGCGCCGCGGCGGTGACGCCGAGCTCGATGGGTTTGGTGTCGACGAAGAACTGACCGCTGAGCCCCTGGGCGCGGCGCACGAGGTGCATCGCGCAGAGCAGCGCGATGGGCAATCCCATCGCCACGCCGATCGCGAGCGCCCATCCGGCCGGGCCGATGCCTTGCCGCCACCAGCCGACCATCACACCGGCATAGCCGAGCAGATGCGTCGCATGATCGACGGCCGTATCCAGTTGCTCGCCGTACGCCGACTCGGTCAGCGTCAGCCGTGCCATCTCGCCATCGATCCCGTCGGCGATCGAGGCACACCAGAAGAGCAGCGCTCCCGCGATCATCGTCTCATGCGTGGTCTGCGCCATGAGCCACGAGGCGGCCGCGCCGATGAGAAACGTCAGGAATGTCGCCTGGTTCGCCGTCAATCCGAGACGCAGCAGCACGTAGCTGCAGACGCGGCTGACCTTGCGGTGGACGTGCCGCGACAGCCATCCGTCGGTCGGCTTGCCCGAAGCACGCAGGAGGCGCCAAGCGGCTCGCCGTCTCGCCGAAGCGGTCGACACGTCGAGTGCCGCCCCGTCAGGCAGCCGCAGGACGGCCGGCGCGGACGCGTTGGACCCGTCGAACGCTCCAGCGCCGCGCCACACAATCGGCGGGCGGCCGCCGTCCCATTCGAGATGCCACACGCCGTCCGGCGGCAAGGCCGCGATGAGCCTTGGCGTGATGATGACGTCTGCCGGAATCGTCAGCGCGGAGGCGATGTGCGGCATCCGCCGGACGACACGGGCGTTTCGTTCAGCGGCGGTGAGGCCGAGGAATCTGGCGGCGCTCGACCTCGTCATGCGCGATTGTGCGTCCGCGCTCGACGAACCAGATCGATGACGAGCGGCGCGATGGCGGGGTGCTGCGTGGCGACGTAGGGCGCGTCACCGGCCAGTGTCGAGAGCAGCAGCCGATGCGCGCGGCCCAGATTGTGGTACGGGAGCGACGGAATCCAATGGTGCAGCGCGTGGTAGCGCAGCCCGACCGGCGCGCACAGCACACGCCACGCCGTGCCCGCCCGCCCGCGCACGCCGCCGCGCGGCGCGATCGTGCAGGTGTCGAGGAGCTGAGTGAGGTCGGACAATTCGTCGCCCTGATCGTGATCGTAGCGATGCGCGGCGAGCGTCCGCACGGCGTTGACGACCGACGCGAGGGCGCTCACGACCAGCCACGAGACGAACGTTGCGGCTGGCAGCAGGCCGGCGCGCCACAAGAACACCGACCCCCACACGACCGCTGCCGCGGCCGCCTCTTCGACGAGCGCCGCGCGGTCCACTGGCGCATGCCGCACGTACGCGTGATTAATTACGAGCGCCGAGAACCGGTCGATGGTGAGCCGGCGCAGCGGCGGCACGATCCACGAGAGCGGCGCGATCACGCCGAACCGGACCGCGAGCGCCACGGGGACCAACAGCGAACCGATGGCATACGTCGCGATCAGGAGCGGCGGGCGTCTGCCAAACGGCACGTACTCCGGATCCGCGATCGTGCCGTACGAGCGCTGACGATGATGGTCGGTGTGGACGCCTTCGTAAAGAAACGATGGGAGAAGCAGCGGCACGCCGACAAGGGCATTCCAGACGGCGCGGAACGCGGGCAGCTCGCGCGCCGCCAGGTGCGTGAGCTCGTGGATGAAGAGCACCGCCCGGTAGAGCGCGAATGCAGCTACGATAAGGAACGCCGCGCGGATCCAGAGCCCCGTCGCCAGCACGCTGAAGGCGAACGCGGTCCAGCCGACGAGGGCCGAGGCCAGCATGTCGGGCCAGTACAGGCGCGGATCTGGCTTGAACCACGCGGACGGAATCGCGCGAATCGCGGCTGCAATCGTCGCGTCCGGCCGCGCCTCGTGGTTCGTCGCCGTCGCTTCCGGAGCCATCACGTGAGTGTCACACAACGTTCCGAATCGGCGCAAGGCGGTGTGGCGATCGTTCAGGCGACCGGCGCGCGGCTCGTCAAGGAGTTCGTGGAGCTGCCGTATCGCCTGTACGGCGGCGATCCGCACTGGATCCCCGAGCTGCGCCGCGACGCGCATCGCAGGCTGTCGCCGCGCGACAATCCTTTTTGGGCGCACGCGGAGATGGCGTTGTTCCTGGCCACCAGAAACGGCCGGGTCTGCGGACGCATCGCCGCGATCGAAGATCACGCGCACAACGCGTTTCACCGCGAGCGTCTGGCGTGGTTTGGCTTCTTCGAGGCGCAGGACGCCGCAACCGCCGCGACGCTCCTGACCGCGGCCGAGGAGTGGGGGCGCCGCCGCGGCTGCACGGCCCTTCGCGGGCCGGCGAATCCGTCGCTGAACGAGAGCGCCGGCCTGCTCATCGACGGCTTCGACGACGATCCGTATGTGCTGATGCCGCACAACCCGTCCGTCTACGCGTCGTACATCGAAGGCGCCGGCTTCGCGAAGGCCAAGGACCTCTGGGCGTGGGACATCGACTTGACGGTGCCGCTTGGCGCGCGAATCGCACGCATGGCGGAGCGGGTGCGGAAGCGGCACGGCGTCACCGTCCGCCGCGTCAACATGCGCGCGTACTACGCGGACTTGAAGAAGATGGTCGGCGTGTACCGCGAGGCCTGGGAGCAGAACTGGGGATTTGTTCCGCCGACCGACGCGGAGATGAAGCAGCTGGCGACGGACCTGAAGCCGATCATCGATCCGGATCTCGTGCTCTTCGCCGAAGCCGCCGGCCGCACGGTCGCGTGCGTCGTCGTCCTGCCCGACGTGAATCAGGTGCTGAAGCGGATGCACGGCAACCTGTTCCCGCTCGGCCTGCTGCACTTCTTGAACCGCAGGAAGATCATCAATCGATCGCGTCTCGTGCTGCTGGGTGTCATTCCCGAGTATCGCAACCTGGGCCTCTACCCGCTGATGATTGCCGAAATCCACCAGCGCGGCGTCGCGAACGGCTACGTGCGCGGCGAGCTGTCGTGGACGCTCGAGGACAACGACGCCGTCAACGCCGGCATCGAGGCCGCGGGCGGACGACGCTACAAAACCTACCGGTTGTATGAAAAGCCGCTCGGTTAGCCTCACGGGCGCGACAGGGTTTCTTGGGTGGCACATCGCCACCACGTTTCAGCGCGCCGGCTGGACCGTCCGTGCGATCGTGCGTCCGGGCAACACGAAGCCGCTGCCCGACGGCGTCGAATCGCGCGAGTCGACGCTCCACGCGGCGGCGCTCGCGGCCGCGATCGCCGGCACCGATGTCCTGGTGCACGCGGCGGCGCTCATGCGGTCCGGCAGCGAAGACGTGCTGCGCGCGGTCAACGTCGACGGGACGCGCGCCGTCATCGATGCCGCCAACGACACCGGATCGCGGTTGGTGCTCATCTCGAGCCAGGCGGCGAACGGCCCCGGCACGCCGCTCGTCCCCTCGCGCGAGAACGACACGCCGCATCCGCTCACGCCATACGGCCGCAGCAAGCTTGCCGCGGAGACGCATGTCCGCGCCGACGCGCGCGTGCCGTGGACGATTCTGCGTCCCTCGGCGATCTACGGCCCGCGCGATCGCGGATTCCTTCAGCTCTTTCGCCTCGCCGCGCGCGGCCGTTTTCTGCTCGTCGCACCGCCCGACACCGCGTTCACGCTGATCCATGCAGACGACGCCGCGCGCGCGGTGGTGATGGCCGCCGACGATCCACGTGCGATCGGCGAGACATTGTTCATCGGCCATCCCGAGCCGCAGAGCCCCGACGCCATCCTGCGCGAGCTCGCACGCGCATTCGGCCGTCCCTACAGGCCACGGCGTGTCCCGCCATTCGCGCTTCGCGCGATCGCGGCCGCAGGCGACGTCGCATGGCGCCTGGGGATCGAGCCGATGCTGGACCGCTCACGCCTGGCGGAGCTTCACGCGGAAGGGTTTGTGTGCGCAGTCGATCGGGCGAGCGATCGGCTCGGGTTTACAGCGGAGACGCCACTGCCGGCGGGCCTGGAGAGCACGCTACGATGGTATCGGCGGCAGGGATGGGTTTGATCGGGATGTCGCGCGGCACTTCGGCCGGATAGGTGTCCGCCAGCGGCGAATCGCGATACAGCCCGCGCGGCAGGCAGTAGTTGGTCCACACACGGTTCCACAGGAACGTGTGCCAGGCCGCGTCGGGCGAGACGTGGTCGTGCGTCCGCCAATAGACCTTCGCGATGTGCTCGGGACGGAAAAACTGCAGCAGCTGAAAGTAGCGCCGCATCAGGCCCGCGCCGGTGATGTTCGGCATGCTCGTCACCGGGAACGCGAGCGTGTACTTCTCCCAATCATCCGGATAGTTCTTGAACAGGATGCGCCCGGCGGCGTCATACCGGGCGTAATCGCGCGTGCCCGGCAGCGGCGTCAGAATCGTGGGATTGAGCCCGTCGAGCTCCGACTCTTCGGCGAAGGCCAGGATGTCGGACACGATCGTGTCCATGTTCTGCGTGTCGATCCCGAGGATGAACGAGCCGACGACGCCGATGCCGTGACGGCGGATGCGGGCGACGTTCTCCCGATAGTAGTCGAGGCCGCGGCGCTGCGACGTGCCGTCCTTGCGGATGAGCGCGAGCGACTTGGTGTCGGTGCTCTCGAGGCCGATGAAGACGCCGGCGCATCCCGAGGCGCGCGCCGCCGCCGGCAGCTCGTCGTCGTCGCCGAAGTTGATCGTGACCTGCGTGATCCAGCGCTTGTTGAGACGCGCGTCGGTCATCGCGCGGAAGAGATCCATGCAGCGCTGCTTCGCCTTGCGCGAGAAGCCGTTCAGGTCGTCGTCGACGAAGATGATGTCGCGGGCCTCGATCGCCGCGATCTCTTCGATGACCTCGTCGATCGACCGCATCCGGAAGAGACGCCCGTTGAACACGGTGACCGAGCAGAACGAGCAGTCCATCGGACAGCCGCGCGAGGTCTGCGCCGACACGTACTCGTACCGGTACTTTGCGAAGATCGACCGATCCGGCTGCAGGAGCGACTCGCCGGTCGTGCCGCCCTGATAGATTGGCTGGAGCTGGCCGCGCTCGACGTCGGCGATCGCCTCCGGCCACTTGGCTTCGCACTCGCCGATGAAGAGCGCGTCGGCGTAGCGCGCCGCCTCGTCCTGCACGAGCGAGGCGTGGATGCCGCCCATCACCACCGGAATGCCGCGCGATCGGAACTGCTCCGCGATGCGGTACGCCCGCGGCGCCTGCGTCGTGAAGGCCGTGAGGCCGACCAGATCCGCCTGCACCTCGCTGTAGTCGCGGGCGCCCTCGCATTGTTCGTCGATGAGCTCGACTTCCCAATGCTTCGGCGTCGCGGCGGCCACGTACCCGAGCGCGAGCGGCTGCCAGAGATAGTCGCCGTACAGCGACACGCGGTTGCGTGGGTTGATGAGGACGAGCTTCATGCGGCGGCTTCGATGATCGCCAGGTCGCGGCCGACCGCCTCGAAAATAGCCAGCGCCCGTTCGATGTGGTCTGGCGTATGCGCCGCGGAATAGCTCGTGCGGAGCAGGCACGCGTCGGGCCGGCAGCCCGGCGGCAGCACGATGTTGACGTAGAGGCCCGCTTCGAGCAGCGCCTGCCAGAGCGCCACGGTGCGTTCCGGCGCGCCGATCTGGATCGGCACGATCGGCGACTCGTTCGGACCGATTATGTAGCCCATGCGCGAGAGGCCGGCGCGGACGTGCCGGACATTTTCCCACAGGCGGTCGCGCAGCGACCCGTCGCGCCGCACCAGGGCGAGCGCCGCCTGCACGCCGGCGATGTTGGCCGGCGAACCCGAGGCGGTGAACACGTACGAGCGCGCCGTGAAGTGCAGCGCCCTGAGCGCCGCGTGATCGGAGACACAGAATCCGCCGACGCCCGCCAGCGTCTTCGAGAACGTGCCCACGATGAAGTCCACTTGGTCGAGCACGCCCTGCGCTTCGGCATAGCCCAGACCGCGCGCGCCGTACGCGCCGAACGAGTGCGCTTCGTCAACAGCGAGCAGCGCTCCGGCTTCGCGGCACGCGGCGGCGATGTCGACGAGCGGCGCCACGTCGCCGCCAATCGAGTACAACCCTTCGACAACGACGAGGCAGCGCCCGCGCGGCTGCCTGGCGAGCTTGCGGGCGAGGTCGGACGCGGAGTTGTGGCGGAACGCGAAGATTTGCGCGCCGCTCAGCCGCGCGCCATCGTAGATGCTCGCGTGGCTCTCGACGTCCACGACCACCACGTCGTCGGGCCCGCACAGGCCCGCGATGACGCCAAGGTTCGCTTGATACCCGGTCGTGAACACGAGCGCCTCGCGCTTGCCGTAGAACGAGGCGAACTCGCGTTCGAGCGCGCGATGGATGGACAGCGTGCCGTTGGCCGCCCGCGATCCGGTCGTCCCGGATCCGTAGCGCTCGAGCGCGCCGCGCGCGGCCGCGATGACCTCAGGGTGAAAGCTGAGGCCAAAGTAATTGTTGGACCCGCACATCAGCGTCCGCCGCCCCTCGATCACCACCTCGCACGGGCCGGTGGCCTCGTCGATGACCGTGTCGAATGGCACCGCGCCGTCGCCGAAGGCGCGCAGCCGATCGCTGACGTGTCCGAGCTTGTCGAGAAGCGTCATTTTTCCAGCGTACCCGCCAGGTAGCGATCGCGTGTCTCCGCCCGCCTCACCTTGCCGGACGTCGTTCGCGGAATCGTGCCGGGCGGCGTCACCACGACGCGATCCAGCTCCAGCCCCGCCGTTTCCCTGACGCGCCGCCGCGCCTGCTCGACGACGCCGTCGGAGGCGATGCTGGCCCGCGCTTCGAGCACGGCCACCACCTCGTCAGGCTCGTCGATCCGGCTGATGCCGAAGACGACGACGCCCGAGGATCGGACGCCAGGTAGATCCGCGATCGCCGACTCGAGATCCGGCGGATGGTATTTGCGCCCCTGACGGATGATCAGATCCTTCGTCCGGCCGCAGACAAACAGCTGCCCGTCGGCAAGATAGCCGAGGTCGCCCGTGTGCAGCCAGCCGTCGCGCAGCGCGACGGCGGTGGCCACGGGATCCTCGAAGTAGCCCTGCATCACCGATGGCCCGCGCGCGAGAATCGAGCCGAGATGACGCTCGGGCAGCGTCCGCCCTTCGTCGTCCACGATTTTCAACTCGTGGCCGGGCAGCGCGTGGCCGCATCCGACGAGGCGGACGACGCGCGTGGATCCGTTCGCGGAGGGCACGGCAATCGAGTGGTGCACGAGCTGCTGGGCGTCGACCGCATCCTCATGGATGCCGTCGCGGCCGAATGCGACCGCGAGCGAGTGCTCGGCGAGGCCGTAACTGGCGACGAAGCTCGAGGCGCGAAAGCCGGCGCGCGCGAAACGCTCCGCGAAGGCGCGCAGCGTGTCGGGGCGAATGGGCTCGGCGCCGCAGCCGGCGAGGCGCCAGCTCGAAAGGTCGAGAGCGTCGATTTGAGATGGCTTGACGCGGCGCAAGCAGAGCTCGTATGCAAAATTGGGGGCAAACGAAACCGTGCCGCGATACGTTGAGATCGCCTCGAGCCAGGCCGTCGGCCGTTTCAAAAAGAGGACAGGCGACATGACAATTGTGTCCACGCACGTGTAGACCGCCGACAAGAGCATGCCGATGAGCCCCATGTCGTGATAGAGGGGCAGCCAGCTGACGCCGATGTCGGTCGGCCTGGCGTCCAGGCCGCGCGGCCCCGCGATCGCCGTCGCGTTGGCGTGCAGGTTCGCGTGCGTCAGGACAACGCCTTTGGGCGCGGCGGTGGATCCAGAGGTGAACTGGAGCAGCGCGGGTGCATTCAAGGGCACGCGTGTCGGAACGGCGATCGCCGGTCCGCCGCGCAGTGATTCGATCGTCAACACGGCGAGACCGTCGATGCCGGAGACGTCGAGCAGCGGCGCGACGTCTTCGGATGTCACGACTGCGCTGGCGCGACTCGCCACGAGAATGTGGCGCGACTGACGCGCGAACGTCGGCAGATCGCCCGCCTGCGCGGGCGGGCAGAGCGGCACCGGCACGAGGCCGGCCGCCGTGATGCCGAAGAAGGCGCGGATGAACTCGCCGACTTCAGGCACGACCAGCGCCACGCGGTCGCCCGGCACGAGGCCGCGCGCGTGCAGGGCGCCGGCGACCCGCAGCGATTCAGACAGCAGCGTATTGTAAGAAAGTAATAATGATCGGCCGTCGTGCTCGATCGCCCGGATGCCGCGGTCCGATGAGGCTGCGGCGATGAGCGCGTCGGTAATGGTGCCTGGACCGTTCACGCGGGGCGCTCCTCGGCCGTCACGAGGCTGCGGACCTCCGCCACGACCTGAGCGACGGTGCGAATGTGGGTCATGTCGTTGAGCGGCACGGCGATCTTGAAGTGATCTTCCAGTTCACCGACAAGCTCAAGCACTTGGAGCGAGTCGAACCCCAGATCCGCCAGCAGTTCGCTGTCGAGCTTCGGCTCGATCGGACGCCGGCTGATGCGCTTGAGAATCTCGAAGGTGTCCTGCTCGAACCGATCGGGGAGGCCGGCAGTCTGTGATGCTTGAACCAGGCCCCAAAATGTAGCATGAACAGCACTTGCGTTGCTACCTGCATAGTGGCATCGTGCACGTGACCATGCGGGTGGCGATCGATGCCCGGTACATTCGCGAGAAACCGAGCGGGATCGGCGCTTACGTGCGGGCGATCGTCGATCGCGTGCCGCGAGAGGCTCCCGCCGATCACGTTCGGTTCTGGACGCATCCTCTCGCGCCGCGTCCGCTCTCGGATGCGCCGAACACCGAGGACGTGATCATCGGTCCCGGCCCCAACTCACCGCTGACGTTGCTCTGGCCCACCCGCTACGCGCGATTCGACGATGTCGACGTCTTTCATGCGCCCCACAACATTCTGCCGCGCGGATTGCCGTGCGCGACGATCGTCACCATGCAGGACGTGATGGAGATCGATCGTCCGGACCTGCATCTTCAGGGCGTCGAACGGATCGTCAAGAGCGGCTATTACCGGCACGCGGTGTGGCGCGCGCTCCGTCACGCGACGCGGCTGATCGTGACATCGGCCGCGACGGCCGATCGGGTCCGCGCGGTGGCGCCCGACGCCGCCTCGCGGCTGCACGTCATCTGGCTCGCGCCCGATGAGGCGTTCCGCCCTCCGGCCGATCGTGACGCCTCACGGGCGCGCGCCGCCGCGCTCACCGGCTCCGACGCGCCCTTTCTCCTCGTCGTCGGCCAGAACTCCGCCGCGAAACGCCACGCCGACGCGGTGGCCGCGTTCGCGGTCGGCGCGCCGCGCCCCTGGCGCCTCGTCCTGCTGCAACGGCAGGGCGCGAGCGCGCGCCTCGCGCGGCTCGCGCGCCGCTTGCACGTCGACGATCGCATCGTCTGGCTCCCGAGTGTCGGACAAGACGATGTGGTGGCGCTGATGCAGGCGGCGGGCGCGCTGATTCAGCCCTCGCTGTATGAAGGCTTCGGGTTGCCGGTGGTCGAAGCGATGGCGTGCGGCTGTCCGGTGATTGCCAGCGACATCGCGCCGCTCCGCGAAGTCGCCGGCGGCGCCGCGATGCTGGTGGCGGCCGGCGACGTGCCGCGTCTGGGCGCTGCCGTCGGCGATCTCATCGCGTCGGCCGAGCGTCGCCGATCGCTCGCCGGAGAGGGCCTCGTTCGCGCCCGCGCGTTCTCGTGGGACCGGTGCGCGCGCGAGACCCTGGAGGTCTACCGGCGGGCATTCGGCTAAGATGGCTCGCATGGATCGCGCCGCCGACCGCGTCACCCAAACGGTGATTCTCGCCGCCGGCCGCGGCGTCCGCCTCGCCGGATCCGACGCCAGTGTGCCCAAGCCGCTCATCACCGTCGCGGGCGTGCCGCTCATTGCGCACGCGCTCGCTCACGCGGCCGCCAGTGGCTGCGACGAAGCGATCATCGTCATCGGCCACGAAGGCGCCCGTGTCCGCGCCGCGATCGAAGCCCTGATCGCGACGACCGAGCGCATCGCGGTGCGGTTTGTCGAAAATCCCGATCCGACCACGCCGAACGGGCACTCGCTGCTCGTCGCGGAACCGTGCGCACGCGACCGATTTTTTCTGCAGATGGTCGATCACCTGTTTGCCGAGCCGGTTCTCCGGCAGCTGTCGTCGCCGCCGCTCGACGATCGCACCGCCGGCCGCGTGCTCGTCGATCGCGCACCGGTCGATCTCGATCTGTCCGACGCGACGAAGGTCCGGCTGGCGGGCGACCGCGTGACGGCGATCGGCAAGGCGATCGATCCGTGGGATGCCATCGATGCCGGATGCTTCCTGCTGACGCCGGCGGTGTTCGAGGCGCTCAAGCACGTGCCCCCGTCAGAGCCGCGCACCGTGTCTGCCGCGATGCGGACGCTGGCGGAGCGCCGCGCGCTCGCCGCGGGCGAACTGCGCGGCGTGCGCTGGATGGACGTCGACACGCCCGCGGATCGCGCGGCGGCCGAGCGTCTGCTCGCTCCACAGTCGGCCGGCGCGACGGGCGGGGCACCCCGTCCGTGAGCCGGGCGGCGTCGGTCGAAGACGGCGCCGAGCTCGCGCGCGGCGCCGCCATCAACACGCTGGCGATGCTCGCCTCGAACTTTCGGGGCGTTTTCACCTTCCTCGTCGCGCGCCTGCTCGGGCGCGCCACGCTCGGCATCTTCACCATCGCGTGGGCGGCCACTGATCTGCTCAGCAAGGTCGGCGTCTTCGGGCTCGACAACAGCGTCACCACGTTCATCGCGCGGTCGGAGGCCGAGGGCGATCGGCATCACAGCCGCACGCTCTTTCGCATCGCGCTTGGCGTGTCCGTGTCGCTCAGCGTGATCGTGGCGGCGGCGTCGGTCGTCGCGGCGCACGCGTTCGGGCAGCGTCTCGGCCAGCCCCCTGAAGTGGTCGCCGCGCTGACGCTGGTGTTGTGGGCGATGCCGGGGCTCGCGCTCTATAAAGTCGGCACGGCGGCGTCGCGCGGCATGAAGGTCATGCGCCATGACGTGTACTCGCGCGGCTTCACCGAAACCGTGGGGACGACGGCGGCGTTTCTCGTGGCGATGGCACTTGGCGCCCGCGCGTCGGCGCCGGAAATCGCGGCCATCGCCGGGACGCTCGCGGGCGGTGTGGTTGCGGTCGCGCTGGCGGCGTCGTTGTTTGGAGAAGGAGGTCGTGTCCGCCTACCCCTCGCCGAGGCTCGGGGCAGGCAGGCGGACACTGCGGCTGTCACGCGCAAGCTGGTGACCTATGCGGCGCCGATTGCAGGCTACGATCTGCTCAACACGCTCATCCTCAGCCTCGACGTGGTGATGCTCGGTTTCTTCATCGGCAAAGCGCCGGGTGTGACGCTCGCGACCGTCGGCGTGTACGCGGCAGCCGTGGACGTGGCGAGCGGCCTGCGCAAGGTGAGCCAGCTCTTCAACCCGATCTTCGTTCCGGTCGTCGCCGCGATGGCCGCGGGCCGCGAGGACGAGCGCGCGGCGGCGACCTACGGCCACCTCGCGCGCTGGACGCTCGCGATTCTCTTTCCGCTCGTGGCCGTGATGACGCTCGGCGGTGGGGCGCTGCTGGCGATCTACGGGCCGGGCTTCCGGGACGGCGGCCTGTGGCTCGGCATTGTCGCCGTGGCGTGCGCAACCAACGCGTTTGTGAGCCTCGGCGAGGTCGTCATCATGGTGCGGCGGCCGCGCCTGAATCTGTTCAACTCGGCGGTCACGTCCGTCGTGGCGGTCGCCGCCAATCTCTGGCTCATCCCGCACTACGGCATCACGGGCGCGGCTCTGGGCATCCTGCTGCCGTATCTGATGCAAGGGTGCCTTCGCCACCTCGAGCTCCGCTACCTGTTCGGATGGCCGAGCCAGGCACGCGAGCTGACGCGGCCGATCATCGCCGCCGCCGCGGCCGTGCTGCCCGGACTGGGCTGTCGGATGGCGGTGCCGGGCATCCCCGGCCAGCTCGCCGCGGTGGCGGCGTTTCTTGCGGCGTACGTCGGCACATGGCGGCTGCTCGGCCTCGATCCTTCCGATCGCGCGATCGTCCAGGAGCTCACCGGACGCGCCGCGGTGCCGCGATGAGCATCGAGATCGGCACTCAGCTCGAGCTATAGCGGCGCGGTTTGCTGCAGCAGCTTCGCGACGAGTGCCGTCCAGCCTGTCTGATGGCTGGCGCCGACGCCCTCGCCCGTGTCGCCGTTAAAGCACTCGTAGAAGAGGATGCAATCGCGCCAGGCGGGGTCGTGCTGATAGCGCGCGAGCGTGCCGTGGACAGGCCGCGCACCATCGGCGCCCTTGAGGAAGATCCGGGTGAGACGCCGCGAGATCTCCGCCGCCACTTCCCAGAGCGTGAGCATACGCCCTGAGCCGGTCGGGCACTCCACTTTGAAATCGTTGCCGTAGTAATGATGGAAGCGCTGCAGCGCTTCGATGATGAGATAGTTGACCGGAAACCAGATCGGCCCCCGCCAGTTCGAATTGCCGCCGAAGATCGCCGTTCTCGACTCGGCCGGCTCGTACGCCACGCGATATTCGACGCCGTCCACCTCGAGGACATACGGGTGCTCGGCGTGGATGCGGGACAGCGATCGGATGCCGTACGGCGAGAGGAACTCGCGTTCGTCGAGCATGATCTTCAGCACGCGTTCGAGCCGCGTGCGGTCGGCCACCGCGAGCAGCCGGCGGCCGCTCGTGCCTGGCGTCTGCATGCACGCGACGTTGGCGGTCATGTCGGGCCGGTGCTCGACGAACCACTCGAGACGCCGGGAGAATCCAGGCAGCTTCTTCATCACCGACGAATCGAGCGTCTCGACGGCGAGCAGCGGCAGCAGGCCGACCATCGAACGCAGCTTCAGCGGGACGTGGCGGCCGTCCGGAAACGCGATGACGTCATAGAAGAACCCGTCCTCGTTGTCCCACAGATCGTGTCCCTCGTCCTTCCCTTCGGCCGGTCCGCCGCTCATCGCGTGAGCGATGTAGAGGAAGTGCTCCCAGAACTTGCTCGCGACGTCTTCATACGCCGGATTCTGGCGCGCGAGTTCCATCGCGATCGCGAGCATGTTCAGCGAGTACGTCGCCATCCAGCCCGTCGTGTCCGATTGTTCGAGGTGGCCGCCGGTCGGCAGCGGTTTATTGCGATCGAAGACGCCGATGTTATCGAGCCCGAGGAAGCCGCCTTCGAACACGTTGTGTCCCTCGGCGTCCTCGCGGTTGACCCACCAGGTGAAATTCAGCAGCAGTTTGTGAAACACACGCTCGAGGAACACGCGATCGCCAGCGCCGGTGCGTTTCTGTTCAATCTTGTAGACACGCAGCGCCGCCCACGCGTGAACGGGAGGGTTCACGTTGTCGAACAACCATTCGTACGCCGGCAGCTGGCCGTTCGGGCGCATGTACCATTCGCGCAGAAGCAGCACGAGCTGATCTTTCGCGAAATCGGCGTCGACCACGGCAAGCGCGACCGCGTGAAACGCGAGATCCCACGCCGCGTACCAGGGGTATTCCCACGTGTCGGGCACCGCGAGCACGTCCGCGTTGTAGATGTGCGTCCAGTCGGCGTTGCGGCCGGTCAGCCGCTCGGGCGGCGGCGGCGACTGCGCCGGATCGCCGTCCAGCCACTCCTTGACGATGTAGTGATAGAACTGCTTCGACCAGAGCAGCCCCGCGAACGCCTGGCGCGCGACCGCGCGCGCGTCGGCCGACTGCGTCGCGGGAATGACCTGCGCGTAGAACTCGTCGGCCTCGCGCATCCGCGCGTCGAAGATGGCCGAGAAACTGTCGTCGAATCGCGGCGCCGCTGGCGCGGGTGACGGCGCCTGATTCGTGAACCGCAGCCGCAGCTCCGCGCTGCCGCCCGCGGCCAGATCGATGGTGTAACGCGCCGCGGCCTTCGTGCCCTGCATCGCCGGATTCACGGCCGCCTTGTCGCCGTCGATCACGAAGCGGTGAAAGGCGTCCTTGACGTAGGGGCCCGCGCTCGGGGTGCCGAAGCACCGCTCGCAGTTCGTCTCGTTTTCGGTGAAGAGGAGCGCCGGCGCGCCGTCGCAGTACAACCAGCGGCGCCCGTATGCGCTGTCCTCGAGCGCGACCGCGACGGCACCGCCCTCGGCCCGGGCGAGCCGCGGCTTGGCGGCGTTCGGCATCCACGTCCACGTGTTGCGAAACCAGATCGTGGGCAGCAGGTCGATCCGCGCCGCCTCGGGTCCGCGGTTGGTCACGGTGATGCGGATCAGCATGTCTTCAACGTCGGCCTTGGCGTATTCGACCTGCACGTCGAAATAGCGGTTTTCGTCGAAGACGCCAGTGTCCATCAGCTCGTATTCTGGCTGCGAGCGGTTGCGCCGCGCGTTCTCCTCGACGAGCGCCGCGTACGGAAATGCCTGCTGCGGGTACTTATAGAGGCATTTCATGTAGCTGTGGGTCGGCGTGTTGTCGAGGTAGAAGTAGCACTCCTTGACGTCTTCGCCGTGGTTGCCTTCGTCGCCGTCGAGGCCGAAGAGCCGCTCTTTGAGAATCTGATCGTGACCGTTCCACAGGGCGATCGCGAAGCAGATGATTTGATGGCCGTCGCAGATGCCGGCGAGGCCGTCGTCGTTCCAGCGGTACGCGCGCGATCGCGCCTGATCGTGCGGGAAGTACCGCCAAGCGTCGCCGTTCGCGCTGTAGTCTTCGCGGACCGTGCCCCACGCGCGTTCGGCGAGATAGGGACCCCATCGCTTCCAGTACTTCGCGCGCTGGCGCGACTCCTCGAGGCGCCGACCTTCGGCGGTCGCGCCGGCGTCGAGCGCGCGGGCATGGGTGGACACGCCGCTCCCTCCGCGCGTAACGGTCATCGGCCGAGTTTACACCGGCGAGGGCGGGGGCCTAGAATGCGCCCATGCCACGCTCAATCCTCTCTGACGTCTGCGTCTTCGTCTCCATCCTGCTCGCCTCGGCCACCCTCGCCGCGCAAACGCCGATCGCGGTGACGGCGATTCGCGCCGGCCGCCTCATCGATCCGGACACGGGCCGGGTGGCGACCAATCAGGTTATTCTCGTCGAAGGCAATAAGATCAAAGAAGTCGGCGCGAACGTGGCGATTCCGCCGGGCGCGACGATTATCGATCTGTCGAAGATGACTGTTCTGCCCGGTCTCGTCGACGCGCACAACCATCTCGCGCTCACGTACAAACCGGATCCCGAGAATAACTTCTACTACCTCACCTACGTGATGGACTCGACCGCGCTGCGCGCGATTCAGGCGGTGTCGAACGGCATCCAGATGCTCGACGCCGGTTTCACGATCGTTCGCGATCTCGGCAACAACGGGAACTATGCGGACACGGCGCTGCGGCAGGGCATCGAGCAGGGGTGGATTCCCGGGCCGACGATCATCAATTCCGGGCTCATCATCGGCGGCATGGGCGGGCAGTTCTACCCGACGCCGGAAATGGCGAAGGATCACAGCATCGTCTATCCCGAGTATCTGGACGCCGACACGCCGGACGAGATCGTGAAGGCGGTGCGCCAGAACATTCTCTTTGGCGCCAAGGTGATCAAGATTTGCGTCGACTGCAAGCCGTACGGCTACACGGCCGACGAGATCCGGCTCGTGATTCGCGAGGCGGCGAAAGCGGGGCTGAAGGTCGCCGGGCACGTGCAGACGGCGAACGGCGCGAAGAACGCGATCGATGCGGGCATCTGGTCCATCGAGCACGGCAACGCGCTGACCGACGATCTACACAAGCTCATGGCGCAGAAGGGCATCTGGCGCGCCGGCACCGACACGCCCGACACGCTCGCGGGCCATCCCGTGACGCCGCAGGCCTACCAGCGCACCGTCGCCGGCCTGAAAAACGCCTACGACAACAAGGTCCTCCTGACGTTTTCGACCGACGCCGACTATTTCGTGCAGGGCAAGACGCGCGGCGAAGTCTGCATGGAGTTCCTGAAGACGTGGAAGGACGCGGGCATCCCGCCGGCCGAAATTCTGCGCGCGATGACGACCAACGGCTACAAGGTCACCGATCTCGACAAGACGCGCGGCCCCATCAAGGCGGGCTTCTTCGCCGATCTCATCGCGGTGTCCGGCGATCCGCTGCAGGATATCGACGCGCTGAAGAACGTCCAGTTCGTGATGAAGGACGGCCAGGTGTTCAAGAAGGACGGCGTCATGACGCCCGCCGCCTTCTTCCACGGAGGCCCGGTGAACGGCTGGCGCATCCGCTAGACGTTGGTGTTGATCTCCACATCTTGACAAGCAAGATGTAGCCTGGACTATCATCGGCCGGTACCCCGCGGAGGAGCCTCCATGGACGAACCGAGCACCGATGTCATTCAGGGCACCCTCGATCTGCTCATCCTCAAGACGCTCAGCCTCGAGCCGATGCACGGCTTCGGCATCGCGCGCCGTATCGAGCAGATTTCCCGCGGTGTTTTCAAGGTCAACCCCGGATCGCTCCTCACCGCGTTTCAGCGGCTGGAGCGCGCCGGATGGCTCGACGCCGAGTGGCGCCGGACGGACAACTCCCGCCGCGCGAAGTACTACTCACTGACGCGCGCCGGCCGGAAACAGTTCGAGGTCGAGGCTGCGCACTGGACCCGGCGCGTCTCGGCGGTCGCGCGGCTGTTGAAAGCCGAGACCTAGCGTCATGTCCATCTGGCGCCAGCTCACGCACGGCCTTCGGGTGCTGACCCATCGAACAGCCGCCGACCAGGAGGTCGACGACGAAGTGCGCGACTACTTCGAACAGGCCACAGCCGAGTTGGTCGCGCGCGGCCTCCCTCCCGACGAGGCGCGCCGCGCCGCGCGACTGGAGCTCGGCACCATGGCCATCGTCAGCGAGGACGTGCGGTCCTACGGATGGGAAAACGTCGTCGGCACGGCGCTGGCGGATCTACGCTACGGCGCGCGCCGGCTCCGCGCCGCGCCCGGCTTCACGGCAATGACGATCCTGACGCTAGCGATCGGCATCGGCGGCACGACGGCCATCTTCAGCGCGGTGAACCCGATTCTATTCGCACCGCTGCCGTACCCGCACGCCAGCCGCGTCGCAACGATCCTGGAGCTGCGCAACGACGGCGGCCGGAGCGGCGGCACGTTCGGCATGTATCGCGAGCTCGCGGAACGGAACCGCTCGTTCGATGCGATTGCGGTGTTCAAGCCGTGGCAGCCGACCGCCACGGGAATGGAGCAGCCGGAACGATTCGACGGACAGCGCGTCAGCGCAGGCTACTTCCAGATCCTCGGCGTGTCGCCGATCGCCGGCCGGGACTTTCTGCCGTCCGACGATCGCTTTCACGGACCGAACGTCGTCGTCCTCAGCGACGCGCTCTGGCGGAGGCGCTTCGACGCGGATCCGACGATCCTGGGGCGCGAGATGACGCTCGAGGGCAATCCCTACACGGTCATCGGCGTGATGCCGCGCGGTTTCGAAAATGTGCTGGCTCCATCAGCTTCGCTGTGGGCGCCCTTGCAGTACGACCCGTCCCTTCCGGCGCAGGGAAAGGAATGGGGCCATCATCTGCGGACGATCGGCCGGCTCCGGCCCGGTGTCAGCCTCGAGCAGGCGACCCGCGAGATCGACGGGCTCGGCCGTGCCGTGTTGAACGAGCGGCATCCGGAAACGTACGACCCCAACACGCGCTTCACGGTTACGTCGCTGCAGGATGAGCTCACGCGCGGCGTGAGATCGCCGCTGGTCGCCATCCTCGGCGCCGTGACGCTGGTGCTCGTCATCGCGTGCGTGAACGTGACGAACTTGCTTCTGGCCCGCGGTGTCCAGCGGCGCGGCGAGTTCGCGCTGCGCGCGGCGCTCGGCGCCGGACGCGGCCGTCTTGTCAGACAGCTCCTCACCGAGAGTCTGCTCCTGGCCGCGATGGGCGGCGTGGTCGGCATCGCCGTCGCGATGTCAGGCGTGCACACGCTGGTCGCGCTCAGCCCGCCCGGGCTGCCGCGCGTCGGCGCCATCCGCATCGATGCCACCGTGTTCGTCTTCGGTCTGGGCATCACCACGCTCATCGGCCTGGCTTTCGGCGTGATTCCGGCGCTGCAGGCGTCGCACGACGATCCGCAGCATCACCTCCAGCACGCCTCGCAGCGCACCGCCGGCGGACACCGACGCACACGCAGCGCACTCGTGGTCGCGGAGGTGGCGCTCGCGCTCATCCTCCTCGTCAGCTCGGGGCTGTTGCTGCGGAGCCTCGATCGCCTGTTCTCGGTCCCCATGGGCTTCGACTCGTCCCACCTGCTGACCATGCAGGTCCAGGAATCCGGTCATCGCTACGACGAAGACAGCGCTAGGTATCGGTTTTTCGAGCAGGCCCTCGAGGCGGTCAGGCGCGTCCCCGGCGTGATGGCTGCCGGCACTACCAGCCAGATGGCGCTCAGCGGCGACCGCGACGAGTACGGCGCGCGCTTCGAGGCGAGTGGGGCGCTGCCCGCAGAGACGTACGGCGTGTTTCGTTATGCCGTGAGCCCCGGGTACATCGAGACGATGCGCATTCCAGTGCGCCGCGGCCGGCTACTCGACGAGCGCGACAACGCGGGTGCACCGCCGGTCGCGCTGATCAGTGAGTCGTTGGCGAACAGCAGGTTCCACGGGGGCGATCCGATTGGTCAGCGGTTGCACGTCGGCGGGTTCGCCAACGCGCCCCCGTTCACCATCGTCGGCGTCGTGGGCGATGTGAAACAGATGTCGCTGGCGATGACCGAGTCGGATGCTGTGTACATCACCACGACGCAATGGCACTTTGCGGACACCGTGATGACGCTCGTGGTCCGCGCGCGCCGCGACGCGGCCGCGCTCGCGCCCGCCGTGCGGCAGGCGATCTGGTCCGCCGACAAGGATCAACCGGTCGTGCGCGTCGCGACGATGGACGATCTCGTCACCGCGTCGGCGGCGGAGCGGCGCTTCGCGCTGATTCTTTTCGAGGCGTTCGCAATCGCGGCGCTGGTGCTGGCGGCCGCCGGCATTTACGGCGTGCTCGCCGGCAGCGTGGCCGAGCGCACCCGCGAGATCGGAGTCCGCGCGGCGCTGGGCGCATCGCGCGCGGACATCGTCGCCCTGGTCGTGCGCGAGGGGATGAGGCTCACCGGGCTCGGCGTCGCGATCGGACTGGCCGGGGCGGCCGTCGCGAGCCAGGCCATCGTGGCGATGCTGTTCGGCGTGTCGCGCCTCGACCCGGTCACGTATCTGGGCGTGATTGCGCTGCTGGCGGGCGTGTCGGCGGCCGCCTGCTGGGTCCCCGCGTGGCGCGCGGCGCGGGTTGATCCGGCGATCACGTTGAGGGCAGAATAGGCTTCAACGCGGCGTGGCGCCGCGTCGCCCGATGTGCCCGGCACGGCGTCCGGGGAGCAGGAGCCGCACGTGACCGTCATCGAATCCGCGTCCGCCGCGAGCCGTCTCGCGGCCGCGCGTGCCTTCCTCGATCGCCTTCCCCGTGACGGCGAAGTTCTGATCGTCGGCGCGTCGCGCGGCGCGGCGGACGATTTCGCGCGCGACGTGGCCCGCGCCCGCGGCGCGACGTTCGGCCTCTACCGCTTCAGCCTCACCCAGCTTGCCGCACGCTTTGCCGCCGCCGCGCTCGCGTCGGAGCGCCTCTCGCCGACGACGGCGCTCGGTGTCCAGGCGGTCGCGGCCCGCGCGCTCTTCGAAGCCACCGACGACCGCTCGCTGGCCTACTTCGAGCCAGTCGCGACGACGCCCGGCTTTCCGCGGGCACTCGCGAGGACGCTCGAAGAATTGGCGCTGGCGAACGTGCCCGCCGCTGCGCTGCGCCAGTCGGCTGACGGCGGACCTGACGTCGCGAATCTACTCGAGCGGTTCGACGAGCAGTTCGAGGCGGCGTCCGCCGTCGATCGCGCGCGGTTCCTCCGTACGGCGACGCGCGCGGCGGCGGAGGGCGGCCCGTACGCCGGCTGCCGCCTGCTCCTGCTCGACGTGCCCGTGATGAACATCACCGAGCGCGCCTTCGTCGCCGCGCTGGTGGCGCGAGCGCCCGAGGCATTCGCGACCGTGCCGAAAGGCGATCGCGCCACGCGCGAGGCGCTTGCGACGTTCGGATCGATCGACTCGATTGATCCCGAGGAGGCCACGGGGCTGGCGCGCATCCGGCAGTATCTGTTCGCCGCGACCGCACCGCCGCCCGCGGACGCCCTCGACGCGGTGGAACTGTTTTCGGCGCCCGGTGAAGGCCGGGAAGCGGTCGAAATCGCGAGGCGCGTGCTGCGCGAAGCCAGACGCGGCGTCCCCTTCGATCGCATCGCCATCGTCGTTCGCTCGCCGCAGCATTATGCGGGGCTGCTCGAGCACGCGCTTGGGCGGGCCGGCGTGCCGGCCTACTTCGATCGCGGCACGAGACGCCCGCATCCTGCCGGGCGCGCATTCCTCGCGCTGCTTGCGTGCGCGACGGACAATCTTTCGGCGCGCCGTTTCGCGGAGTATTTGTCGCTGGGCCAGGTGCCCGATCCGGCCGCGGCGCCGGCGTCAGCCGACGCGCATCCGTCCTCGACCGACGAGGTGTTCGGGTTCCTGGCCGAGAACGCGCGGCCGGCGGAGGGTTCCGGCGCCCCCGGAGCCGATGACGAACTGCAGACCAGCGAGAGCGATCACCCGCGCCAGCGCGCGTTTCGATCGCCCTGGAAATGGGAACGCCTGCTCGCCGAGTCAAAGGTCGTGTCGGGAAGCGACCGCTGGACGCGGCGGCTGAATGGGCTGGTCAACGAATGTGAGCTGCAGCGGCGAGAGCTGACGCGCACCGAGCCGGACTCGCCGCGGATCGATCAGCTCGCGCAGAAGATCGGCGACATCGCCGAGCTCGGCGCGTTTGCGTTGCCGATCATCCGCACGCTCGCGGCCTGGCCGGCCCAGGCCACATGGGCGGCATGGATCGCGCACCTCGAGCAGCTCGCGCCGCGTGTCTTGCGATATCCAGATCACGTGCTGCGCGTGCTGGCGGATCTGCGCCCGATGGGCGAGGTCGGTCCGGTGGCCATCGAGGAGGCCGCGCAGGTGCTCGCCGATCGGCTGTCGAGCGTCGAAGCGGAGCCGCCGACGCGGCGCTACGGGCGCGTGTTCGTCGCAAGCCCGTCGCAGCTGCGCGGGCGCAGCTTTGCGGCCGTGTTCGTGCCCGCGCTGGCCGAACGGATGTTTCCGCAGAAGCCGCGCGAGGATCCGCTGCTGCTCGACGATGCCCGCCGCGTGCTCGACGCGTCGCTGACGACGCAGACCGATCGCGCGGAGATGGAGAAGCTGCAGCTGCGTCTCGCGGTCGGCTCGGCCGAAGAGCGGTTGTTCGTGTCGTTTCCGACCGTCGAAATCGGCGAAGGGCGCCCGCGCGTGCCATCGTTGTATGCGCTTGAAGTGTGGCGCGCGATGACGGGGCGCGTCCCGAGCGCCGACGAGTTGCAGCACGCCGCGGCGCGGACCTCACAGGCGACGCTCGCGTGGCCGGCGCCGGCCGATCGCGACGAGGCGATCGACGCGCTCGAGCACGATCTCGCGACGCTGCGGCGCCTGGTGGGCGAGCCTGATCACCTGGCGCGCGGCCGCGCGCAGTACATCTTGCAGTTGAACGACTCGCTGAAGCGGTCGGTGAGCGAACGCTTCATGCGCGGCAAGCGCGCGTGGTCGCACTGGGACGGTCTGACCCGCGTCACCGACGGCACGCGTGCCGTGCTCGCGGCCTATCGCCTCACCGCCCGCGCCTATTCGCTTTCGGCGCTGCAGAAATATTCGTCGTGCCCGTACCAGTTCCTGCTCGGTGCGATCTACCGGCTGCGTCCGGCGGACGATCTCGAGCCGCTGCAGCGCATGGATCCGCTGACGCGCGGGAGCCTCTTTCACGCCGTGCAGGCGGCGTTCTATCGGCAGTTGAAAGAACAAGGCGATCTGCCGGTCACGAGCGCCAACAGGGATCACGCGCTCGACGTGCTGGACGCTGCGGTGCGGCGTGTGGCGGACGACCAGTACGAGCTGCTGGCGCCGGCGATCGATCGCGTGTGGCACGACGAGATCGGGTCGATCCGGCGCGACTTGCGTTTGTGGGTCGACGAGATCGCGCGCGCGGACGGAGAGTGGGTGCCGATCTGGTTCGAATGGAGCTTCGGGCTCCGCGATGCCGGCCGCGATCCGAACAGCCGGCCCGAGCCGGTGTCGATCGACGGCCGGTTCCCGTTGCACGGTTCGATCGACCTCGTCGAGGAGCGGCGGGCGACCGGCGAGCTGCGCGTCACCGATCACAAGACGGGCAAGTATCGCGGCAAGGATCACATGGTCGTCGGCGGCGGCGCGGTGCTGCAGCCGGTGCTCTACGCGCTGGCGCTCGAGACGGCGCTGGAGCGTCCAGCCGTCGAGGGCCGTCTTTACTACGCGACGATTGACGGCGGCTATCGGGACGTGCGCATTCCGCTGACGCCGCAGGCGCGGCGCGCCGGCGTCGAAGTGCTCGAGATCATCGATCGCGCGATCGAGACCGGCTTCCTCGCGCCGGCGCCCGCCGAGCGGGCCTGCACGTGGTGCGACTTTCGTCCGGTCTGCGGGCCGACGGCCGAGCGCCGCATCGGCCGGTTCAAGTCGCCGGATCCGCTCGCGGATCTGATCGCGCTGCGGAGGAAGCCGTGAGCATTCCGCTGAGCGATCACGCCGATCGTCTCCTCATCCGCGAAGGCCTCGACGAGACCGTGATCGTCGAAGCCGCGGCCGGCACGGGCAAGACGACCGAGCTCGTGTCACGCATGCTCAACGTGCTGGCGAGCGGGCGGGCGCGCATCGAGCAGATCGTCGCGGTCACGTTCACGGAAAAGGCGGCGGGCGAGCTGAAGCTGCGGCTGCGCATGGAGCTCGAAGGTCTGCGGCAGCGTTCCGGCGATCGCGACGTGCAGGCGAATCTCAGCGATGCGATTCAGCGGCTCGAGGAGGCGCACGTGAGCACGATTCACGGCTTCTGCGCCGATCTCCTGCGCGAGCGTCCCGTCGAAGCGCGGATCGATCCCGTGTTCGACGTGCTGACCGAGCCGCGGGCGGAGCGTCTGTTCAACGAAGCCTTCCGCGGCTGGCTGCAGGAGCAGCTCGAGGATCCGCCCGAAGGGGTGCGCCGCGCGCTTCGCCGGAGCGCCTGGTCGCGCGACGGCCGCGACCGTGCGGACGGTCCGATCGAGCGGCTCCGCCGAGCGGCACGCGAGCTGGCTGAGTGGCGCGACTTCGACGGCGCCTGGCGCCGGGAGCCCTTCGACCGCGACGCCGCGCTCGGCCAGACGCTCGCGCACCTGCACGAGCTCGCCGCGCTCACCGAGACGGCGACGTCCACACGCGACCCGCTCTATCTCGACACGGTCCCCGTGCGCGAGCTGAGCCACGACGTGTTGACGGCCGAGCGCGTCCATCTGCCGGGCGCCGCGGATCCCGACGGCTGGGAGGCGCGCGTCATCGATCTCGCGCAGCACAGAGATCTGCGGCGCGCCCGCCGCGGGCGCGAGCTCGGGTATGGCCCCGACGTGCCGCGCGACACGGTCTGGGCCGCGTACGACGCGACGATGGCGGCGCTCGATCGGTTCCAGTACGCGGCCGACTGCGATCTCGCGGCATTGCTCCGTGACGAGCTGCGCACCGTCGTGTCCGAATACGAGCGGCTCAAGCAGCGCGCCGGTGCGCTCGACTTCGTGGATCTGCTCCTCCGCGCGCGCGATCTGCTCGTCACGCACGAGCGCGTCCGAGGCGTCTTTCAATCGCGCTTCAAGTGCATCTTCGTCGACGAGTTTCAGGACACCGATCCGCTGCAGGCGGAGATCCTGCTGCTCCTGGCCGCCGCCGACCCGGCCGAGCGCAACTGGCGGCGCCTCACGCCCGCGCCGGGCAAGCTGTTCATCGTCGGCGATCCGAAGCAGGCGATCTACCGGTTCCGCCGCGCGGACGTCGAGACGTATCAGGAAGTCTGCGATCTGCTCGAAGCGCGGGGCGCGAAGCGCGCCTTCCTGCACGCGAGCTTCCGCGCGACGCCGGCGATTCAGCGCACGGTGAACGCGGCGTTTGCGCCGCTCATGACCGGCGACCGCGCGACCTTGCAGGCCCACTACCGCGAGCTGGCGCCGTATCGGCCCGACCACCCGGAGCAGCCGTCCGTCGTCGTCTTGCCGGTGCCCGAGCCCTACGGACTGCGCCGCGTGGCCGGCTACGCGATCGAAAAATCGCTGCCCGACGCCGTCGGCGCGTTCGTCCAGTGGCTCGTCAACGAGTCGAAGTGGACGGTGACCGAGCGCACGACCCGCGACGAGCTGCCGATGAGCGTGCCGATCGAGCCGCGTCACATCTGCATCCTGTTCCGCCGCTTCCTGCATTTCGGCGACGACGTGACCCGTCCCTACGTCGAGGCGCTCGAGGCGCGCGACGTGCCGCATCTGCTCGTCGGCGGCAAGTCGTTTCACGGCCGCGAAGAAGTCGAAACGATGCGCGCGGCGCTCTCCGCGATCGAATGGCCGGACGACGAACTGTCGGTGTTTGCGACCTTGCGCGGCGCGCTCTTCGCGATCGGCGACGAGGCGCTGCTCGAATACCGCCTGTCGCAGCCGAACCGGCGGCTGCATCCGTTCAGCAGGCTCGACCGCGTCGCGCCGCATCTTCAGCCGATCGTCGAGGCGCTGCAGCTGCTGAGACGCCTTCATGCCGGCAGGAACGTCCGGCCGGTCGCCGACACGATTACGCAGTTGCTCGACGCCACGCGGGCGCACGTCGGCTTCGTGCTGAGAACCGCGGGAGAACAGGCGCTCGCCAACGTGCTGCACGTCGCCGAGCTCGCCCGGCAGTACGAGATGAACGGCGGGATCTCGTTCCGCGGCTTCGTCGAGGAGCTGCACGCGCAGGCCGACGGCGGGCAGGCGGCCGAAGCGCCGATTCTCGAAGAGGGCAGCGACGGCGTGCGCCTGATGACGGTGCACAAGGCGAAGGGCCTGGAGTTTCCGGTCGTGATTCTCGCCGACATGACGGCGAAGCTGAGGAACGACCGCGCCGACCGCTCGATCGATCGCGCGCGCCACGCCTGCTACCTGCGCCTTGGACGCTGGACGCCGATCGAACTGGCGACGAACGAGGCGGCTGAAATCGAGCGCGACGAAGCCGAGGGCGTTCGCATTGCGTACGTCGCGGCGACGCGCGCGCGGGATCTGCTCGTCGTCCCCGGCGTCGGCGATGTGGCGTGGGACGGCGGCTGGACATCGCCGCTGAACGGCGCGATCTATCCCGAACCTCAGCGGCGGCGAACCTCCGGCGCGGCGCCCGGGTGTCCGCCGTTCAAGACCGATTCGGTCTGGAAGAGGCCCGACAACGATCCGTCAACGCCGACGACCGTCTGCCCGGGGCTGCACACGTTCACCCCGGCCGAGGGGGAACCGTATTCCCTCGTGTGGTGGGACCCGCACGAGCCGCACTTTCATCTCGGCGTCGAGCCGACGCTCGGCATCAAGCGCGAGGCGTTGATCATGAAAGACGTGCCCGACGAAGTCGTTGAGGAGGGGCTGCGCGAGTACCGCAAATGGCAGGCGTCGCGCGCGGAGGCGATTGGTAAAGGTTCGATGGCGTCGCTTCGTGTGCGGACCGCGACGGAGTGGGCGGCGACCTCGGACGAAGCAGGCGGCGATGCGCCGCTGGATCGCGAGCCGCCGGCGCAGCGTGGGTTGTTCGAGGAGGAGGTGACCGCGCGTCCGGCGACCCGCAGCGACGCGACCGTCTCCATCGTCGACGTCCGCGGTCCGCATCGGCCGGGCGGCGCGCGGTTCGGCGAGCTCGTGCACGCCGTCCTCGCGTCGGCGCCGCTCGACGCGGATCGATCGCGCATCGAGGATCTCGCCGACATGCAGGGGCGCATCCTGTCGGCGCCGCCGGAGGAAGTTGTTGCCGCGGCCGGTACTGTGGAGCGGGTCTTTGCGCACGAGCTCCTCGCGCGCGCGCGTCAGGCTGCCGCGCGTGGGGCGTGCCGCCGCGAGACGCCGGTGACATGCACGCGCCAGGACGGCACGCTCGTCGAGCTCATAGAGGGCATCGTCGATCTCGCATTCGAAGAAGAGGGGCGGTGGACGGTGGTCGATTACAAGACCGATCGCGAGCTCGCCGCAAGCGGGGAAGAGCGGTACCGCCGCCAGGTGGGACTCTACGCGTCGGCAATCGCGCAGGCGACCGGCGCGCCGGCATCAGGCGTGCTGGTGCGGATCTAGTTCTTCATCGTGGTTCTTGTTTTCCCAGGAGCGCGAGCACCGACAGGGGATCGACGCGCGCATCGCCGGCGCGCACCGCCCAGTGCAGATGCGG
>JADGOC010000220.1 GCA_017883165.1 Acidobacteriota bacterium
CCAGCGGTCAACCTCCATCGTCCAACTCTAATGCGAGTTTTCGAACCCGCGTGCTCTCGGCGGGCACGCCCTGCTGGCCAGTAAGGATCGTGAGCGCTTCCTTCGTAAAAGCCGCAGCGGTGACGAACGACATCAGCATGTCCATCATGCCGACAGCACCAGTTTCCCCAGAGACCCGGACGGTCTCGCCTAAGCGGTAATGAAACCGCGCGGCTCGAGGAATCCCCAGTGCCCGACAGGGAATGGCCGCGAGCCCGACTTGACCGAGCGGCTGCCGGTCCTTTCACGGCTCCGACTCGCCCTGCGCTAGTCCCGCCAGAACCTCCATCCCGCCTACCTCGAAGTCATACACCAACGCTGAACTGAGCGACTCGTGGAACCGCGCGCCGAGCTCCTCATGCGCGGAATGCCGGAGGTACGTCTGAAGGCCCTCGAGATCGTCGAAATCGATCATCGCGATGTAGTCGGCGGCGTCCGGCATTCGCGCTTCGTAGCCGGCGCCATGCCTCACACGTGTTCCGATGCGGACGTTTCGAACGGAAGCAATCTCACGAATCGCTCGCTCGAACGCGGCGACTAAGGTCTGGCGCTCGGCGGCTGTCAGGTCCGGCCGAGGCTTCATCAGGACGAGATGAGAAATCATGGCGAGAACCGGATCCAGCCGCGAAGGGAATAGTACACAAGGCCCATGTATTCGTGCACAACAGCGCTCGTGAACCGAAGCCCGTCGATCGTCGGAATGAACGCTCGGATGCGCGATTCTGAGTTGAACGGATCCGGCGCAATCGCCGGCACCGGCGCGATGCCGGCCGACCGAAACGTCGCGAGCGAGCGGCGCATGTGAATGTCGGACGTGACCAGCACGACGCCGTCCGCCTGCAGCGCCCGCAGCATCGGCGCGACGAGCACTGCTTCGTCATGGGTGTTGACGGACCCGGACTCGAGCACGATGCGATCGGCCGGCACGCCAAGCTGCACCAGAGCCACGCGCATCGTCGCGGCACTAGGCTCGGTCTGGAAGCCACCGGCCGCGCCTCCCGAACTGATGATCCACGGCGATCCGAGGACGTGATAGACGTGCACGGCTTCCAGCACGCGTGCCGCGCCGGCAGGATCGATCACGCCCATCTGCTCGTCGTGTCCGTGCACGGTGAAGCTGCCCGATCCGAGCAACACGATCGCGGTGCGATCGCCGGGCACGTCGCCTGCGGCAAACTGGTGAAAGCCGAAGAGGAGCGGCCGCGAGAGCACCCACGGAAACACGCGGATGCTCGCCACCGTGTAGAAGATCACGATCGCCACGAGCCATCGCCGCGGCGCGGCGGCGCGCGGGCGGACGCTCAGCCAGACAATGGCGAGAAGCGAGAGGACGGAGAAGCCGCCGACCGAAAGTAGATAATCGACCATTCAGCGCAGCAAGCGGCTATCCACGCTCTGGCGGATCGGGCTTGGTCTTGATCGACTCGGGCCGCGGCGGCGGCTCGGGAACAGGTTCGGGCCGCGGCGGCGGGCCGCCAGATTTCTTGTCGCGCCACGGCCGATCGGCTCGCGGGCCGCCGCTTGGTGGCTTGCTGCTCCACGGCCGATCGCCGCGTGGAGGTGCACCGCTTGGGGGCTTCTTGCTCCACGGCCGATCGCCACGCGGACCGCCGCTCGGTGGCTTGTTGCTCCAGGGCCGATCTCCGCGTGGGGGCGCGCCGCTTGGCGGCTTGCTGCTCCACGGCCGATCGCCGCGCGGACCGGCACCGGGCGGCTTGCTGCTCCACGGGCGGTCGCTTCGCGGCGGACCAGATGGCTTGTTGCTCCACGGGCGGTCGCCTCGCGGCGGACCAGACGGCTTCTCCCGCCAGGGCCGCGACGGCGGACGCGGGCCGCTCGGCGATCGCGGCGCATCTTCGCGGGGCCTGGTGTCGTGCGATCGCGCGCCGCTCTTCTTCTTGAACCGCGCGCGCGGATCGGCGTGCGCGCCTCCGGGCCGCCACGCGCCGCCGCGCTTTTCCGGCTCGACCCTCGGCGCGCGCAGCGCCGCCTGCGATTCTTCCGGCGTCTCCCACAGCCGCCCGCGCGCAAACCACTTGAACACGACGTCCTTGTTCGTGCGCTTGAGCTGCTGAAAGGTCGGCAGCAGCTCTTCTTTCTCGCGCGCGCGGAACGCCGTCGGCTTCCCGTCGATGAGAATCGTCCAGAACGCGTAGCGCGGGGGCATGATCTAATTCCTAATCCCTAATTCCTAATTCTAGTCCCGCTCGAGACGCTTGATCTTCTCGACCAGCGTCGTCCGCTTCAGATTGAGGAGCTTGGCGGCCTGGCCCTTGTTCCCGCCGGTGCGCTCGAGCGACCGCTGGATCAGATCGCGTTCGATGGAAGCGACGAAACGGTCGAGATCCATGCCGTCTTCGGGGAGCGACACCGTCGACGAGAGCGCGGGCTGCTCGGCGTGCTGAAGTTCCGGCGGCAGATCGTTCGCGTCGATCTGTGAGCGCCCGACCGTGAACGCCGTCGCACGCTCGATCGCGTTCTCGAGCTGACGCACGTTGCCGGGCCACGGATACGACATCAGCCGCCGCATCGCTTCCTGCGACACCGTCAACATCGCCGCCAGGGGCCGCGGCGGGTCGCTCTCGGCGTTGAACTTCTCGAGGAAATGCTGTACGAGCAACGGAATGTCTTCCTTGCGATCGCGCAGCGGCGGCAGCTCCACCGGAATCACGTTGAGACGGTAGAACAGATCCTCGCGGAACTGGCCGTCGGCCACGAGCTTGCCCAGGTCGCTGTTGGTCGCGGCGATGACGCGCACATCCACCTTGATCGTGTGCGAGTCGCCGACGCGCTCGAACTCGCGCTCCTGCAGCACGCGCAGCAGCTTCATCTGCAGCGCCTGGCTCATCGTCCCCACTTCGTCGAGGAAGAGCGTCCCCTTGTGCGCCTGTTCGAGGCGCCCCTGCCGGTTGCCGACGGCGCCGGTGAAGGCGCCGCGCACGTGGCCGAAGAGCTCGGCTTCGAGGAGCGTTTCGGGAATCGCGCTGCAGTTGAGCGCGACGAAGCGGTGCATGCTGCGCGGGCTGCTCTGGTGGATCGCGCGCGCGACCACCTCTTTGCCGGTGCCGGTTTCGCCGCTGATCAAAATCGTGCTGGCCGTGGCCGCCACGGTTTCGAGGAGTTGAAAGAGGCGCGCCATCGCACGGCTCTTGCCGACGATCCCCTCGAAGCGGTACCGCGCGTCGAGCTGCGCGCGCAGATACGCGTTCTCCGACTTCAGACGACGCTGCTCGAGCGCCGCATCGAGGACGTGCAGCAGCTCGTCGATCTGAAACGGCTTGCTGACAAAATCCCACGCGCCGCGACGGATCACTTCGACGGCGTCCTTCACCGTGCCGAAGCCGGTGATGACGATGGCGATGATGTCGGGGTAGCGCTCGACGGCCGATTGAACCAAAGCCGACCCGTCGATGCCCGGCAAGCGGAGGTCGGTGATGAGGATGTCGAAGGCGAAATCGGCGATGCGCGCGAGCGCGGCCTCGCCCGATTCGGCCTGTTCGACGTGATAGCCGCGGTCGGCGAGCTGCTCGGCGACGGCCTCGCGCAGCGGCCCCTCGTCCTCGACGAGCAGGAGATGTTTCGTCAGGTCAGCCATTTACGGGAGCGCCAATATATTGACACTGCCGCGGGCGCTTGTCTAGAGGGCTGAGGGCTAAGGGGTTGGGGCTGAACCTCCGATAACCTCTTGTGGAGGCAACTGCCAAGTGGAACGCAAAACCATTTCGATCATGAAGGCGTGCGAGCTGGTCGGCGTGAGCCGGCGCACCATCTACAACTGGCTCTCGAGCGGTAAGATCGAATACGTGCGGACTGCCGGTGGATCGGTGCGCATCTTCGCCGACACGCTCTGGCGCGATCCGCAGAAGGCCGAACGTCCCGCGATGCAGGGAATGTGGCAGGCCGAAGGACGGAACCAGGCCTGATGCCCCGTCCGTTGAGCGTCGACGAACTCCTGGCGAGGAGACCGATGGACGAAACACCAGAACTGCGTCTCCTCTTTCATCGCCTGAACAATCAGCTCGGGATCATCCTCGCGCACGCGGAGTTGCTCGAAGCGAAGGCGACCGACGACATCCATCGCGCGCGCGCGTCGCAGGTCGTCGCGAGCACCCTCGCCGCCATGGGCACCGCGAAAGAGATTCGGAGCCACGCCGCCACCGAACCCCCGAAGTGACCTAGTCGTACCAAATCTGTAAGATCTGCGCCAACTAATTGACAGACTACAGCTGTATTTCGTCAAAATATTGACGAAATAGGCACTTTTTCGGCATTCCTCCGCTTGACTGTCCCATCTCGTGAAACAATTTAATACCTTACAGATCAGCAATTTACAGTTGAAATCGTGAGCGATGTGCAACGGCTCGGAACACAGGCCCGGCTGTTGGTACCGCCATTGCGATAGCGTGCACCGAACTGAAGCGCCAGGCACATCAGCCAAGGGAGACTGTGATGCGCGTCCAACCGACCACCGTCAGTCAGAATCGTCGCATCGTCGGCGGCTTGCCGTTCGTTGAATCGCTGGCCCGACGGATGGCGGCGTCGATGCCGAATTCGATCGACATCGGCGACCTCGTGCAGGACGGGGTCATCGGCCTGATCGACGCGGCGCACCGGTTCGACGAAGGGCGCGGCATCAAGTTCGAGACATTCGCCGAGCGCCGCGTTCGCGGCGCGATGATCGACGCGCTGCGCCGCAACGCGTGGCCGCGCGGCGTCAGACGGCAGCGGCGTGAGCTCGACGCGGCGCGCGAAGCGCTGCGGCGCGAGCTTGGGCACGAGCCGTCGATGGCCGATCTGGCCGCGCGCGTCGGCTCCGACGAAAAGCGCCTCTCCCGCACGATCGTCCGCATCAACACGATTGAAGCGACATCACCGCTCGCCACCGGCGAGCATTTCGACGAAAGCTCGCTGCCGACGGCGCTCGTGCCGTCGGAACCCGATTCGCCGCACGTCGCGTACGAGAAGCGCGAGACGCGCGAGCGCGTCCGCCTCGCGATCGAGTCGCTGCCGCTGCGCGAACAGAAGGTGATCGGGCTCTATTACTACGGCGAAGTGACGATGAAGGAGATCGGCTCGGAGATTGGGGTGAACGAGTCGCGCGTCTCGCAGCTCCACGCGCGCGCGATCCGGCGTCTGCGCGACCAGCTCGGCGACATGGGGCCGCAGCAGGTGGCCGAGATGCGCAGCGCCTTCATGGCGTTCGCGGCGAAGAAGCCGAAGATGCTGAAGGCCGAGCTGCCGCATCCCAATGCCGAGCA
>JADGOC010000221.1 GCA_017883165.1 Acidobacteriota bacterium
CAAGCCGTCGCGTTCCTGGCGGCGTCCGGCGTCACCGAACGCCAGATTGCGGACGCCGCTCAGCTCTCGAGCCTGGCCGATGAGACCCCCGAGGGCCGGTCCATCGTCGTCCTCGCGAAAGAGAAGTACGGTCTTCGAGGTCGGGATGTCGGCGCCCACAACGCGAAGTTCATTCCGTTCTCCGCGTACACGAAGATGAGCGGCGTCGATATCGAAGGCAGGCAGCTGAGAAAGGGCGCAACCGAGGCGATTCTCGCCTTCGTCAAGGAACAGGGTGGGCGCATCGCGCCTGACGTCACGGAACTCTCCGACAAGATCTCGCGGACCGGGGGCACGCCCCTCGCTGTGGCCGACGGCCCGAAGCTGCTCGGCGTCATCCACCTCAAGGACATCGTCAAGGTGGGCATGAAGGAGCGCATCGCCCAGCTCCGGGCGATGGGCATCCGCTCGGTGATGGTCACCGGAGACAACCCGCTGACGGCCGCGGCCATCGCCTCTGAAGCCGGCGTGGACGACTTCCTCGCCCAGGCCACGCCGAAGGACAAGCTCGAGTACATCAAGAAGGAGCAGGCGGGCGGGCGCATGATTGCGATGACGGGCGACGGCACCAACGACGCGCCGGCGCTCGCACAGGCCGATGTGGGCCTGGCCATGAACACGGGAACGACCGCGGCCCGCGAGGCCGGCAACATGGTGGACCTCGACAGCAATCCGACGAAGCTGATCGAAGTCGTCGCCATCGGCAAGCAACTGCTCATCACGCGCGGCGCCTTGACGACGTTCTCGGTCATGAACGACGTCTCCAAGTACTTCGCGATCATTCCGGCGATGTTCATGGCGACGTATCCGGCGCTGAACAAACTCAATATCATGTACCTCCGGACACCCGAAAGCGCCGTGCTCTCGGCCGTGATCTTCAACGCCCTGGTCATCGTCGCCCTGGTGCCGCTCGCGCTGCGAGGGGTCAGGTATCGGCCCCGAAGCGCGGCGCAGATGCTCCGCCGCAACCTCCTGATCTATGGGCTCGGCGGCTTCCTGGCCCCCTTCCCGTGCATCTGGGCGATCGACCGGATTCTCGGCCTGCTCCACCTGGCCTAGGAGAGAGACATGTTCAAAGAACTCAAGCCTGGATTCATGATGATGCTGGTGATGACGGTCTTGACTGGTCTGGTATATCCGGCCGTCATCACCGGGATTGCTCAAGTCGTCTTTCGCGATCAGGCGAATGGCAGCTTGATTGTCTCGAAGGGACAAGTGGTCGGCTCTCGATTGATCGGGCAGAATTTCACGAAGCCCGAGTACTTTCACCCGCGGCCGTCCGCGGCTGGCAGCGGCTACGATCCGACCGCCAGTGCGGGATCGAACCTGGGGCCGACGAGCGCCAAGCTCATCAACGGGACAACGAAAATCGACGACAAGAAAAACGAGGTCGTCGATTTCGACGGCATCAAAGATCGCATCGTGCACTACTGTGTCGACAACGACATCCCCTATGACTCTTCGGTCGCTCTGGACGGGTTCAAGGACGCCCAGGGCAATCTCGATGATGTGAAGCTGATCAAGGCATTCAACGCCGACAAAGCACCGTTGGTGTTCATGCCGAAGACGCCGATCCCGGCCGATGCGGTGACGGCCTCTGCGTCGGGTCTGGACCCACACATTAGTCCAGGCAACGCCCAGGCGCAGGCGACCCGTGTTGCGAAGGCTCGCGGAGTCTCGGTGGAACAAGTGCAGGGGCTGATTGCGCAGCACACCGAGGGGCGCTCTCTCGGTCTCCTTGGGGAGCCGAGTGTGAACGTCCTGCAGCTCAATCTGGCGTTGGACGAACACGTTCAACGCAAGTAACTGTCCTTCCGGTCGTAGACGTCGTGTGTACCTCGTAGCCGCAACCGTCGACGAGACACGGCACGCGATCGGAGTTGCGCAGACGCGCACGCCAACCACTAGACGAAGATCTCTGCACGCCTATCTTCCAGCACAAGACCCGCAGCAAAGGCGCCAACTGGGGCCGCAACGCCGATCGTGGCTCGATTCTCTTCAGATACAATCGTCTTCGAGGATCGTGCCCCGATGAGTGTTGAAACCGACGGTCGCTCTGCTCACCGCGACCCGGAGGCGCTGCTCCGGCAGATCGAGGCGGTGGAGCGAGCGGAACATCGCGGACAGCTGAAGATCTTTCTTGGCTATGCCTCGGGAGTTGGAAAATCGTTCAAGTTGTTCGACGAGGGCCGGCGCCGGCACGAACGAGGTGAGGACGTCGTGGTGGCCGCGGCACAGTCCGATTCGACGCCTGAAGTCGCGCAAGTGATTCGAACGCTCGAGAACGTTCCCACGCGAGAGGTTGGGGGTGTACCCGTCATCGATGTGCCTGCGGTCATCGCACGTCGCCCGCAAGTCTGCCTGATCGACGGCTTGGCGTACGACAACCCTCCCGCGAGCCGGCACCGGAAGCGCTATGAAGATGTCGAGGAGTTGCTCGAAACGGGGATCTCGATTCTCACATCGATCAATCTCGAGTACATCGCCGAGCAGCAAGAATTCGTGCGCGGCATCCTCGGCAAGACGAAGACCGACACGGTGCCGCAGGATTTCATCGACCGCGCTGATGAAGTGGTCGTCGTTGACGCTCCGCCTGAGGCGGACGAGGCCATTGGGGCGCACAAGCTCTCGCAGCTTCGGCAACGCGCGCTGTTGCTCACGGCCGATGTCATCGACCGTCAGCTCGAAGCGTATCTTCGGCTGCATGGTCTCCAATCGTCGTGGGGCACGCAGGAACGGATTCTCGTGTGCATGACGCCGAGAGCAAACGCCGGCAAGATGCTGGCCAGCGGACGGCGGAACGCCGATCGCTTTCACGGCGAGCTCTTTGCGATCTACGTGACCCAGGACAACCTCACGCCCGAGGATCGCATGGCACTCGAGCGCAATGCGACGCTCGCGCGCGCACAAGAGGCTCACGTCGAGATCATGGAAGGGAAGGACCCGATCAAAACGATTCTCGAGTACGCGCAGAAGCAGGGCATCACGCAGATCTTCGTGGGTCACAACCTCCGCCGTACCTGGCGCGCCCGTCTCGGTGGCACACCGCTCGACCGATTGATCCGGGACGCGGAAGGCATTGACGTTCGGGTGTTCCCGCAGTGACCAGGCCGAACGAGGCGCGGAACCGCGGCAGGCTGAAGGTGTTTCTGGGCTACGCCGCGGGTGTCGGCAAGACCTACCAGATGTTGGCGGAAGCCCGCGACCTGAAACAACGGGGCGTCGACATCGTCATCGGGTATTTCGAGCCCCACGGCCGGAGGGAGACGATCGCGTTGAGTGAGGAGCTTGAAGCGGTTCCCCGAAAGGTTCTTGAGTACAAAGGGTCCCGTTTCGAGGAGATGGACACGGACGCTGTTCTCCGCCGTCGCCCTGAGGTCGCGGTCGTCGACGAGTTCCCGCACACGAATGTGCCGGGATCGCCGAGACTCAAGCGCTGGGAAGATGTTCACGTCCTTCTCGACGCGGGCATCGACGTCCTGACGACGATGAACGTGCAGCACCTGGAGAGCTTGAACGACCAGATCTGGCAGAGCACCGGCGTCCGCGTGCGCGAGACGATCCCCGACTGGGTGCTGAAGCAAGCCGACGAAGTCGTGATGGTCGATCTCACACCCCGCGCGTTGCTCAACAGGCTTGCGCGCGGGGTGATCTACGCGCCAGAACGGGCCCAGGCGGCTCTGCAGAACTTCTTCAAGGAGTCGACACTCGTGGCGCTTCGCGAGCTGGCGATGCGTCAGGCGGCCTATGCGATCGAGAGTCGGCTGCCTGACGAGGAGCCGTCGACAGCGGCTGGCACATCGGTGGCTGAATCGCAGGCGCGCGAACGGGTACTGCTGGTCATCGGACCAGATCCATCCAGTGCGGCGTTGATCCGCCGTGGACGGCGCGTGGCCGACTACCTTCAGGCCGACTGCTTCGCCGTGTACGTGACCAAGACGCCAGATTTTCGAGACCTGACCGACAATGAACGCGAGAGCTTGGAACGTCACCTCAACTTCGCCCGCGGTCTGCAGATCGAGACGCGGATCCTCGAAGGAAAAGACATCGCCGAAACGATGGTGAACTTCGCGCGGATTCATGGCGTCACTCAGATCATCGTCGCGCGTGAGAAGCCGACTGCGCTGCGCTCATGGTTCGCCTCGGCATTGGTGCAGCGGATTGTGAATCTCGCGCGGGACATGCAAGTCACAGTGGTCGCCGATCGCTCGATTCGGCACGTGGCCGCATGAAGGATGGCGCCGCAGCGGGCGGACGACGACTTCGCTTCGTCGTCGTGGCGTGCCTGCTAGGCCTTGCGTCCTTTTATGTCGGCACGCATGTTGTCACCACGAGGCCAGCGCCGCCGAGACACCCGCTCACTGGGCGGCAGATTGCCGGCATTGCGACCGACACGAACTGGCTCGAACGCGTGACGCGCGAGCAGGAGGAAGCGCCCGAGCAAGCGTTACAACTCATCGGGGTTCAACCTGGAATGGTTGTCGCAGACGTGGGCGCGGGCACGGGCTATATGACAACCCGCCTCGCTCGGCTCGTCGGTCCGACCGGAAAGGTGTACGCGAACGATCTCCAGCCGGGGATGCTCCGAATCATTCAGGACAAAGCAGGAACGGAGCACCTGTCGAACGTCCAGATCGTTCAGGGCACTGAAACCGATACCCGGCTTCCAGACAACGCCATTGATCTTGCGCTACTCGTCGACGTCTATCATGAATTGTGGCATCCTCAGAACATGCTTCAAAGCATCAGGCGATCGCTGAAACCCAACGGAGAATTGGTCTTGGTCGAGTATCGCAAGGAGGATCCGAGCATTCCAATTGCCGACACGCACCGCATGAGCGTCGCGGACGTCAGAACAGAAGTTGAAGCGGAAGGATTCACGTTCGATCGCCTCGTTCCGGGATTGCCCCGCCAGCACATCATTGTTTTTCGAAAACGAACCGGTGGTTGACGACTGGCCATGAAACTCCGCACTAGGCTGCTCCTCGGCTATCTGGGCTTCGTCGTCGCGCTCGGCGTGCTCGGCGCGTGGAGCGCCCGTACGCTCAGCCAGATGAGCGCCGTGTCCGGACGCATCATCGCGGAGAACTACGATTCGGTTGTCGCCGCGCAGGACATGAAGGAGAGCCTGGAGCGGCTGGACTCGGCCGCCGCGTTCGACCTGCTCGGCCAGCACGAGCGCGCGGCGCGTCAGGCGGCGGAGCATCGCGCGCGCTTCGACGCGGCGTACGCCAAGGC
>JADGOC010000222.1 GCA_017883165.1 Acidobacteriota bacterium
GGTGGCAGCCGCCCCCCCCGGGTGGCGTAGAACCACCCTTGCAGCGCCGCGGCTGCGAACTACATCATCGGCAGTCCCTACGGATGGCGGTGGATGTTCGTCTTCGGCGGGACGCCGGCGCTCGTCATCTCGCTGCTCCGCCGCGGCATCCGCGAGCCCGATCGCTTCGAGAAAGCACAGGCGGCGCTCGAGCACAAGTGGACGATGCGCCGCGCGTTCCTGAAGATCTTCTCGCCCGAGTACCGCACCCGCACGATCCTGAACTCGCTCTACCTGCTCGTGTCGATCATCGGGTTGTGGGGTGGAGCGGTGTACATGCCGGCGGCGATCGCCGATCTCGCGGCGAAGGCGGGTCGGACGGCCGACGAAGGCACCCGTCTCGCCTCGTATGGGACGGCGCTCCTTGGAAGCGGCACGATCGTCGGCGCGCTCGTCGTGCCGCTCGTCGCGGATCGGATCGGCCGCAAGTGGACTCAGGCGGCTGCGTTCGCGTTGATGGGCGGAGCGATCTGGATGGCGTTTGGGGTCGTGTTCTACCTGAGCTCCGGCGCGCTGCCGTGGTTCATGGTCTGCTCGTTCTTCCTGGGGCTCGGGGGCAGCAACTTCATCACGTATTCGTTCTGGCTGCCGGAGCAGTACTCGACTGAATGCCGCGCCAGCGCCTTCGCGTTCACGACCAACGTCGGACGCTTCGGCGGAGCGGCCTTCACCTTCCTGGTCGGCGCCGGCGTCCGGCACTTCCAGACGATCGGGACGCCGGTCGCGATGACGGCGATCGCGTTTGTGATCGGTCTCGTGATCTTGCCGTTCGCTGTCGAGACGAAGGGCCAGCCGCTGCCGGCGTGAGGCAACCGGCGGGCGTCTTTAGGTGAGGCCCAGCATTCGCGCCGCGGTTCCACCCTGGATCGCGGCCACGTCCTCGTTCTTCAGTCCGGCGTTGGCGATGTAGGTGACCGCGAGCTGGTACACGTCGCCCGTTTCGTACGGGAAGTCCGAGCCGAGCACCATCCGGTCCGCCCCGAGCGCGTCCACCGCCGCGCGCAGCGCCGGCACGTCTCCATAGTCCACCGTGTCGTACCACATGCGGCGGACGGCCACGCTCGGGCGCTCCGGCATCGCCGGGTACTCCCAGGTCGTGATGCTGTCGAGCCGTTTGGTCAACACCGGCAGTGCGCCGCCGAGGTGGGAGTTGACGATCTTCAGATTCGGGAACCGGGTCGGAATGCCCTGCAGGATCAGATGCATGACGGCCACGGTGTCCTCGAATGGCGCGCCGATCATCCACGTGAGATGGTAGTCGGCGACGAGCGGAGAACCGATCGCATCGCCGATCGGGTGCAGGAAGATTACGCTGCCGCGCCGGTTCAGTTCTTCGTAGAGCGGCGTGAATGCCGGGTCGGCGATCGATCGGCCCAGAATCGAGTTCGTCAGCGCGACGCCGACCATCTTTAGTTGCCCGAGGGCCCGATCGATCTCTTTCAGCGCTTCGTCGACGTGGGGCATCGGCAGCGCCGCGAACGCCTTGAAGCGCTTGGGATATCGACCGACCGCTTCGGCGTACATATCGTTTGCCTTGCGCGCGGCCATCACCGCATGCGCTTTGTCGGCGAAGTGCGGCGCCTGTGGCGACACCGACAGCACCTGCAGGTCGACACCCGCGGCATCCATCATCGCGAACCGTTTGTCGATGTCGCCCGGATCCAGCGTAGCGCCGCGGTTGCGCTGCGTGGGGGTATCGGTTCTGCCGAAGCTCTCGACGAGATCGAGGTAATCGGTGTTCCAGAGGTGCGCGTGAATGTCGATGCGCTTCGGCGCCTGTGCCCGCGCGTTCCGCGAACCGAATGCGACAAAGAGTCCGGCCGCCGCCATCGGTCCGACACCAAGCACAGCGCGACGGGTCATCCTTCCGTCGTGACCGCTTATCGAGTGAGGAGCCATGCGTGTAACCTCTGCCTTCATCGTCGTGCCCCGGTTGAAATATACCTCGAACCCTTCGGTCAGATCGGCAGATTTATGGGACACTACGGCCTGAAGAATATGCGACGGAAAATCTGGCCGCAGCTGGCGTGCGCGGGTGTATAACCGTGCGTATTCTGGACGCCGCTGCCGACGGTGCTGATCTGGAAGTCAACGATCCGCAGGCCCCGGCGCTGACCACCGGCGTGGCCTTCTACGAGATTCTTGCCGCCAAGCACCCGAACGTGCGGCTGCAGATCGTCAACAAGGCGGGACGCTTCAACTTCCGCGAGGACCCCGACGAGTTCAACCATACCGTGATGGCGTTCATCGAATACTGGAACCGTCCGGCGGAGGGCACGCGGTGACGACGACGGTTTACGACGGAGGAGACGGAACAAGGTTTCTCGACAGAAGGTTCTGCCGTGTTCTCCGTGGTTAGCGTGGACAAGGAGCTCACATGAAGAGGACCGAAATCGGCAGGTTCACACGGGAGCTCGTCGCGGCGGGCGTACTGGCGGCCGCGGTCGCCTCGGCGCCGGCGCTGGTCGTGCGCGGCGGCGCGGCGCCCCTCGCGCAGGCGGAGTCGCCGGCGCGGCCCGAGTGCGCGCAGCTCGCGAAGCTGGCGCTCAAGGATGTCACCATCACGTCGGCGAAGGTCGTGCCGGCGGACGGCACGACGCCCGAGTACTGCCAGGTGCTCGGCGCTCTCGAGACGACCATTCTGTTCGAGGTGTCGCTGCCCGTGTCCGAGTGGAACAACCGCTACTGGGTCGCGGGCGGCGGCGGCTACAACGGATCGATTCCCGATCTGAAGCAGGCGCTCCAGCACGGGTACGCCGCGGCCGGCAGCGACACCGGGCACCAGGGCTCCGATGCGTCGTTTGCGTGGAAGAACGAGAAGGCGCAGATCGACTACGGGTACCGCGCCACGCACCTGATCACGGCGCTTGGCAAGCAGATTGTGAAGGCCTACTACGGTCAGAACCCGCAGCGGTCGTACTTCGTCGGCTGCTCGAACGGCGGCAAGATGGGGCTGACCGAGGTCCAGCGCTATCCGGAGGACTTCAACGGCGCGATCACTGGCTGCCCGGTCATCGACCGCACCAACCTCATGGCCGCGTTCATCTGGGACGCGCAGTCGCAGATCGCGAACCCGATCCCGAAGGCCAAGCTGCCCGCGATTGCCAAAGCGACGCTGGCGGCGTGCGACACGCAGGACGGCCTCGCCGACGGCGTCATCGACAGTCCCGACAAGTGCAGTTTCGATCCGAAGGTGCTCACGTGCAAAGGCGCCGACGGCCCCGATTGTCTCACGCCGGGCCAGGTCACCTCGCTTCAGAAGCTCTACTCGGGCCCGGTCAACTCGAAGGGCGAGCAGCTGTTTCCCGGGTATCCGCCGGGCCACGAGGAGGACTACGCGCAGTTCCTCACCGGCGACGCCGATCCGCGCACGTCGAGCACGTGGAAGCTGGGCGACGGGTTCCTGCGCTACTTCATGCACGGGCCCGACTACGACACCATGAAGCAGTTCAGCCTCGACACCGGCTACGCGGACCTGAAGCCGTTCGTCGACGCGCAGGACGCATACCGCCCCGATCTGTCGGCGTTCAAGGCGCGCGGCGGCAGGCTGATTATGTATGTCGGCTGGGCGGATCACTCGATCCCGCCGGGACGCGCGATCGCGTACTACGACGACATGCAGAAGAAGAGCGGCAGCGACTTCGCGCGGCTGTTCATGGTGCCCGGCATGCATCACTGCGCGAATGGCCCCGGGCCGTGGAACTTCGGCGGCCGCGGCCAGCGCTGGATCAAGGACGATCCCGAGCACGACGCGGTCCGCGCGCTTGAGCGCTGGGTCGAGCAGGGCGTCGCCCCCTCGTCGCTCATTGCGGCGAAATTCACCAACGACGATCCGAAGCAGGGCGTCGCACGCACGCGCCCGCTCTGCCCGTACCCGCAGGTCGCGAAGTACAAGGGCAACGGCAGTATCGACGACGCGACGAACTTCGCCTGTGCGGCGGCGCGGTAGAGCCACCACCGCTAACCACGGAGAACACGGAGCTCTTCCCTACGGAGCGTTCCGTGTCCTCCGAAGCGGTCGCCGCGAAGCGCGTACGAGTTTGCGTTTATCATTCAACCGCTGAAGATTCAGGGCGGCACCGGCTCGACGGTGGCCATTCGCTGATTTCGAGGAGGAGACGCATGCGGAATCGTCGGGATTTCCTGAAGGATACCTTCGGCGCCACGGCGGGCGTCGTGTTCGTCGGCTGCAACATCGGACAGCTGCACGCGGCGCCGCAGGCCGCCGCGCCGCAGGCCGGTGCCGCGGCAGGGGCGTCGTCGGTGACGATCGGCGGCCGGCGCGTCAGGGCGATCGACGTGCACGCGCACTGCATCGTGCCGGAGGCGATCGAGATCGCGGCGAAGGATCCGAAGTTTCAGGGGCCAATCCACGCGCCCGACGGCGCGCCGCTCACGGCCGGTCCTGAGCGCGCGCAGGCGATGGCCAGGCAGCGCATCGATGTCGAGGTGCTCAGCATCAACCCGTTCTGGTACCCGATGGATCGAAATCTGTCGGATCAGATCATTCGCGTCCAGAACGAGAAGATGGCCGAGCTGTGCAAGGCCAATCCGGATCGCTACAAGGCGTTCGCCTCGGTGGCGCTGCAGCACCCGGACATGGCGGTGAAACAGCTCGAGGATGCCGTCACGAAGCTCGGGATGCCGGGCTGCTGTTTGGGCGGCAGCGTCAACGACGAAGAGCTGTCGTCGCAGCGCTTCGAGCCGTTCTGGGCGAAGGCCGAGGAACTCGGCGCGACGGTCTTCATTCACCCGCAGGGCGCGCCGACGCTGGCGTCGCGCCTCAAGGGCAACGGGATGCTCGCGAACGTCATCGGCTACCCGGTCGAGACGACGATCGCGCTGGCGCACCTGATCTTCGACGGCGTGTTCGATCGCTATCCGAAGCTGAAGATCTGCGCGGCGCACGGCGGCGGGTTCATCGGCTCCTACGCGCCGCGGTTCGACCACGGCTGCGAGGTGTTCCCCATGAACTGCATGCCCAACGTGCCAAAGAAGAAGCCAACGGAGTACCTGAAGCAGGTGTATTTCGATTCGCTGGTCTTCACATCCGAGGCGCTGCGGCATCTCGTCGCGGAGATGGGCATCGGCCAGATCGTGCTCGGCACGGACCACCCGTACCCGTGGGTGGCCGACGCCGTCGGCCACGTGCTCAACACGCCGGGTCTGAGCGACACCGACAAAAGCGCGATCCTGAGCGGCAATGCTGAGCGAATGCTGAAGACCGGCAGAA
>JADGOC010000223.1 GCA_017883165.1 Acidobacteriota bacterium
CGGCGCCAGTGGCCGCGGCTGAAGGTCAGGGGCCTGGCCCCGGCGGGCCTCAGACTCAACCCCCCAATCCGTTCGGCGCCGGCTGCGGCGCAGGCGGCGGCCGCGGCGGCGGCTTTGGCGGGCCCGGCGGCGGCACGCCGGGACCGTTCGCGCTGGCCGGCACCTACAACGTTGCGCTCATCGTCGACGGCAAGATGATCGACACCAAGCCGTTGCGCGTTGCGGCCGATCCGGAAGTCGTCCTGACCTCGGTCGAGCGCAAGCGTCTCTACGACATGGCGATGGAGATGCACGAGCTGCAGCGACGCGCCACGGAAACAGCGACCGGGTTCGGGACGCTCAATCGTGAGACGACGGCGCTCGCGACGACGATCGCCGGCCGCAGCGACGTTCCCGCCGACGTGAAAGCGTCGTTCGAGGCGTTCCACAAAGAAGTGACAGCGCTCGCGCCAAAGCTCGCGGCGCCGGCCGGTGGCCGAGGATTCGGCGGCGGCGGCGGGCGTGGCGCGGGCGCGCCCGACAACATCCTCACGAAGGTCGGCCAGGCGAAGAACGGTCTGATGGGCGGCATCTGGCCGACCGAGCAGACGATGCGCGCGTACAACGAGGCGAAGGTCGATGTGCCGAAGCAGATCGTTGAAGGCAACGCGCTCTTTGCGAAGGCGGCCGCGATGGGCGCGACGCTGGCCAAGTACAACCTGACGCTCACGGCGCCGGCGGCGGTGAAATGAACAATGGGATTTGGTAATCGGGTCATGGCCCTCCTCTTCGCGGGCGCGGCATGCGCGTCGGTTTCCGCACGGCTTTCCGCGCAGGCGACGACACGGCCGTCCACGACAGACGTCCTCCGAGATCTGAACGCGGCTATCGAACAGCTGACCAGGAAGGTGTCACCGAGCGTCGTCCAGGTGCTCGTCACGGGTTATCGTTCCGTGGACGAGCCCAATCGCGGTGACGCCGGCTTGGTGATCGGACGCCAGCGCAGCGTTGGTTCGGGAGCCATCATCGACTCGGGCGGATACATTGTCACCAACGCCCACGTGGTGTCCGGCGCGCAGACGGTGAGCGTCGTGCTGCACGGCCCTGTCGGCGATGCCGGGCCCCTTCAGGCGTTGGCGTTCAACTCCGGCAAGACGCTTCCCGCGCGCATCGTGGGCGTCGCGCCGGACATCGATTTGGCACTCCTGAAGATCGATGCCACCGGACTGCCGGCACTGGTGTTCGCCGACTACGACCAGGTCCAGCAGGGCGAGCTCGTGTTCGCGTTCGGCAGCCCCGGAGGGCTACGGAATTCGGTGACCATGGGTGTGGTGAGCGCGGTGGCTCGGCAGCTCGATCCCGACAGCCCGAGCGTGTACGTCCAAACGGATGCCCCCATCAATCCGGGCAACAGCGGCGGTCCCCTCGTCAACGTGGACGGTCAGATCGTCGGGTTGAACACGTTCATCATGAGCCAATCAGGAGGCAGCCAAGGTCTCGGCTTCGCGATTCCAAGCGAAGCGGTCAGCGCGGCGTACCCTCAGCTTCGAACGTATGGGCACCTGCACCGGGGCGTCATCGGCATCAGTGTTCAGGCGATCACCCCCACGCTCGCCAATGGCTTGCGGTTACCAAGAACGGCCGGCGTGATGGTGTCGGACATCGTTCCCGACAGCCCGGCCGATATTGCGGGCGTCCAAGTCCAGGACGTGATTGCCGCCGTGAACGGCAGACCGGTCGACAGCGTCCCCTCGCTGACGCTCGCACTGAGCACGCGCAAGGCGGGCGACACCGTCACCCTGGCGCTCGTCCGTGATTCTCAGACCGTGTCCATCCCGGTCCCCGTGATTGAACGTCCGAACGAGATTGACCGGTTCAGCGATCTTGGCAATACGGACGCGAATTCCATTCCGAAGCTCGGCATTGTGGGAGTCGACGTCAGCGACGACATCAAGGCGCTCGTTCCCGACTTGCGGATTGCGTCTGGCGTGCTGGTGACCGCGCGCCGACTGGAATCGGCTGCGGACATTCCGCTCATGGCCGGTGACGTGATCCACGCGGTCAACTCGCTCACCGTCCGCAGCATGGACGGCTTACGGTTGTTCATCGACGGCATCAAATCCGGCAGCGACATCGTCCTGCGAATCGAACGGGATCGCCGGCTCATGTTCGTGGTGATGACAATCAACTAGCTCAATCTTCGACACCTGGACACCCGGGATCGCGCGGGGTACCAATCGCTGTAGAGCAGATCTCATGGACGAAGTTCGACTCGCGGTCCGCCGGGTCATTAAACGGCCGGGCGCGGCGCTCGCGTCAATCATCACGCTCGGCGCGGCGATCGGCGCGGCGGCGACGACGACGTCGCTGTTGTCCGCGGTCCTGCTGCATCCGCTGGCGGTGCACGCCCCCGACCGTCTGGTCGTTGTCGGCGAGCGAGTCGCCGGCGGACGCATTCCGGATCACCTGCAGAACTCGAACGTCTATCCTGTCTATCCGCACGTTCGCGACAGCGGCATCTTCGAGAGCGTCGCTGCAGGCGGACCGCCGCAGTTGGTCGTGCTCGTCAACGCGGCCGGCTTCGCGCAGCAGGCCCAGGTGTACTTTTCGTCGTTCAACTTCTTCGACGTGCTCGGCGTGCAGCTCGCGAGGGGCCGGAGGTTCACGAAAGACGAGGATCAGCGCGGTGCGCCGCTCGTCGTCATCCTGTCCGATCGGTATTGGCACGCGACTTTTGGCGGCGATCCCCAGGTGTTGGGAAAGCAGATTCAGGTCAGCGACAAGCCGGCGGTCATCGTCGGCATCGCGCCGCCCGGCTTTCGCGGAGTGCAGTTGAGCGTCGCGCCGGACATCTATCTGCCGCTCAACGCGATCGGCGACGCAGCCGGCATGCACGCCAATTTTTTCGCCGACGACGATCCGCACTATGGGCCGTCAGCATGGGTGACCGTCATCGGACGGCTTCGTCCGGAGGCCACCCGCGCGAGCACGGCGGCGCAGGTGGCGGCTCTGTCGGGGCCGCCACGATTCGAATCCGACCGTTATGGCCTGACCGACGCGAACACCGCCGCGGTGCCGGCTGTCTCGCGCGCCGGCCTGGCGCAGTTCTCGACGTTGCTTGCCGCCACCGTGGCGCTGTTGCTGCTCATCGGCTGCGCGACCGTCGGCGGCCTCCTGCTCGTGCGGACCGAGGCGCGCCGCGAGGAGTTCGCGATGTGTCTGGCGCTCGGCGCGTCGCGCGTGCGGCTGGCGCGCGGTGTCGCCCTCGAAGGTGGATGGCTCGCGCTTGCCGGCACCGTGCTGGCGCTGCCGATGGCCAAAGCGATGTTCGCGGGGGCGCGCGCCTTTCAACTGCCGGGCGGCGTCGAGATCGGTCTACTGGATCTGTCCATCGACGCGCGGCTTCTCGCCGCCGCCGCCGGTTGCGCCGTCGCGGGCGCATTACTCATCGCGGTGGTCGCCTGCGCGTTCATCATGTCGACGGACACCGCGGACGCCCTGCGCTCGCGGTCAGGAGCCACGCCTCGCACTACAAGCCGTCTGACACGCACGATGCTCGTGACCGCGCAGGTCGCCGTCGCCGTTGTGCTGCTGGCCGGCGCCGGCCTGTTCGCGCGCAGCCTGATCGCCTCGCTGCGCCTCAATCCCGGCTTTGATACCAGCAGGATCGTGTCCGTCGACATGATGCCGCGGCCTTCCGGATACACCCCCGGCCGCGCGATGCCGTTCTTCGACGAGGTGCGGCAGCGACTGAGCACGAATCCGGCGTTTCGTGTCGTATCGATGACCGAACGTCAAGGCGGCATCACCAGAGAGGGATCGCTCGTGGTCGATGGACAGAAGCGCACCTTCCCGAATCCAGCCAGATTTGCTGCCGTTGACGAGCACTATTTCCAGACCATTGGGCTCCGTGTCAGCGCGGGCCGCGATTTTTCGAGGCAGGACTCGGCACGCTCGCCGCTCGTCGGCATCGTCAGCGAATCGTTCGCTCGAGCGATTACTACCGGTCGGAGCGCCATCGGACGCCGTATCACGATGGGGTATAGCCGGCCGCCCGCTCCGGCGCCGGTCGTCGAGATTGTCGGCATCGTTCCCGATGTGATCACTGACGTGGCCGAGCTCGAACCGCTCGTGCTGTATTTCCCCCTCGCGCAACAGGAGCCCAGCACGAATCACACGTTGGTGTTTCGCGCGTCCGGAGACGTGACCGCGGCCAAGCGGGAGGCGCTCGCCACGATCCGGCAGATCGATCCGCACGTCGTGCCCGGCGTCATGGTCTCGATCGACGACCTCCTAAGCATGCAGATGGCGTCGCAGCACTTCGGCGTCGTGATTCTGTCGGCGCTCGGCGTCATCGCCGTGCTGCTGACGGTGCTCGGCACCTACGTCCTCGCCGAGTCGATGGCTGTGCTGCGCATGCGCGAGATGGGCATCCGCGCCGCCCTCGGCGCCTCAGGGCGTCAGCTCGGCGCGATCGTGCTGGCCGAGACGGCGCGTCTGGTCGGCTTCGGTCTGCTGGTGGGGCTGCTGCTCGCCTGGATGGGCGCGAGCACGATCCGCGCGTTCCTGTTCCGCGTCCAGCCGCTCGACCCCGCGACGCTCGCCGCCGTCGCCGCACTCATCCTGCTCCTGGCGCTCGCGGTCAGCCTGCGCCCGGCATGGCGCGCCGCGCGCGTCGATCTTGGAACCGTCCTGAAAGAAGAGTAGACGCGCGTCTACGACTTAGGCACGGCCTCCATCAGGCTCGTCAGCGCCGCGTTGAGCGTCCGTCGTCCCGCGGCGGCGCCGCGGAAGTGGCCCATCCGCACGATCACGAGATGGTGAGAGGGGACGATGAACGTGTTCTGGCCCCCGGCGCCGGCCATGAGGTACACGTCCTTCGGCAGATTCCACGCGCCGTCGCCATTGATCCAGAAGAGCCCGCCGTACACCGGTCGCTTCCACGCCGGCGCGAGCGTGCTGACGAACTTCGTCCAGCCTTCGGGAAGAATCCGGTGGCCCTGCCAGACGCCGTCCTGTTCGTAGAGCAGACCCAGCCGCGCCCAGTTGCGTGGTGTGCCGTAGTCGTAGCCGGTCAAGAGAATGTTGCCGTACGGATCCGTTTCCATCACCTGGCGGCGGATGCCGATGCGATCGAAGAGCGCGCGCTGCGGCCAGCTGAGATACTCTTCGCCGCGCTTCTTCACCGCCTGTTCGATCAGATAGCCGATCGTCATCGGATCGCAGTTGCGATAGCGTCCGTCGGTGTTCGGCGGATATTCCGACGGC
>JADGOC010000224.1 GCA_017883165.1 Acidobacteriota bacterium
TTCTACTACGATCAGAACCACTGGAACTTCACCGATATCTACCTGAACGAGACGCTGCTTGCGTTGAGGCGCGTCAGCCTCAACGCCAACACGCAGGCCGGCAATCCATTCTGGACGCCCGGGAACACGGCCGTCGGCATCGCGCAGATGCGCGCGTTCCTGGCGAAGAACTTCCCCGCGTATCCGGACCTGAGCGGCCTTCCGTATCCCCTGGAGACGATGCTCGCGATACAGCCGAACTACAAGATTCCCTACTCGGCGAACTTCGCCGTGGGGATCACGCATGAGTTCGGCAACACGCTGAGCGTCCGCGCCGACTACGTGCACACCCACACGTACGACGCGAGCATCGGTCCCGACACAAACTGGCAGATCAACAGCGATGGGACGTACGCGAGACGTGATCCGCGCTACGCCAACATCACGCTGGTCGGCAATTGCGACCTGTCGGGTAACTGCGGGTTCATCAACTACAACGGGGTCGAAATGCGCGGCGAGTACCGGCCGTCGGCCAACGCTCGCGCCGGCCTCTCGTACACGCTCTCGAAAACGACGTCGAATATGTCGACCGGCTTGAGCACGGGCGGCACGACGAACCCGTTCAATCTCAACGAGGACTTGGGTCCCGACGACAACGATCGGCGCCACAACCTCGTCGTGGACGCGTCGTACTTGGTACCAAGAATCGGTGTGCAGCTGGCCGGTATCGCCACGTATCGGAGCGCGTTGCCCTACAGTGTGACCACGAGCATTCTGGTCGGCAACCGTCCGTTCTCGCAGCGCCCTGAGCCGCGCGGCGACAAGCGCGGCGACTCCGAGAGCCGCACCGACATGCGGGTCAGCAAGATCTTCCGTTTCGGCGGCAAGTCCACGGCGACCGCCTTCTGGGAGGTGTTCAACGTGTTCAACACCGACAATTGGCTGCGCTATCAGGGCAGCCTGCAGTCGTCACAGTTCGGCCTGGCGCTGACCGAAGGACCGAAGCGACAGCAGCAGCTCGGATTTCGATTCGACTTCTGACCCGTGTCGTCCACAATCAGGCGCTTTCGATGGACATCGTAGCGAAGGAGGAGAAACCGTGATGCTCAAACGCGTGGTCATCGTGGCTGTGTTGCTCGGCGTCGGCAGCCTGGGGCTCGAGGCTCAGGGCGGGCGTGGACGCGGCGGGCAGGGCGGCGCAGCACAAAAAGTCACCGCCATCAGGGCCGGACGTCTCATCGACACGGACACCGGAACGGCGGCAGTCAATCAGATCATTCTGGTGCAAGGCGAGATGATTACCGACGTCGGTCCGAACGTCGCCATACCCGCTGGCGCCGAAATCATCGACCTGTCGAGGTTGACCGTGCTTCCGGGTTTCGTCGACACGCACACGCACGAGGCGATGACCTACAAGGAGATCCCGGAGAACAACACCTACTACTACACGTACATCACCGACCCCACGCCGCTCAGGGCGATCCAGGCCGCGTCGAATGCCCTGCAGTTACTGAGCTCCGGCTTCACCGTCGTCTGCGATGTGGGCAACAACGGGTTGTACGCCGACACCGCGCTGCGTCAGGCGATCGAGCAGGGATGGATACCCGGCCCGACGATCATCCCATCGGGACTGATCATCGGAACGACGGGCGGGCAATTCACGCCGTCGCCGGAGATGTACAAGTACCACAACATTGTGTATCCGGAGTACCTGGAGGCGAACAGCCGCGACGAGATCGTCAAAGCGGTCCGTGAGAACCTCTTGTTCGGCGCCAAGGTGATCAAAATCTGTCTCGACTGCAAACCGTGGGGCTATTCGGTCGACGACATCAAGCTGTTCATCGCCGAGGCGGCGCTGGGTGGCGCGAAAGTGAACGCTCACGTCCAAACGAGAGACGGCGCGCAACGCGCGATCGACGCCGGCCTCCACGTGATCTCGCATGGGCAGCAGATCACGCCCGAGCAGCACGCGCAGATGGCCGCGAAGGGCATCTACCTCGCGAGTACTGACACGCCGTTCACGGGGTACCGCGGATCGGCGGAGGGCCAGAAACACGCGGCCGATCAGTTGAAGTCCGCCTACGACAAGGGGGTCCCCGTCACCTTCTCGACCGACATGGACTACTGGAACGAGAAGATGAAGAACGAGAAAGGCGACTGGCTGAATCGCGGCGACTTGACGATCGCCTTCCTGCAGACGTGGAAGGCCGCGGGCATTCCAGCGAAGGACATTCTCAAGGCACTGACCATCAACGGCTACAAGGCCGCCGATGTGTACAAGGACCAGCGCGGCCCGATCAAGGCCGGGTACTTTGCGGACATCGTTGGCATTCAGGGGGACCCGCTGGCAGACATCGACGCGCTCCGCAACGTGCAGTTCGTGATGAAGAACGGCGCGGTCTTCAAGAAGAACGGCGTCATCACGATCGATGGCCTGCTACACCCGGGGCCGGTCAACGGGTTCCGGAGACGATAATCGTGTCGACGCGCAAGGGGGGCTCCGTGGCCCCTCGCCCGCCGGGTTCTCCGTCGCCGTCGGACACGACCGAACCGCAGGGGCTGTTGATCGGCGGATCGTGGGTGCGGACCGACCGCACCTTCGACGTCACGAATGCGTTCGACGGCGAGCGCGTGGCGACGATCTCGGCCGCCACGGCCGATCACGTCACGGCTGCGGTATCAGCGGCCGACGCGTCGCTCGCGCTCGACTTCCCCCTGCACGCCCGGTACGACGTCCTCATGCGCGCCGCCGATCGCATCGAGGCGTCGCAGGACGAGTACGCGTGGGCCATCGCGCGCGAGGGGAGCAAGACTATTCGCGAGGCGCGTCGCGAGCCGCCGCGCGCGGCGTCGATCCTGCGGCAGTCCGCCGAGGAAGGCCGCCGCCTCCATGGCGAGACGCTGCCCTTCGATAGCCGCGCAGGCTCCGAGAATCGCGTCGGCTATTACTTCCGGTTTCCGATCGGCGTCATTGCGGCGATCACGCCGTTCAACGATCCGCTGGCCGTACTCGCGCACAAGGTCGGGCCCGCGATCGCGACGGGCAACGCGGTCGTGCTCAAGCCGGCTTCGGCGACGCCGCTGTCGGCGTTGCGCTTCGCACGCGATCTGATGGCGTCCGGGCTTCCGGACGGCCGGTTGAACGTCGTCACCGGCAGCGGCAGCGAGCTCGGCGACGCGCTGGTCAGCGATCCGCGCGTGCGGATGGTCACGTTTACCGGCGGCGTCAGGACCGGAGAACACATCGCGCGGACGGCGGGCCTGAAGAAGCTGTCGATGGAGCTCGGCTCGAACTCGCCGGTGATCGTCATGCCCGACGCCGATCTCGATCGCGCCGTACCCGCGATCGCGTCAGGCGCCTTCGCACAGGCGGGGCAGAACTGCCTTGGCGTCCAGCGCATCCTCATCCACGATCGGGTGTACGACGCGTTTGCGCGCCGGCTGGCGGATCACGTGGCTGGCCTGACCGCCGGCTCGTCGATGGACGAGCGCGTGGACGTGTGCGCGATGATCAGCGCCGCCCAGGCCACGCGCGTTGAGTCCTGGGTGCAGCAGGCCGTGGAGCTCGGCGCGCGGATCCTCGCGGGTGGCAAACGCGAAGGCGCCGTCGTGTGGCCCACCATCGTCGAGCACGTGCCCCGCGGCGCCCGCCTCGATTGCGACGAGGTGTATGGACCGGTTGTCGTCCTCGCGCGCGTCTCGTCGCTCGACGAAGCGATCGATCGTGCCAACGCGGTCAACTACGGGCTCCACGCCGCGATCTTCACCGCGAGTCTCGCCGACGCGTTCACCGCCGTCCAGCGCCTCATGGTCGGTGCCGTCATCGTCAACGATTCGACCGACTACCGTCTCGATGTGATGCCGTTCGGCGGGACGAAATCGAGCGGCATCGGGCGCGAGGGCATTCAGTTCGCGTGCGCGGAGATGACTCAGACCCGCGTCGTCTGCTTCAATTTGCAGAAGTAACCCGCTGCTGGGGCTGCGCGGTAACGCCCGCCAACGTCCATCAAGGCGCGAATCGATCGGCCGGGCTCATCGATGGTTACTTCACCCCCAGGACATCTTTAGCCTTTTGGATGGCCCCGTAGGAGCGAACCGGTGCCGACATGAGGAACCGATAACCTTCCGCCACCACGCGCTCGACGTTGCTCGCCGTCACATGCGGGTGCCCCACCGGCACGTTGTACTTCTTACAGGTGGCCACCACATGATCCATGGCTTCCCTGACATCGGGATGGTCGTATTGTCGGGGGAACCCCAGAGCCTGACTCAGATCGCCTTCGCCAATCAGCACGCAGCCGATACCAGGAACTCTCTTGAGAATGTCGTCGAGATTGGTAAGCCCCTTGACGCTCTCGCACTGGATGAACACTAGGATCTCACCATCCGGGTTCAGCGGCCAGACGTCCGCTTTCGTGTAGTACTCCTGCTGCGTCAGGCCCCAATAGCGGCACGCGGACGTGGGACCATCGCCGCGCACCCCGACCGGCTCGTACAAATCGGCGGTCTTGGGTCGCGCGTAGCGACAGGAGGCCACCGCGTTGTAGGCCTGTTCGGCATCGTCGACATGCGGCCAGACCACTCCGTAGACGCCGCGGTCGAGCGCCTGCTTGGCAAAGGACTGATTCCGTTCGACCCCGTTGGCCGGCACGCGCACGATGGGCGTCACCGCCGGCGCGAGCGATCCTGCGGTGAAGATCTGTTTCCGGTCGAGCAGGTATTGCAGCGCATCCTGCAAGGCCTGAACGTCGAACGGATTGTGCTCCATCTCAAAGATGATCCCGTCATAGGGAGCCATGCTGAATTCAATTGCTGTTTGAGGGTCGGCGTGTGCGAAGGAGGCAAACGCAGGACGCCCCGTCTCCCATGCCCGGATGATGTTGTTCACGCGAGCTGTTTCGGCCATGTCAATTGTCCTCGTCCGGCAGCCACCGGGACTACTCGTCGGTCATTCGCCACAGAGCGAACTGTTGCTCGGCACGCCCGTAGTGTCCCACGGTCGGCCAGCTCGACCTAGGCTTGCTCGTGTCGGCCCGATTCCTCGACTGACGCGGTTGGCGGGCTCGGGTCAATGTTCCGCAACCCTCCGCACCCGCGACCCGTTCACTCTTGCACACCTATCTCTCACCCCTCGCGGCAATAATGCTGGCCATGCCTATCAGGAAGAAGGTCCGCCGGAAGGTTCCGCTCATTGTCGCCGCCGTCGTCCGGCCCGTCAGCACCC
>JADGOC010000073.1 GCA_017883165.1 Acidobacteriota bacterium
TGCGCGCCCGCTGCGCCGCCGCGCGCCAGGCCACGCCCCTCGCGACACGGTTGCCCCTGGCCGCGGCGTCGACGCAGCGCCCGTCGTGGCGCGCGCGTGTCACCCCATACGCCCTCGCCGCCTCCCTCGTCCTCATCGTCGGAGGCGCGTTCGTGTATGCGCTCACGGATCGATCGGCGCGCGTGATGGCCGCCGAGCTCACCGCGGATCACATCAAGTGTTTCGGCGTGAATCGGGTGCTCGGCACGCACGACGCCGCGGCGGTTGTCGAGAGTTCGATCGCATCGAGCTTCGGTCTGCGCCTCGGCCTGCCCGAGCGGCCCGACCGCGGGGGGCTCGAACTCGTGGGCGAGCGGCCGTGCCTCTACGGCGAAGGCCGCGTCGCGCACATCATGTACCGCCACAACGGCCATCCCGTGTCGGTGTTCATGCTGCCGAAGACGACGCGCCCAGATGAGATCGTCGAGGTGATGGGGCACGAGGCGGTCATCTGGTCGGCCGGCGGCCGCACCTTCGTCCTGATTGCGCGCGAGCCGCGAGGCGAGGTCGAACGGATGGCGACCTTCGTTCAGGCGTCTCTTCGCTAAGCTACAGTACGCGTATGCGGGCCTGCGAGCGGCCTGCGGGAGTTTCTGGATGAAGATGCGATGGGCGATCGCCGCCTCGGCTGCACTGGCGCTCGCGCTGCTGACTCTGTACGTGCCGCGGCCGTGGACGGGCGCGGCGAAAGACTCGGCGCCGGCCGGCGTGGCCGCATGCGCCGCCAACGGCAAGGCCGCGAATCTGAACTTCACGCTGAAAGACCTCGACAACAAGCCGGTCAAGCTCGCCGCCTACAAAGGCAAGGTGATCGTGCTCGACTTCTGGGCGACCTGGTGCGGCCCCTGTAAGCTCGAGATTCCGGGATTCATCAGGTTGCAGAACACCTACGGTGCTCAGGGACTGCAGACGATCGGCATCTCCGTGGACGACAAGCTCGACGCGCTCAAGCCGTACGTCGCCGAATACAAGATGAACTATCCGATCCTGCAGGGACTCGATCACGACGACGTGCAGGACGCGTTTGGCCCGATTCTGGGGATTCCGACGACGATCGTCATTGGCCGCGATGGCACGATCTGCCGCAAGCACGAGGGGCTGACGGGCCGGGACACTTTCGAGCGCGAAATCAAGGCGCTTTTGGCGCAGAAGCTGTGACGCTGCCACAGGTTGGGCCCGGGACGCCCCGTGGTATGATGATGACGCAATGTTGAAGGGATTCACGAACGCGCGTCTCGCCTGCGGCTGCCGAATCGCGTTCCGTGAGGGCGTCGAAGGCAGTCCGGTCACCGTGGTCGTGGACCAGAAGTCGCCGGGCTGCACGCTCTCGCTGCATGTGTGCGATTTGCCGCTCTTCGATTACCGCGAGGCGCTGCGTCCGTCGACCAGGCTCGGCCCACCCGAAGAAGAAGAGTTCGAGGAAGAGAGCTAGTCGTCGCGCGTCGTCAGTCGGTAATCGCGAATCTCTCCTGTGACAATTCAGTCCGCTCCGCGTCCGGCCTCAGCCGGCGACTTGGCGCAGTTGCGTATCGACCGCGACGCCGCGCCGCGCCGCCGTTGGATCCCATGGGCGGTGCTCATCGCGCTCGCGGCCATCGCGGCGGCGGTGTATCCCTCGGCGCGCGCCTATGTCGACGAGCGCCGCGCGCCTGAGGTTGAGATCGCGCACGCCCGGCAGCCGGCGGCGGCGATGCCGGGCGGCTCCGCCGATTTGCCGGTGCTCGTCGCGACCGGCTACGTCATCGCGCGCAAGAGCAGCGACGTCGGCGTGAAGGCGGGCGGCCGCCTGGGGATGGTCGCTTTTGAGGAAGGCACGCGCGTCCGCAAGGGCCAGCTGATCGCGCAGATCGAGAACGCCGACATCGCCGCGCAGCTCGAGGCGGCGCGCCGCGGCGTCGCCGAAGCGGACGCGCAGCTCGCGCAGGCGGCGGCCTCGCGCGACGAGGACGTCCGCAACCTCGAGCGTCAGCGCGCGCTCGCCAAGAGCGGCATCGCGACGACGGCGACGCTGACGGCGGCCGATTCGACGGCCCAGGTGTCAAACGCCCGGGTGACGTCGGCCGAAATGGCGATCGCGAGCGCGCGGGCGCGCGTGCGCGTTGCCGAGGAAGCGCTTGAGAACACCAACGTGCGCGCGCCGTTCGACGGCGTGGTCATCAAGAAGCGCGCGGAGGTTGGCGAGGACGTCTCGCCCTTCGGCGTGCAGGGGGCGGCGAACCGCGAGGGCGGCGCGATTGCGACGATCGCGGATCTGCGCGAGCTCGAAGTGCAGACCGAGGTCAGCGAGAACAACGTCGCCAAGCTCGCGCCGGGGATGCCGGCCGACGTGACGCTGCAGGCGTACCAGGGGCAGCTGTTCAAGGGACGCGTGCGCGACATCTTTCCGTCGGCCGACCGCGCGAAGTCAATCGTCGAGGTGCGGGTCAGCATTCTGAGCCCCGACGCGCGCGTCAAGCCCGAGATGACGGCGAGCGTGGTGTTTCAAGAGCCGCATGCGCCGGCAGGCTCAGGGCAGGCGTCTGATGCGGCCAGGCAGGCGAGGCGGAGCCAGCCGGTCGTCCTGATTCCCAAGCGAGCGGTCGCTGGAGAAGTCGGGCCGGGCGGACAGGCCGTCGTGTGGGTGGTCAGTGGCGCGACCGCCTCGCGCCGGGCGGTGACGCTCGGCACGGATCGGATCGATCAAGTGGAAGTCCAGAGCGGCGTGGCGCCCGGCGACGCGGTGATTCTCAATCCCCCGCCGACGCTGACCGACCACGGCCGCGTGCGGGTGAAATGACCATGGCGCTCATCGAATTGCGCGACGTCACGAAAACCTACAAGCGCGACGCCATCGAGATCCCGGTGCTCGAGAGCGTGACGATCAGCGTGCCCGAAGGCGACTACCTGGGGCTGATGGGACCGTCGGGGTCCGGGAAGTCGACGCTGCTGAACCTGCTCGCCGGCATCGACCGGCCGACGGGCGGGTCGATCCGAATTGGCGACACGGAGATCAGCACGCTGTCGGAACGCGCGCTGGCGGCGTGGCGCGCGCGACACATCGGCTTCATCTTTCAGTTGTACAACCTGATCCCGGTGCTCACGGCGTTCGAGAACGTCGAGCTGCCGCTGCTGCTCACGAGCCTGTCGAAGAAACAGCGCCGCGAGCACGTCATGACGGCGCTCAACATCGTGAGCCTGGCCGATCGAGCGGCGCACTATCCGCGTCAGCTCTCGGGGGGGCAGGAGCAGCGCGTCGCGATCGCGCGCGCCATTGTCACCGATCCGACCTTGCTCCTGGCCGACGAGCCGACCGGCGACCTCGACGCGAAGTCGGCGGGCGAGGTGCTCACGCTGCTGCAGCGGCTCAATACGGAATACAAGAAGACCATCGTCATGGTCACGCACGATCCGCACGCCGCCGAGCGCGCGACGCACCTTCTGCATCTCGAGAAGGGGACGCTTGTGGAGCAGGTGGGCGCGTGAAGTTCGTCGGCCTGGTCTTCAAGAGCGCGAGGCGCAATCTGCGCCGCACGATGCTGACGGTCTTCAGCGTGGCGATCGCGGTGTTTCTGTTCGCCGCGCTGCGCGCCGTGCTCGACGGCTTTCACGCCGCCGCTGAAGCAAGCTCGTCGACGCGCATCGTGACGATCCGCTCGACGTCGATGATCTTTTCCATGCCGTCCACTCACGCCGAAATCGTGCGCGGTCTGCCCGGCGTGCGCGACGTGACGTGGGCGAGCTGGTTCGGCGGCATCTACAAGGACCCGAAGAACTTCTTCGGCCAGTTCGCGATCGAACCGGAAAGCTATCTGCGGATGTTTCCTGAAATCGTCCTGACGCCCGAGCAGAAGGCCGCCTTCCTCGAGGACCGCACCGGCTGCATCGTCGGCGACGGGCTCGTCAAGCAGTTCGGGTGGAAGCTCGGGGACAAGATCGTGCTGAAAGTCGGTATTCCGATCTACGGGCGCGAGGACTTTCCGTTCACGATCCGCGGCATCTACAAAGCGGGCAGCAACGCCGTCGACAACCAGACCATGTTGTTCCACTGGAAATATGCCGACGAACGATCGGTGAGACCCGGCGAAGTGGGATGGCTCGTCTCCGAAATCGCCAACCCGGATCAGGCGCCACAGATCGCCGACGCGATCGACCGGAAGTTCGAGAACACGCCGTATGAGACCAAGACGGACACGGAGAAGGCGTTTCAAAGCTCCTTCGCGTCGATGTTCGGCAACCTCGACCTGCTGCTTGGCAGCATCGCGATCGCGGTTGTCGTGACGACGCTGTTCGTGGCGGGCAATACCATGGCGATGTCGGTCCGCGAGCGGACGACGGAGATCGCGGTGATGCGCACGCTCGGCTACCCGTCGCACATCATCTTTTTCCTCATCGCCGGGGAAGGGTTGCTGATGTCGCTGGTGGGCGGCGTGCTCGGCGCGTCGCTCGCGCGCGTTCTGGTGACCCCGAGCACGTTTGGCGGCAACAGCTTCATGCCGCCCTTCGGCGTGAGCGGGCGCAACGTGGTGATCGGCGTGCTGTTGAGCGCGCTCATCGGCGTCGCCGCCGGCCTCATCCCGGCGACGATGGCGTCGCGGCTGAAGATCGTCGACGCGTTACGGCGGGCGGCGTAATGGGCCTGATCGCCAACTACAACGTCCGTTCGATGCTCGTGCGCAAGGGCACGGCCGCCATGACCGCGATGGGCATCGCGATGGTGGTCGCCGTGTTCGTCATGACGCTGGCGATCGCGCAGGGGTTCCGCGCGACCCTCGTCGCGAGCGGCTCGCCGCAGAACGCGATCGTGCTCCGGAAGAGCGCAACGTCGGAAACGGTCAGCGCGGTGATGAAGCCTGAGTTTGCCCTGATCGAGACGCTGCCGCAGATCGCGCGCGACGCGCAAGGCCAGCCGCTCGCCTCGCCCGAGCTGGTCGTCATCATCTCGCGGCCGCGGATCTCCGACAATCAGCCGGCGAACGTCCCGCTGCGTGGCGTCGGGCCGCGAGCGTTTCAGGTGCGCGACTCCATCAAGTTCGTCGAGGGGCGCCGTTTTACCCCTGGGCTGCGCGAGATCAACGTCGGCAAGCTGGCGGTGGGGCGCTTCAAGGGGCTCTCCCTCGGCAGCGACGTGAAGTTCGGCAACGTCATCTGGAAAGTCGTCGGCGTCTTCACGGCCGACGATGCGTCGTTCGAGTCGGAGGTGTGGGGCGACGTGGACCTGATGCTCAACGCGTTTCAACGGAGCGGTTATCAATCGGTGACGATCAAGCTGACCGATCCGTCAGCACTCGAGTCGCTGCAGGCGGCGATCATGGGCGACCCGCGGCTCGACTTCAAAGTTGAGCGCGAGCAGGACTACTACGACGAGCAGTCGCAGGTGATGACGACGGTGATTCGCGTCTTCGGGACTTTCGTCACGCTGATTCTGTCGATCGGCGCGATGTTCGGCGCGATGAACACGATGTACGCCGCCGTCGGCTACCGAACGCGCGAAATCGGGACGCTGCGCGCCCTGGGCTTCTCGCGCGGCCGCATCGTCACCGCGTTTCTGGCCGAGTCGGTCATGCTCGCGCTCATCGGCGGCGTCGTCGGGTGTCTGCTCGCGTTGCCGGTGCACGGCCTGTCGACCGGCACGACCAACATGGCGAGCTTCAGTGAAGTGGCGTTCAAGTTTCGTATCACGCCGGCGCTGCTCGCCGGTGGAATGGTGTTCGCCGGGCTGATGGGCGCAGCCGGCGGCTTGTTGCCCGCGATTCGCGCGGCTCGTATTCCTGTCGCCCGGGCGCTTCGAGAGATCTGATGTCTATCAAGAAATATCTGGCGATTATCGTGTTCTGGACCGTTCAGGTGTCGGCACTCCTGGTCTTCGCGGTCCCATTCCATCTGGCCTACCTGGCGTTGTGGGCGGTCTCGCATTTTCTGCGCGCGATCGGCCTGACGCTGTCGTTTCACCGCTACTTCGCGCACCGCTCGTTTCAGATGAACCGCCCGACGCGCTTCATCTGGGCGCTGATTGGCACGGCCGCGATGCAGAAAGGTCCGCTCTGGTGGGCGGGCCACCACGTGAACCATCACCGCTTCGCCGATCGCGAGGGCGATCCGCACAGTCCGATGGTGAGCGGCGTGTACTACGCGCACATCGGCTGGTTCCTGAACGACGCGAAATACGATCGCCTCGAGAAGTCCAACCCGGTGATCCGCGATTTCTCCAAGGTGCCGGAAATCGCGTGGCTGGACCGGAACTACGTCGTGCCGCCGCTCGTCCTCGCGGCGGGCCTGTACCTGCTCGGCGGGCTGCCGTGGCTCGTCTGGGGATTCTGCCTGCCGACGATGACGCTCGCCCACGCGACATTCGCGATCAACACCGTGAACCACCTGTTCGGGTCGCGGCGCTTCGAGACGCTCGACGAGTCGCGCAACAACGTGCTGACGGCGATCTTCGCGGCGGGCGAGGGATGGCACAACAACCATCACCGGTACCAGCGCGCGGCGCGCAACGGCTTCTATTGGTGGGAGTTCGATCCGACCTGGTACACCATCCGCACGATGGCGGCGCTCGGTCTCGCGTGGGACGTCCAGCGGGTGCCCACGCGGATCTACGAGGAAGCGCGCGCGATCAAAGCGCTTCGGCCCAGGCACAAGATCCCGAGCATCATCGACGCGATCCCGCGGGCGATGGAGTTTTCGGAAGACGCCGAGTCCGTGTAGCCCCGTATGGCCATGCCGCGACACGTCGCGCCCCCGCTCGCCGCCGCGCTGCTTATCGGCGTGTGTGCGGCCGGCTGCGCGAAGCCCGTGGCCGATCCGCTGCAGCTCGATGGGAACATCCTGACGGTCGACAACCGGACGCGTGACGATTGGCACCACGTGGAAATCTGGCTGAACACGTACTATCGGGTGACGGCGGCGTCGATTCCGGCCGGCAGCCGGTTCCAGGCGCCGCTCGACACCTTTGTCGCCGGATTCGGCCAGCGCTTCGATTTCCGCCGGGCCCAGGTGCACGACCTGCGGCTGACGGCGACGCTGCCCGACGGACGAGCGCTCGAAATCAAGAAGCCATTCCAAGCGGGCGGTCTGGGTGCGCTTGGTGGAGGGAAACCGTAATGGCGCGCCTGAAGTCGGAGATCGAAGTGACGTGCCCCTGCTGCCACACGACGCTCGTCGTGGACACCAACCTCGGACGCGTCGTGTCGCACAAAGAGCCGGAGAGCGGCAACAAGCCGGAGTTCAGCGAGGCGCACCGCATTCTCGCCGACGAAGCGGCGCGGCGCGAAGCGATCTTCCAGCAGTCGGTCGATTCCGAGAAGACGCGCGGCGACGCGCTGTCGCGGCGGTTCGAGGAAGCCTTGAAGCAGGCGAAGCAGGAACCGATCACCAAACCGACGCGCGACTTCGATCTGGACTAGCCGCCCGTGGCGCACATCACACACGAGTCCGCCACTGACCGCACGCGTGGCGGCTCGGAGCTGTGTTTGGCGTGTGGCTTGTGCTGCAATGGCGCGCTGCATGTGAACGTCAACGTGCGGCCCGAGCATCTTCGGGTGGTCCGCACGCTGGGACTCATGGTCGAGAAGACCGACCGCGGGTTCGAGTTTCGGCTACCGTGTCCGCTGTACCAGAAAGACCGCTGCAGCGCCCATCCGCATCATCCGCCCACGTGTCAGGCCTATCGGTGCGCGCTCCTTCAGAAGCATGAGGAGGGGGATGTCACGCTCCAAGACAGCCTGGCGATCGTCCGCACGGCCAGAGAGCTGCTTGCCGGTGGCGCCAAGGGTTCGGCCGTGGGGCCCGTTTCCGGTGAGAGCCTCCGCGTCGAGGTCGCGCAGAGCTGGGACGGCGACCACGGCCTGCGGGGATCAGGCGCGCTGCGCCACGCGAACGCCGAGCTGGTGCTTCGAGCCGCCGCGTTTGACGTCTATCTCGAGAAGCACTTCCGTCTGCCGGAGGAAGAAACCGACCCCGCGGCAGCCATGCACGGCTAGGGGATCTCGGTCCAGCGCTCGCGGTCGCGGTAGAAGATCGGCTTCTTGCCCGGATGCGCCGCACGGAAGGCGCGGTACCGTGCCCGGAGGCGATCGACGCGTGCGTCGGACGAGGCGATGTGCCGGTGTGGGTACTCGAGCAGCATCCGCTCCACCTTCCAGACGTTGGTCTCCGCCAGCCGCCAATCGTACTCGCCCATCATTCGAAGATCGACGACCGCGTAGCCGGTGATCCGTCCGGTGAAATCGATGTAGGGATCGAAGTAGCTGAGCGCGAGGGCGCGCGGCGTGGCGAAGACCGGCTTCCGCCCGTGCAATCCCGGGTCGCGCGAACGCGCCACCGATCCCCAGCGCCCGTTCCGGCGGTAGACGAACAGGACGTGATCGAGCTCGTCGATCGACTCGAAGCTGAGGACGAGCGGCGGGAAGCCGTGCTGTTCGAGCACGACCGCGGCAAACAGCGCCGCCTCCAGACAATGCGCGTCGCCGTGACGGACGACGCTTCGAAAGCTGCGGAGCGTGGCGCGTCCGTGCGGCTCGTTGTTGTACGGGAGCCGGTTCAGATAGTGCTGCACTTGCAGCGGCGTGCGGAGGCCGGCGATGAGCCTCCGCTCGCGCGGCGTGAACACGACCGACGGCCGCATCCTACGTCTTGTGGAGATCGGCAAGAATCTGTTCCGGCGTCCACTCGTTTCCGGTGTACACCTTCACGAGCTTGCCGTCGGCGCCGATGATCGCCGTCCGCAGCGTGTGGGTGATGTCTTGCGGGTCGTTCGTCGCGCGCACAACCGACACCCCGAAGCGTGCGGCGAACCGATCGATGTCGTCGCGGTCGCCGGTGAGAAAGGTCCACATGGCCGGATCGGCCGCCAGCGTCTTCGCGTGTTGTCTGAGGACCGGCGGCGTGTCGGTCAGCGGATCGAAGCTGACGCTCACCAGGTGCACGCGCCCCTGCAGCGCGGCATCGCCTTTCACGGCCTTCTGGATCGTCGCGAAATGGCGATCCATCAGCGGGCAGAACGTCGGCATCGGGCAGCGCGTGTAGATGAAGGTCAGGACCACCGTCGACCCTTTGAACGAGCCGAAACCGCGCGGCGTGCCGTTCTCGTCCACGAAGCGGGTGTCGGGCACCGCGTCGCCCGGCCGCAGCAACTCGAGGCCCGAGGAGGCCGACGGCGTGTCCGTGCTGGCTATCGCGGGCGGTTTTTCGAGCGGCGCCTCGCCGACTTTCTTGACCGCGGTGAGATACGCGTCGTTCGACGCCACGACGAGCGTCGCGGTGATCAGATCGCCCGGGACGATGCCGTCCAAGAGCTTGGCCTCCTTCACTTTGTACGGCATCGTCATCGCCGGCATGAGGCCTTTGATCTCCTCGTGCTTGATGGTCGCCTCCAGGCGATTCGCGGCGACCGCGAGGACCTGGCCCTGGAGCGTGTAGGTCCGCTCGTCGGTCGGCTTCGCGCAGCCGGCCGCGAGGAGCGCGAGACCGATCGAAAAAACGAGATAAGAGCGCATACCCATAGTGTAATGTCTCATGATCTGGATTGGCACATCCGGCTACAACTACCCCGAGTGGAAGGGGAGCTTCTATCCGGCGGACCTCGCGGCGGCGAAGATGCTGCCGTACTATGCGGCGCGGTTTCCCACCGTCGAGATCAACTACACGTTCTACCGGATGCCGAACGAGAAGCTGGTCGGCGGCTGGGCGTCGCAGACGCCGTCGCCCTACAAGCTCACGCTCAAGGCTCCTCGGCGGATCACGCACGATAGCCGTTTGAAGAACTGCGGCGAGCTCGTCGCGACGTTCTGCCGCGTGGCGGGCACGCTGGGCGACAAGCTCGGGGCGTTGCTCTTTCAGCTCCCGCCGAGCACCAAGAAGGATCTCGCGGTATTCGACGCGTTCCTCGAGGAGTTGCCGCCGAAGGTGTGCGCGGCCTTCGAATTCCGTCACGCGTCGTGGCTGGACGAGGAGGTGTTCGAGCGGCTCGCGCGCCGCAACCTCGCGCTCTGCGTGGCCGACAGCGAGAAGATGTCGACGCCGGTCCGCGTCACGGCCGACTACGCGTACTTCCGCTTGCGCGACGAGGGCTACACGCCGGACGACATCAAGCGCTGGGCGGACACCATCACGCGCGAGACGGCGTCCTGCCGCGACGTGTTCGTCTATTTCAAGCACGAGGAAGAGGGCAAAGGCCCCGAGTTCGCGCGCCTGCTGATGCAGCATCTCGGGCACACGTCGTGAGCGAGCCGCTCGTTATTGTGAGAACCTTGTCGACATGACACCGATCGGCGCATCCAACCTCATCGACCTGCTCCGTGGTCGCGCGGCTGACACTCCTGACCGTACCGTGTTCACCTTCCTCCGCGATGGCGTGACTCCGGCCGAGACGGTCACCTTCGCCGAACTCGATCGCCGTGCCCGGGAAACGGCCGCGTGGCTGCAGCCGAGGTTTCCCCCCGGCGCGCGCGTGCTGCTGCTGTACCCGCCCGGCATCGAGTTCGTGGTAGCGTTCCTGGGCTGTGTGTACGCGGGCCTGATCGCCGTGCCCGCTTACCCGCCGCGTGGACGCGACATCGATCCGCGCATCCGGGCCATGGCCGCCGATGCGCAGGCGGCCGCCGCGCTCACGACATCGGATCTGCTGCCGCGCCTCAGCGCAATGACGCGCGACGATGGCGGTTTCGCCGGCGTGCGCTGGGGCACGAGCGACGAGATGGCGGGGCCCGGCGCCGCGTGGCGCCATCCGCGTCCCGCGGCCGACACCCCTGCGCACCTGCAGTACACCTCGGGCTCGACCGCGACGCCCAAAGGCGTCATCGTCACCCATGGCAACCTGCTGCGGAATCTGCAGGACATGGATCTCGGCTGGAGGCACGAGGCCGACAGCGTCATCGTGTCGTGGCTGCCGCACTTCCACGACATGGGGCTCGTCTACGGCGTGCTCGAGCCGATCTTCGCCGGCGTGACGTGTTATCTCATGCCGCCGGTGTCGTTCATGCAGAAACCGCTGCGCTGGCTGCAGGCGATCTCGACGTTCAAGGCGACCCACAGTGCCGCACCGAATTTCGCGTACGACCTCTGCGTCAGAAAGATCAAGCCCGATGACCGGGTGGCCATGGATCTCAGCCGCTGGGCGGTGGCCGTGAACGGCGCCGAACCGATCCGCGCCGAGACGCTGAACCGGTTCGCCGCGGCGTTTGGAGCCGCCGGCTTTCGCGACACGGCGTTCTGCCCCGGATACGGGCTCGCCGAGGCGACCTTGAAGGTCACCGCCACGCCGCGCGGCCGAGGGGCCGTGTGTCTGACGGTCGATGGCGCCGCGCTGGATCGCGGCCACGTCGCCGCCGTGCGGCCCGGCGAACCCGGCGCCCGGACCCTCGTCTCCTGCGGGATGACGGCGATCGACACCGACGTGGTCATCGTCGATCCGGAGGCGCGTCGGCGGTGCGACGCCGACGCGGTCGGCGAAGTGTGGGTGGCCGGGTCGGTCGTCGCCGCCGGCTACTGGAACCGTCCCGCAGAGACCGCCGACACCTTCGGCGCTCGACTGGTCGATGCGGATCGCGGGCCGTTCCTGCGCACCGGCGATCTGGGATTTCTGAGCGGCGGCGAGTTGTACATCGCCGGGCGCCTGAAGGATCTGATCATCATCCGCGGTCAGAACCACTACCCGCAGGACATCGAGCAGACGGTCGAGTCGCTCGGTTCACCGCTGCGATCGCACGGGTGCGCGGCGTTCTCCGTCGACGTCGACGGCGAGGAACGGCTAATCATCGCGCAGGAGGTCGAGCGTGAGGCGCGCGGCGCCGATCTGCCCGACCTTGCCGGCCGCATCCGGCAGGCCGTCGCCGAGGCGCATGAAGTTCACGTGTATGATGTCGTGATTCTCAGGGCAGGCGCGTTGCCGCGCACCTCGAGCGGCAAGATCCGGCGTCAGGCGTGCCGGCTCACGTACACCGAGGGGATCCTGCTGGGACGTTCAGCCGATTGACACAGCCATGATGGGTGATCTGGAATCGCCGCTCGCCGCGGTGGACGAGGCGACGGGGGACGGCAGCCTGTTCGCGCGGCTCGACGAGGCGTCAAGGCGCGCCGTCGAGGCGCAGGTCGAGTGGGTCCGCATCGCCGGCGGCGGCACGCTGTTCCGGCAGGGTGACGCCGGCGACTCGTTGTACGTCGTCATCCGCGGCCGCCTGCAGGCGATCGTGGAGGTCCCGGGGCGCGCCCCGGAAGAGATCGGCGAAATCTCGCGCGGCGAGATCGTCGGCGAGATGGCGGTGCTGACCGGCGATCCCCGATCGGCGACGATCCGCGCCGTGCGCGACAGCGCCCTGGTCCGCTTCTCCAAGCAGGCGTTCGAGAAGATCGCTGAAAGCAATCCGAACGCGATGCTCGCCGTGACGCGGCGCATCATCCGTCGCTTGCAGCAGCGAAATCTCTCGACGACGCCCCCGGTGCGCGTGGCGACGGTCGCCGTGCTGGCGCTCGACGAGGACGATGGCCACGTCGCGATCGCGGCGGAATTGCAGCGGGCGCTTCAGCCCATGGGCCGGACGCGTGAACTCACCAGCGCCTGGATCGATCGTGAACTCGCCGGCCGTACCGACGACGAGCGGGCGAGCTGGCTGGACGACCAGGAACGCCGTCACGACTATCTTCTCTATGTCGGTGATCGCGGGCCGTCGGCGTGGACATCGCGCTGCGTGCGGCAGGCGGACCGCATCCTCCTCGTGGCACGCGCCGACGCCGCCCCCGATCCGGCACGGATCGCCGCCCGCCTGGCCGCCTTCGGCCTTCCGCGCGACGGCATCCGCACCGAGCTGGTGCTCGTGCAGCCGGCCGATCGCCAGACGCCGCAGGGCACCGAGCGGTGGCTGGCGGCGACCGGCCTGCAGGCCCACCATCACGTGCGGCGCGGCTGCCAGCCCGACGGCGAGCGGCTGGCCCGTTTCCTGACGGGCCGGGCGGTCGGCCTCGTGCTCGGCGGCGGCGGGGCGCGGGGATTCGCGCACATCGGCGTCATTCGCGCCCTCCGCGAAGCGGGCGTGCCGATCGACGCGATTGGCGGCACCAGCATGGGCGCGGTCATCGCGGCGCAGTATGCGATGGGGTGCGACGAGACGGCACTGCGGACGCTGAACCGCCGCACGTGGATCGACGCCAATCCGCTGAACGACAAGACGCTCCCGGTGGTGGCGCTGTTGGCGTGTCGGCGTCTCGATCGGATGGTGACCGACATGTTCGGCGACCTGGAGATTGCGGATCTCTGGCTGCCGTATTTCTGCATCTCGACGGACCTGACGCACGCCGCAGTGCGCGTGCACGACCGGGGCGCCGTTGGACGCGCCGTGCGCGCGAGCATGTCGCTGCCCGGCATGGCCATTCCGATTCGCGACGGCAACGCGCTGCTCGTCGATGGCGGCGTGTTGAACAACGTGCCGGCCGACGTGATGAAGAAGCGGTGCGGCGGCAAGGTCATCGCCGTCGACGTGACCCCGGAAAAAGATCTGGCGGTGAGCGGGCCGTATCCGGAGGCCGCGTCAGGATGGCGCTTCCTCCTGAACCGCAAGCGCGTCGAGATGCCGAGCATCCTCGCGATCATGATGCGGACCGTCATGCTGAGCAGCGCGCACTACCGCGGGCGCGTCAGCCGCGATATCGATCTGCTCGTCGCGCCGCAGATCGCGCGCTTTGGCATGTTCGAGTGGCACCGGCTCGACGAGATTGCGCAGGCCGGCCATGACGCCGCGCGGCCGGCACTCGCGCGGTGGCTGGGGTCCGGATCGACGTGAAGTCGGCGGACGAGATTCGGGAATGGCTCCGGGCGACGATTGCCCACGAGCTGCGGCTGGCCCCGGCGACGCTCGATGTGCACCGGCCGTTCGCGTATTACGGCCTCGACTCGCTGACCGCGGCGACCCTGTCGGGGGAACTCGGCGACTGGCTCGGACGCGAGATCCCGCCGGATCTGCTGGTCGAACATCCCACCATCGATGCGCTCGCCGAGCGCCTGGCGGCTGACCATTCCGAGCCGCAGCCGTCGCGGCCGCCCCGATCCGACCGCCCCGACGACGATCGTCCGAGATGGGGCGAGCGGGCGGTCAGATTTCTCGCCCGCTGTGCCGTGCGCGCGTCGAGCATCGTCGAGGTCGAGGGCCGCGAACGGATTCCGGCAGTCGGCCCGGCCCTGTTCGCCGTGAACCACTTGCACATTCTCGACGCGCTCTGGATGTCCACCGTGCTGCCGTCGCGGACGCGGTTTCTGGTCGCCGAGGAATTCCGCACCAAGCCCGTCGTGGGACGTCTCCTGGCTGCCGGACGCGTGATTTACATCGCGCGCGGGCGGGCGGATCGGGAGGCGCTCGAACGAGCCGTCGCGGTCGTGCGCGGCGGTGGCGCGGTCGCCGTCGCCCCGGAAGGCCGGCTCAGCCCGACCGGCGGCCTCATCACGGGGCAGAGCGGGGTCGCGTATCTGTCCAGCCAATCGGGCGTGCCGGTGATTCCGGTCGTCGCGTACGGGCAGGAGCGCGCCGGCGCGTCATGGATGCGGCTGTCACGCGTCAGAGTGCGCGTCCGCATCGGCGATCCGATCGGCGCCCCGGTGTGTCCGGCGACGGCGCGAGACCTCGAGCACCACGCGGCCGGGATCATGAGAGCGCTCGCGCGGTTGTTGCCCCCGGCCTACCGCGGGATCTACAGTGAGCCGGGTGCGCAGTGATGCGGCGACACGGCCGGTGCCCGACGCCAGCGTCGAGATCGCCTCGTTCATGTCGCGATGCCCCAGCGTGATCAGCCGGGCGGCTTGCGCGTGCGAAAACCAGATAGTCCCGGTAAAGAAATTGCCGACGCGCGTGGACGGAGCGACCAGGACGATCCGCGGGGACGTCGTGGCGGGACTCGACGTCGATCGCCGCGCAGCCTCCCAGCGGACCGTGGCCCACCGCCGCAGATTGACGACCTCGTCGGTAGGCGTCGCTACCGCCTTGTGCATCAGAAACGAAGCGAGACCGAAGAGCGAGTTGTGCCGCAAGCGGTGGCGGATGCGCGGCTTGAGATAGATCACGAACAGAAGATCGACATCGACCGCGCGATCGAACAGGAGCGGCGCCGCCGGCACGTTGTCGGTCCACGAGCCGTCCACGATGGTGGTGACGGGCTGGCCCGGGGAACTGGAGAAGCCGGGCAGCGCCGATCCGCGGACGAGCACGTCGAGGACGCTGGCACGGTCCAGCCGATCGAGGCGCACGTATTGAGGCGCCCAGCCGCCCCAGGGCACCGACTCGTGCGTGTAGGGACGGAAGTTGGACGTCGTGGCGTACACCGGTACGTCCTGCGACCGGATGTGGGCGCAGTCTTCCTCGGTGAGGGCCTGCTCGAGCGTCGTGACGAGCGGCCCGTGCGAGATGGGCGAGGAACCGAGAAAATGCGGCCGGAGCCACTCGTGAACGAACGCCAGCGACGCGCACGCGGCGAAGGCGATCGCGAAGCCCTGGACGATCCCCCCGCCTGGGACGACGTGTCGCACGGCCCACAGGCCGAGCCCGGTCGCCAGGCACGCAAGCGGATAGACGTACCGTCGCCATCTCGCCGGGTGCGTCACCGAATCCGACAACCGCCACACTTTGAACGGCGAGAATTCTGAAACCACTCCGGCCAGCAGCCAGACCGGGAGCAGCCGCAGGCGGTGGGTGACCACCGTCGCGACGTCGCGCCAGCGCAGGCACCGCCAGATCGCCTCGGCCTCGTCGAGTTTGCCGGCGGCGAGCATGACGCCATGGATGGCGCCGACCGACACGCCGGAGATCGCGTCGACCGGCGTGAGGCCGGCGTCCTGCAGCGCGCGCAGGCAGCCGATTTGGTACGCGCCCTTCGCGCCTCCTCCGGTGAGGACGACCCCAATCCGGAGCGGTGGCGTGGCGCTCATCGATTCAACCCGGCAGGATTCCGACGGTCCACCTGTTGCGCCGCGAAGTCGACGATGACGCGTTCCGCCCAGTATCCGTCGTCTTCCGGCGCGGGGGCGCCGATGAAGGCACAGTGGCCGCCATGCGCGCAGACGATGGTCGTCACCGATGGATTCCCGGCCAGCTGCGGTTCGCGGAAGGGACCCGACGGCACGAACGGGTCGTCTTCGGCCGTGATGACCAGCGTGGGAACGCGGATGCGATCGACGATGCGCATGGCGCTTGCGCGGCGATAGTAGTCGTTTTCGTCCGCGAAGCCGAAATGCGGCGCGGTGAACGTGCGATCGAACTCGCGCACGGTGCGGATCGCGTTGAGCCGCGTCAGATCGAAGACCCCCGGCCAGAAATGGTTCTTGCGGCGCATCCGCGTCTTCAGATCCTTGACGAAATTCCATTGGTAGAGAAAATTCCCGCGCCGTTCGAGCGCCCGGATGCACTCACCGACCTCGATGATGGGCGACACAGCGGCGACCGCGACGAGCGCCGCAGGCGGCGCGTCGCCGTACTCGCCGGCGAGTTTGAGGGCGAGATTGCCGCCGAGCGAATAGCCGGCGAGGACGATAGCCGGCAGGCCGTCGATCGCGATGAGCTCGTCGATGACGTGTCGCGCGTCCGCCGTCAGCCCTGAGTGAAAGAGCCCCGCCGACAAATGCTCGGTGCCGCCGCAGTTGCGCTGATTCAGGCGGACGACGTTCATGCCGCGCGCGAACGCCTTGCTCGCGATCCCCTTCATGTAATGCGCGTCGCTGGACGCGTTGAGGCCGTGCAAGAGCAGCACCGTCGGATGCGCCCACGGGCGCACCTGCCAGTGGCAGTGTGCGAGGACGCGCGCGTCGGCGTCGACGTCGAAGTAGCGGACGGTGGGCGCCGGCAGGCGCGGAAAGTACCGTGGATTGCCCCAGCTAAAGAGCGTCATCTTGTGGCCGTCGGTCAACGACGGCCGCGGCACGAAAGGACCCATCG
>JADGOC010000074.1 GCA_017883165.1 Acidobacteriota bacterium
CGCGCATCTTGACGGTGACGGGAATTTTCACGGCCTTCGCCATCGCGGCAATCACGCTCGCCGCCTGTGCGGGCTCGCGCATCAGGCTGCAGCCGGCGTTGTGCTTGGCAATCTTCGGCACGGGGCAGCCCATGTTGACGTCGACGATATCGGCGCCCATGCCTTCGACGATCTGCGCGGCGTCGGCCATCTTCTCGGGATCGCCGCCGAAGATCTGGACCGATACCGGGCGCTCCTCCTCGGTGAATTCGGCGTACTCGAGCGTCCGATCGATCCCGCGCACGAGCCCCTCGGCGCTCACCATCTCGGTGACGACCAGGCCGCAGCCGCCGTGGCGCTTCACCAGGCGGCGGAAGGCGGTGTCCGTCATGCCGGCCATCGGGGCGACGGCGAACGGCGACGCGAGATTGACGGATCCTATCTTCACGTTAGTACGGCTTGACGTCACCCGCATCGACTTCGACTGACACCGCTTGTCCGATCAGATCCACCGACAGCACCAGGCGCGCGCGCGGCGAGTCCTTGCGCATCAGACGCCCGATCACGCCGCGCAGGGGGCCGTTCACCACTTCCACCATCATCCCTTCCCGGATCATCGGGCAGGGATCGTATTGCAGCTCGCTCGAAATGAGGAGGCGGATGCTGTCGAGCTCGAACTCGGGAATCGCCGACGGCCTCCCCTCGCACGACACGATGTTGACGACGCCGGTGCACTTGAGAATCGGGAGGGTGTCGGCCGGATCGAAGCGCGCGAAGCAATAGCCGGGAAAGAGCGGCCAGTCGATCTTCTTCTTGCGATCCTTCCACCGGCTCCAGCGCGTGATGGTCGGCAGGAACGCGTCGAAATGCTTTCGCTCGAGCTGCTCGCGGACGATCTGCTCGTGGCGCGACCGCGTCCAGATCGCGAACCACTGCGCCTCGCCCGTCGGTCCGGGCTGCGGGCTCGGGTCGCTTGTCCTGAGCCTCGGCGAAGGGCCGGTTTCGGGGTACAACGGGCTCATGACGCCGCTTGTTTTTGCAGCGCCAGCCCCTGTTCGTAGGCCTTCTTGATGTCCGCGTTCTTGAACTCGATGCTCGCCTCGGCCCGCAGCTTCACCAGCAGCTTCAGAAACTCCTGCTGCCGCTTCCCGCCGAGGACGTGATCGCTGATCTGGTCGCGCGCCTGCTCGAACGTCATGGTCTGCGCGCCGGTCGTCGTCTCGAGCTTCAGAATCTGATAGCCGCGCGGGGTGCGTATCGGCTGGCTCACGTCGCCCGGCTTCATCGCCTCAATCAGCTTCTGGAACTCCGGCGACAGATCCTTGGCGCTGATCGGCCCGATGAGGCCGGCGTTGGCGCGCGACGGCGCGTCGGACAAATCGGCGGCGAGCTTCTCGAAGCTTTCACCGCTCCCAGCGCCCCCAGGGCCAACCGCGCGCGCGTAAATCACGTCGGCCTTCGCCTTCGCCGCGTCGTCCTGCGCGACGTTCAGGCCTTTGGGATCGGCCGGCACGGCCACGAGAATCTCCCGCAGCGTGACCGCCGGCGGCGCGGTGAACTCGCTCAGATGCGCCTGGTAGTACTTGCGCGACTCGTCCTCGGTGATCCCGACCTTGCCCAACACCTCGTTCTGCTCGACGCGCGAGCGGATCATCTGCCGCTCGAAATTGCGCCGCAGATCGGCCATCGTCATGTTTTCCTGCTTGAGCGCGGCCTGAAACTGCTCCTCGGTTTCGATCTTGTTGTCCTTCTTGATGCTGTCGACGGCGGTTTTGAACTGCTCGTCGCTCAGCTTGTAGCCGAGCTCCTTGCCGCGCTGCACGAGCAGCATCTCGTCGACGACGTCCACGATGATCTGTGGGGTGATGTCGTCGAGCGCTTTGCGCAGCTGGGCGGCGCCGGCCTCGCCCTTGAGATCCATCGGCTGCCCCTTCTGCCGAAGGACCAGGACCTGACGCGTTTCGAGCTCGGTCTTGGTGAAAATCTCGCCGTTCACCTTGACGAGCACCTGCTCGAGGATGTCGGCGCGCACGGCCGGCGAAATTGCGGAAATCGACGCCACGACGAACGCCACTGCGCACATGAGCCGGAAGGTATTTTTCATTGCTGAACCCATTATTTTACCCTTGATCGAGCAGATCGCTCAACAATCCGCCGACCCGCTCGAAGATCCCGCCCGCCGCGCGCGGATCGTCCTTGGCCTTCTTCAGAATCTCGGCTTTTGTGAAGCCGGGCGTGACCTCGCCCTCGCGCGCCCGGGCGGTCCACCAGCTCGGCGCCGGACGCTTCGCGGTGGCGCTTCGCTGATGGCTGGTGACTGGTGGCTGGTGGCTGCCACCAGCCGCCTCCAGCGCAAGTCTGAGGGCCGCAGGCGGGGCAAGCGTGAGGTCGGGCCGCTGCCGCACCAGCGCCACGAGCCGCACGGGATCGACCTTCGCCTGCGGTCTGAACTTTAAGACGACGGTACGGGCTTCCCGGTCGATGCTGTCGATGCCGAGCCGATCGGCCATGACGCGAATCCGTCCGTAATCGGCCAGGTTCAGCACCGAATCGGGCAGCGGGCCATACCGATCGACCGCCTCCTCGAGGACGCGATCGATCTCTTCGTCGTGCCGCGCCGCCGCCACCTTGCGGTAGAGCATCAGCCGCTGGTTCATATCCGGCACGTACGCATCGTCTATCCGCAGATCGACGCCCAGGTTCACCGTCGCCCGCACGTCGTCTTCCAGCTCTTCGCCCTTCAGCTCGCGGACGGTTTGCTCGAGAAGCTTCATGTACATGTCGAAGCCGACGGCGTCGATTTGTCCGCTTTGCTCGCCGCCGAGGAGGTTCCCGGCGCCGCGGATCTCGAGGTCGAGCGCGGCCACGCGGAAGCCGCTGCCGAGATCGCTGAACTCCTTGATGGCGGCGAGGCGCTTCTTCGCGACCGGCGAGAGATTGTCTTCCGGCGGAATCAGGAGATACGCGTAGGCCGGCCGGTCCGATCGACCGACGCGGCCGCGCAGCTGGTAGAGCTGCGACAAGCCGTACCGGTCGGCGCGGTTGATGATGATCGTGTTCGCGTTGGGAATGTCGAGGCCGTTCTCGACGATGGTCGTGGCCAGCAGGACGTCGTATTTCCTGGCCACGAAGTCGAGCATCGCACGCTCGAGCAAGTCTTCCTTCATCTGTCCGTGCGCGACGACCACGCGCGCTTCCGGGACGAGACGCTGGATGAGGCTGCCGATCGAGAAGATCGACTCGACGCGGTTGTGCACGAAATAGATCTGGCCGCCCCGCTCGAGCTCGGTGCGGATTGCGCGGCCGATCACCTGCGGATCGAACTTGAGGACGTTGGTCTGAATCGACAGCCGATCCTTGGGCGGCGTCTCGATGATCGACATGTCGCGGATGCCGACGAGCGACATGTTCAGCGTCCGCGGGATCGGCGTCGCGCTCATCGTGAGCACGTCCACTTTCTTGCGAAGCTGCTTGATCTTTTCCTTGTGCGACACGCCGAACCGCTGCTCCTCGTCGACGACGAGCAGCCCGAGATCGCGAAACTCGACGTCTTTCGACAACAGCCGGTGCGTGCCGACGATGATGTCGACTTTGCCGGCGGCCAGATCGACCAGCGCCTCTTTCTGCTCCGCTTTACTGCGGAAGCGGCTGACCATCTCGATGCGGACCGGGAAGCCGGCGAAGCGCTCCCGCAACGTTTTTTGATGCTGGAAGGCGAGCACCGTGGTCGGCGCGAGAAAGGCGACCTGCTTGCCGTCCATCACCGCCTTGAAGGCGGCGCGCATCGCGACTTCGGTTTTTCCATAGCCGACGTCGCCGCAGAGCAGGCGGTCCATCGGCGTCGACGATTCCATGTCGTGCTTGATGTCCGCGATCGCCGTGCGCTGATCGACGGTCAACTCGTACTCGAAGGCGTCCTCGAATTCCTGCTGCCAGTGCGAGTCGGGGCTGAAGGCGTGGCCGGGCACCGCTTTGCGCGCGGCGTAGAGCTTGAGCAGCTCTTCGGCCATGTCGCGCATCGCTTTCTTGACGCGCGTCTTCGCGCGCTCCCACGACGCGCCGCCCAGTCGATCGACCGGCGGCCGCGTGGCGCCGGTGTACTTCTGCACGAGATCCAGCCGCTCGACCGGCACGAACAGCTTGTCGTCGCCCGCATAGCGCAGCTCGAGGAACTCCTGCGTCGAGTCGCTGCCGATGCCGATCTGCTTCAAGCCGACGAAGACGCCGATGCCGTGATCGATGTGGACGACGAGATCGTTGATCTTGAGGTCGCGCAGATCGGAGAGAAACGCTTTCGAGACGGCGCGGCGGCGCTCGGGCGCCCGCCGCTCTTCCTCGAAGACGTCGTACTCCGCGTAGATCTGCACGCCGCCGTCGGGCAGGCGGAATCCGCGCGAGAGGGAGCCAATGGCAACGAGCACCGATGCGTAACGCGCGTCCTCCGCGCGCTCGACCGGAATCGCGAAGATCTCGTATTCCTTCAGCAGCTCGATCGTGCGTTCCGCACGGCCCGGCGTCGCCGCCACGAAGAGCGTCGTCTGGCCCTCATCGCGCAGTCGGCGGATTTCCGCGACCCAATCGGCCACGCGCCCTTTCAGTTCGACCGTTGGTTGGCAACGGATGTGAGAGGCCTCACCCAGACCGAGCTGCGAGAGGGTCGTTGCCTTCGTGAGCTGCGCGTCGATCTCCTCCCACCCGGCGAAGAGCTCCGCCGGCGGCTGCACGCGTTCCTCGCGGCCGACCGCCTCCTCGTAGCTGTGCTGCACCTGGGCGACGAGCTTGGCGGCATTGGCGTCCACTTCGTCGCGCTCCGACACAAGCACCCGCGCGTCGCCCGCGCGGGAAAGGTAATCAAAGATGGTCGCTCCCCGATCGTCGCCAAGGACGTCGCTCAACGGGACGACGACGAGCTGGTCGATCGACGCGACGGATCGCTGCGTCGCCGGATCGTACCGGCGCATCGATTCGATGGTGTCGCCGATGAACTCCAGGCGAACCGGCTGCGCCTCGCCGGCGGGAAACAGATCGAGAATGCCGCCGCGCAGCGCGAACTCGCCGTGCTCGTCCACCGGATCCTCGCGGCTGAACCCGGCGTCCACGAGCAGCTCGGCGAGATCGGTCGGCGCGATCTCCTGTCCAGGCTTGAGGTCGAGCGACGCGGCGAGGAGCCGCGCGGGCGCCGTCACTCTCGGCAGCAGCGCCGCCGCGGACGCGACGATGACGCGCGCGGTGCCGCTCGCCGCGGTGTGCAGCGCGCGGGCGCGCGCCGACGCGACGCCGAAGTGCGGCGCGAGGCCGCGGTACGGATCGACTTCATGCGAGGGAAACGGCAGGACCGCGTGTTCGACCGAGGAATCGGACAGCCCTTCGAGCGCGCTCACGAAAAACCGCACGTCGCCGACCGCCTGCTCGAGGTCCGCGTCGCTCGGCACGACCAGGAGAATGACGCCGTGCGGCAGGGCCTGCGCCGCGGCGGCGACAAAGAGCGCCCGAGCCGACGGCGTCAGCCCCGACACCGCGCGGGCGGGGGCGTCCATGCCGCTCCGCACGACGGCGGTCTTCAGCAGCGCTCGGAGGTTGAGTGAAGTTGACGTGGTCACGCCTGTTAGGTCTGCCCTCGGATTTTCTTGACGATCGCCGTCGTCGAATATCCCGGCGCGAGCGGCACGCGCACGACCTTGCCGCCTCTCGCCTCCACGGACGCGCGGCCGACGATGGCGTCTTCGGCCCAGTCGGCGCCTTTCACGAGCACGTCGGGCTGCAGCGCCGCGATGATCGCGTGCGGCGTGTCCTCGTCGAACACGACCACCGCGTCCACCGACGACAACGCCGCCAGAAGCTCGGCGCGTTCGGCCTCGGGCGTGATCGGCCGATTGCGGCCTTTGTTCGCCCGCACCGATCGATCGGAATTGATGCCGACGATGAGCGCGTCGCCGAGCGATCGCGCGTGCTGGAGATAGCGAAGATGGCCGGGATGCAGGAGATCGAACACGCCGTTGGTGAAGACGACCGTCTTCCCATCGGCGCGGAGCCGGGCTATCAAGTGGACGGCGTCAGTCGTCGTCACGGCCGGCTGGAAACTGCAGGTTTGGCGAGAACGTCCAGTGATGACGCGGCCGGTAGATGCCAACGTCGTGCGTCCGCGACTTCACGCGGAAGGTGTACAGCAGCCGGTGGTAGTCGTACGGCGCGCCGTCGCGCTTGTGGACGGCGACGTCCAGCTTGTACGTGCCTTCGACCAGGTCGAGCCCTTCGATCGCGAACGTCGCCTCGGCGTCCCCTGCCAGGCGCGCGGGATTCATCTCTTCGAGGAACGTGTTCGTGCCGTAGCAGCACACGCCTTCGGCGCTGAAAATGCCGATGCCGAACACCACCTCGTCGTTCGGCTGCGCGGCGCGCACCTTGAGCTGAATCGACATCGGCTCGCCCGAATGAAAGATGAATCCCGGCTTGCCGTCGCCATCGAGCAGCGTGACGTCGACGATCTCGACCTCGCGCGCGCCCCAGCGCCCTTCGGTGGCGTGGAACATGTTTTCGGGCGGGCGCGTGGCGTCCGGCTCGCTCGGCGGCGGCTGAACACCTTCGTCGGCGGCCGCCACGGCCCTCGCCGTCGTCGTCTCCATGAGGTGCTCTTCCGAGGCCTCGACCGACATCAGGTATTCGCTGACGACCCGTTTGGGATCGCCGTGCGAGCGGGCGACGCCGGCGTCGAGCCAGAGCGCTTCGTCGCAGAAGCGCTCGACGAGGCCCAGCGAGTGCGTGACGAGCAGGATCGTCTTGCCGCGCCGCCGGAACTCGGAGAACTTGTCGAGACACTTGTGCGTGAAGGCCTCGTCGCCGACGGCGAGCACTTCGTCGACGAGCAGGACGTCGGGATCGACGTGAATGGCGACGGCGAAGCCGAGGCGCATGTACATGCCGGACGAGTAGGTCTTGACCGGCGCGTCGATGAATTCGGTGAGCTCGGCGAATTCGACGATCTCGTCGAAGCGCTCGTGAATCTGACGCTTGGTGAGGCCCAGCATGATGCCGTTGATGAACACGTTCTCACGGCCGGAGATCTCGGGGTGGAAGCCGGCGCCGAGCTCGATGAGCGCCGAGATGCGTCCCTCGACGCGGACCGTGCCGGTCGTTGGCTTGGTGATGCCGGCGACGAGCTTGAGCGCCGTGCTCTTGCCCGAGCCGTTCGGGCCGATCACGCCGTAGGTGCAGCCTTTCGGCACGGTGAACGAGACGTTGGTGAGCGCCGAGAACGTCTCGCTCGGCTGCAGCGTGCGCAGGATGCTCCGCTGCAGCAGCGCGCTTTTGAGCGTCGCGAACTGCCGGCCGCCGTAGCGCCGGTAGATCTTCGAGACGTTGAGGAGCTCGATCGCCGGCGTCATACCGCCTCGGCGAAGGAATCGCGCAGCCGGTCGAACAGCCAGTAGCCGGCGAGAAACAACACCACTGACGCCGCGCCGAGCGCGAGGAGCCACTTCCAGTGGCCCACCGGCCCGTAGAACAGCGTCTCCTGGTAGGAGATGGCAAGATGCGTGAAGGGGTTGAGGTCGAAGAGGTGTTTGTATTTTCGGACGTTGTCCTGCTGCCAGGAATAGATGATCGGCGTCGCGAAGAACCAGAGCGTCAGGATGTTGAAGAGCAAATCCCGGATGTCGCGAAAGTGCACCGTCAGCGCCGAGAGCATCAACCCGAGCGCCAGCGTGAAGACGAGCTGCACGAGCACCGTCACGGGAAACCAGAGCAGATTAAACGAGAGGTGCAGCTTGTGGAAGTAGATCAGGCTCGGCACGAGAATCAGCAGGCCGAGAAAGAAGTTCACCATGTTCGCCAGGACGCTGACGATTGGCAGGATCTCGGCCGGGAACAGGACCTTCTTGATCAGATTGCCGCCCGAGATGAGCGAGTTGGTCGCTTCCGACAGCGACGCGGTAAACCAGGTCCAGGGCAGAATGCCGCAGAACATGAAGAGCGCGTACGGCTGAATGCCGACCGTCGTATTCGGCATGACGGTGCTGAACACAAATGAATAAACCAGCAGCAACAATAGTGGGTTGACGAACGACCAGAAGAAGCCGAGGACCGATCCCCGGTAGCGGGCTTTGAGGTCGCGCGCCACCAGACTCTGAATGAGCCCGCGGTAGCGCATGAGCGTGGCGAGGTTGCGGAGCAATTCTTACGACCGGATTCTAGCGCGTGCGGCCACCTGCAGGCGAATCAGCGCTTTCATCAGCGCCACTCGCGCGCGCTCGAAGTCCATGTCGGCGGCCGGTGTGACCATCCGCTCCTCGGCGCGCTTCTTGGCCCCTTCGGCACGCGCCACGTCGATCTCCTCGGCCGTCTCCGCGACCTGCGCGAGGATGGTCACGCCGTCGGGCTGAACCTCGGCGAAGCCGAACGCGATCGCGAGGTGATGCGTGTCCTGACCTTGACGGTACCAGAGGTCGCCCACCCCGAGCACAGCCAGCAGCGGCGTATGGCCCGGCAACACACCGAAATACCCGTCAGCGCCCGGGATCTCGACCTCGTCGACCCGCTCGTTGACGAGCGACCGATCCGCCGAGACGATTTGAAGCTGCAAATACTGCGGTAGTGCCATCTGCTACGCCGCTTGCCGCTTCCTGAACTTCTCGATCACTTCCTCGATGGTCCCGACCATGTAGAAGTCCTGCTCGGGGATTTCGTCGTGCTTGCCATCGACGATCTCCTTGAAGCCGCGGATCGTGTCGGCGACGACGACGTACTTGCCTTCGAGGCCGGTGAACTGCTGCGCGACGAAGAAGGGCTGTGACAGGAACTTCTGGATCTTGCGCGCGCGCGCCACCGTGAGCTTGTCCTCTTCCGACAGCTCGTCGATGCCGAGAATCGCGATGATGTCCTGGAGGTCCTTGTAGCGCTGCAGAATCTGCTTCACCTGGCGCGCGACGTTGTAATGCTCCTCGCCGATGATGCGCGGATCGAGAATGCGCGACGTGGACGCCAGCGGGTCGACCGCCGGATAAATTCCCAGCTCCGAAATCGCGCGCGACAGGTTCGTCGTCGCATCGAGATGCGCGAAGGTCGTCGCCGGCGCCGGGTCGGTATAGTCGTCGGCCGGCACGTAAATCGCCTGCACCGAGGTAATCGACCCGTTCTTGGTCGAGGTGATGCGCTCCTGGAGCTCGCCCATCTCGCTCAACAGCGTCGGCTGGTAGCCGACCGCCGACGGCATGCGGCCGAGCAGCGCCGAGACCTCGGAGCCCGCCTGCGTGAAGCGGAAGATGTTGTCGATGAACAGCAGCACGTCCTTGTTCTCGGCGTCGCGGAAGTACTCGGCGACGGTGAGCGCCGACAGCCCGACGCGCAGGCGCGCGCCCGGCGGCTCGGTCATTTGTCCGTAGACGAGCGCCGCGCGCGACTTGCTCGGGTCGTTGATGTCGATGACGCCGCTCTCCTGGAACTCGAGCCACAGGTCGTTGCCCTCGCGCGTGCGTTCGCCGACGCCGCCGAACACCGACACGCCGCCGTGCTTCAGCGCGATGTTGTGGATCAGCTCCATGATGACGACGGTCTTGCCGACGCCGGCGCCGCCGAAGAGGCCAATCTTGCCGCCCTGGAGGTACGGCTCGAGCAGATCGACGACCTTGATGCCGGTCTCGAACATCTTCAGCTCGGTCGACTGATCCTCGAGCGTCGGCGCCGCGCGATGGATCGACCAGCGCTCTTTCGCCTCGACGGGCCTGTCGGGAAAGTCGACCGGCTCGCCGAGCACGTTCATCACGCGCCCGAGCGTGCCTGGGCCGACCGGCACTTCGATCGGATGGCCGAGGTCGGTCACCTTCATGCCGCGCTGCATGCCGTCGGTCGGCTTCATGGCGACCGTGCGCACCCGGTTTTCACCGAGGTGCTGCTCGACTTCGCAGATCACGTCGATTGCGCCGGTCTTCTCGGGGTTCTCCGACACGATCCGCAGCGCGTTGTAGATCTGCGGCAGGTGGCCCGCCTCGAACTCGACGTCCACGACCGGCCCGATCACCTGAACAATCTTCCCGATGTTGTGAGCCATTATTCTGCTTTCCTGCTTAGTGAGCCAGCCGTCTCGAGCGGGGCTATAAAGCCTGAGCTCCTGATACCACTTCGATGATCTCGCGCGTGATGGCCGCCTGGCGGACCTTGTTCATGTACAGCGTCAGGTCGGCGATCATGTCGGCGGAGTTCTTGGTCGCCGTATCCATCGCCGTCATCTGCGCCGCGAAAAACGCGGCGTTCGACTCGAGGAGCGCGCGGTAGACCTGCACCTCGATGTAGCGCGGCAACAGCTGGTTGAAGATCTCCTGCGCCGACGGCTCGTAGAGATAATCGGTCTGGTTCGGCGGCGCCCCTGCCAGCGACGAATCGTCCACGTCCCCGCGGCGGATGGGCAGCAACTGCTCCACCACGACGCGCTGGGTCATCACCGACTTGAACTCGTTGTAGATGAGCACGACGCGATCGACCTTCCCGCCGATGAACGCCTCCATCGCGGTCTGCGCGATCGCCTGCGCGTCCTGGTAGCGCAGCTTCTGGAAGAGCCCGATCGTGTCGAACAGCACTTCGAAGCCGCGACGTCCGAAATAGTCGCGCCCCTTGCGGCCGACCAGGCCCAACACGCACGTGTCATGGCTGGACCCGATGAAGCCGCCGGCCGCCTTGATGACGTTGGTGTTGAAGCTGCCGCAGAGCCCCTTGTCGCCCGTGACGATGACGACGAGCGTCTTGCTCTCCGGCCGCGGCTCGCGCACCGCCAGCAGCGGGTGGATCGACGGATCCACGCGCGACGCGACGCTCGCGAGCACGCGCTGCATCTGCACCGCGTACGGCCGTGCGTTGACGATGCGCTCCTGCGCCCGGCGCAGCTTCGCCGCCGACACCATTTTCATGGCCTTGGTGATCTGCTGGGTGTTCTTCACCGAGCGGATCCGGCGCCGAAGATCGATTAGAGAAGGCATACGGTGTCTCTTTGTAAATTTACAATTGTGAATTTACAATTTACAAAGGTCAGCCTCATGCGGCCGCGCTCTTCCTTGCCGCGAAATCGCCGGAGAACTCCTTCACCGCCGCGGTCAGCGCGCCCTTCAGCTCGTCGTCCAACTGCTTCTTCTCGGCGATGCCGGGGAAGATGTTCGGGTGCCGCGTCTCGATGAACTTGTACAGCTCGATCTCGAACGCGCGGATGTCCGGCACCGCGATGTTGTCGAGATAGCCGTTGGTGCCGGCGAAGATGATCGCCACCTGCCGCTCGACGGCGAGCGGCTCGTACTGCGGCTGCTTCAAAATCTCGACGAGCCGGGCGCCGCGATTGAGCTGGGCCTGCGTCGACTTGTCGAGGTCGCTGCCGAACTGCGCGAACGCCGCGAGCTCGCGGTACTGCGCGAGGTCGAGCCGCAGCGTGCCGGCCACCTGCCGCATCGCCTTGATCTGCGCCGCTCCGCCGACGCGCGACACCGAGTTGCCGACGTTGATGGCCGGCCGGACGCCCTGATGGAACAGATCCGACTCGAGGAAGATCTGGCCGTCGGTGATCGAAATCACGTTCGTCGGGATGTACGCCGAGAGGTCGCCGGCCTGCGTCTCGATAATCGGCAGCGCCGTCAGCGATCCGCCGCCCAGTTCTTTTCTGAGTTTCGCGGCGCGCTCCAGTAGCCGGGAATGCAGGTAGAACACGTCGCCGGGATACGCCTCGCGGCCCGGAGGACGCCGCAGCAGCAGCGAAATCTCGCGGTACGACTGCGCGTGCTTCGACAAATCGTCGTACACCACCAGCGCGTGACGGCCGCTGTCCCGGAAGAACTCACCGAACGTGCAAGCAGAATACGGGCTGATGTAGAGCAGCGGCGCCGGATCGGACGCCGTCGCGGCGACGACGATCGTGTAGCGCATGGCGTCGGCTTCTTCGAGGGTCCGCACGACCTGCGCGACCGTTGACTGCTTCTGGCCGATCGCGTTGTAGATGCAGATGACGCCGGTGTCCTTCTGGTTGAGGATCGCGTCGATCGCGACCGCGGTTTTGCCGGTCTGCCGGTCGCCGATGATCAGCTCGCGCTGCCCCCGGCCGATCGGCACCATCGAGTCGATCGCCTTGAGTCCGGTCTGCAGCGGCTCTCGCACCGGCTGCCGGTCGACGACGCCCGGCGCCAGACGTTCGATCGGCAAAAATTGTTTGCTGGCGATCGGCCCCTTGCCGTCGAGCGGCTGGCCGAGCGCGTTGACGACGCGGCCGAGCAGCTCTTCGCCGACCGGCACCGAGATGATGCGTCCGGTCCGCTTGACGAGATCGCCTTCCTTGATCTCCTCGAACTCGCCGAGGATCACCGCGCCGACGCTCTCTTCCTCGAGGTTCAGCGCGATGCCGAACACGCCGTGCGGAAACTCGAGCATCTCCCCCGCCATCGCGTTGTCGATGCCGTGCACGCGCGCGATGCCGTCGCCGATCGAGATGATGCTGCCCACCTCGGCGACGTCCACGTCAACGGCGTAGCTGCCGATCTGCTCGCGGATGATCTTGGAGATTTCTTCAGCTTTGATGTCCATGCTGCAATCCTGCCGTGACTGATGACTGGTGACTGACGACTTGCGACTACTCCGTGAGCCTCTGTCTCATCTTCTCTAGCTGCGTCGTGACGCTGCCGTCGTACACCGTGCTGCCGACGCGCGCCACGACCCCGCCGATGATCGCGGGATCGACGCGCGTCTCGAGCATCACCGTCCGGCCGGTGACCCGCGCCAGGCTCTGCTCCACCGCTTTCGCGCGATCGGCGGGCAGCGCCACGGCCGTCGTCACTTCGGCGCGGACGATGTTGAGGTGATCGAGCAGGCGCTCGCGATACGCCGCCAGCAGATCCGGCAGCAGCACCAGACGATCGCGCTCCGCCAGGAGCAACAGCAGCTTTCCCAGCACCGGCGTCAGCTTCGCACGCGTCGTCAGCTCCGCGATCGTGGCGCGCTTGCGCGGGACGGGCACCGCGGGGTTCAGCAGCACCTTCTCGAGCGTGGGGTGCTGCGTGAAGAGCGCGACGAATTCGGCGAGCTCGGTCTCGATCGCGCGAAGGTCGCCCTTCTCCTTGAGCGCGATGTCGAGGAGGGCGCGCGCGTAGCGAGTGGCCGCGGTGCGGTTCGTGATGGCTTTAGTCTCTTCGCTGCTGCAGGGCCCGGCGCTTGCGCCGAGTTTCACAAGCGCAAAACACTGATTTATACCATGATTTCGATGAGAACGCCGCCGCTTTTCGGCCGCACGCGGCCGATGGCGGCCGCCAGGACGTTCGCCCGCTCGAGCGCGCCGGCTATTTCGTCCGCATACGCGGCGCTGGCGGAGATGAGCAATCCGCCCGAGGTCTGCGGGTCGTAGAGCAGCGACAGCCGGTCGGCCCAGTCAGCGGCGAGCCCGGCAGCACCAAGCGCTCCAGGCCCGGCCGGCCCGGGCAACAACACGCCGCGGGCAAAGTGGTCCTCGTTCGAGGCCATGCCGCCGGAACGATTCTGGCGCGCCAGTTCGACGACGCCCGCAAAGAGCGGCACTTTCCCTACTGCGATCTCGAACGTGACGCCGCTCGCGGCGGCCATTTCGCTGGCGTGGCCGATCAGGCCGAAGCCGGTGACGTCGGTGCAGGCGTGGACGGCGCCGATGGGCATCCCTTGCAGCGCTTCCGCGGCGGCGCGGTTCAACGTTCGCATCGAGCGGATCGCTTCGTCGGCAAGCAATTGCGGAATCCGTTCGAATTTGATCGCCGTGCCGGCGACGCCGGTGCCGAGCGGCTTGGTCAGGAACAGGACGTCGCCGGCTTTGGCTCCGGCGTTCGACAGCACGCGCGCCGGATCGATCGCCCCGGTGACGGCGTAGCCGAACTTGATCTCGGGGTCCTGAACCGTGTGGCCGCCGAGGAGCGAGACGCCGGCTTCGCGCAGCTTGTCGAAGCCGCCTTGAAAGATTGCGCGGATGGCGTCGCGATCGAGGTCTTCTTTTGGGAATGCCGCGATCGCGAGCGCCGTCAGCGGGCGGCCGCCCATCGCGTAGATGTCGCTCACGGCGTTGGCGGCGGCAATCTGGCCGTAGGTGTAGGGGTCGTCGACGATCGGCGTGAAAAAGTCCACGGTCTGCACGAGCGCGGGGCCGCTCTCCCACTTGTACACACCCGCATCGTCCGAGGTCCGAAAGTCGACGAGGACCCGGTCGTCAGTCTGTGCGGGAATGGCGCTCAGCACCTGAGCGAGCTCGCCTGCGGCGAGTTTGCTCGCTCAACCGGCGCAGGCGACCATTTGCGTCAAACGCTTTGACATAACTGTGTAACTCTCCTTTCTTTACTTTGCCGCGGGGCCCCACCCCCGCGGCGACTATCCGCTCAGTCAGCGGTTTCAGTCACCGCTCGGTGAGTTGTTCGAACAGCCTGATCAGCTCTTGTTCCGACCCGAAGTCGATCTCGATTCTTCCGCGCGGGCCGTGGCGGACGATGCGGACGCGGGTGCCGAGTGCCAGACGGAGACGCTCCTCCGCGGCGCGCGTGTGGACGTCGACCGGTCTTGGCGGCGCCGGTTCCGCGGCGGGCGCTCCCCCGTCGGCGATCTTCTTGACGAGTGATTCGGTTTCGCGCACCGAGAGATCGCGCGCGATGACGTCGCGCGCGGCGCGGCGTTGATCGGCCTCGCCCGGCAGCCCGAGCAGCGCGCGCGCGTGGCCCATCGAGAGCGTGCCCGCGGCGACTTCGGCGCGGACTTCGTCGGGCAGCTTGAGCAGCCGCAGGAAGTTCGCGACCGAGGCGCGATCCTTCCCCACCGCGTCCGCGATCTGTTCCTGCTTGAGGTGAAATTCATCGGTCAGGCGGCGGTACGCGAGCGCTTCCTCGATCGGATTCAAGTCCTCGCGCTGAATGTTCTCGATCAGCGCCATCTCGAGGAGCGACTGCTCCTGTCCCGGCTTGACGTCGCGGACGACGATCGGCACGCGCAGCAGGCCGGCGCGCAATGCGGCGCGCCAGCGGCGCTCGCCGGCGATGATTTGAAAACGGTCGCCCAGCTGGCGGACGATGATCGGCTGGATGACGCCGTTGGATTTGATCGAGCGCGCGAGGTCGTCGAGGTGCGTGTCGTCGACGTGCAGCCGCGGCTGAAAGTCGTTGGGCGCCAGACGATCGATGTCGACCTCGACGGGCGAGGTGCGAGGCTCGGGCGCGTCGGGGATCAGCGCGCTGAGGCCTTTGCCGAGTGCGGGGCGTTTTTGCATATGGTCCACATTCAACGCGGAACTCGCTGAACTCGCTCAAGCCGCAGTGGCGGCCGCTCGTTCCATCACTTCACGTGCGAGCGCGAGGTACGCTTCGGCCCCGCGCGATTTGACGTCGTAGAGGATGACCGGCATGCCGTGGCTCGGCGCTTCGCCGAGGCGGACGTTGCGCGGAATCACGGTGCGGAAGACTTTCTCCTTGAAGAACTGCCGCACGTCGTTGGCGACCTGCTGGCCGAGGTTCGTGCGTTCGTCGACCATCGTGAGGAGCACGCCATCGATGTCGAGCGCGGGGTTGAGCGCGGCGCGGACGCGGCGCATCGTGCCGACGAGATCGGCGAGGCCTTCGAGCGCGAAGTACTCGCAGTGCAGCGGAATCAGCACGGCGTCGGCGGCGACGAGCGCGTTCAGCGTGAGCAGGCCGAGCGACGGGGGGCAATCGATGAAGATGTGATCGTACTGGTCGCGGAGCGGCGCGATGAGGGCGCGCAGCCGTTCCTCGCGGTGGGGGAGTGTGACGAGCTCGATTTCGGCGCCGGTGAGATTGCGGTCGGCCGGGATGAGGCTCAGGAGATCGACGCAGGTCGGGATGATGAACGCGGCGGCGTCGGTGAGTGGAACGTCGGTGGTCAGCGCGTTGTAGATCGTGCCGCCGGGGGCGGTCTTGCCTTTTTGTCCGACGCCGCTCGTGAGGTTGCTTTGCGGATCGACGTCGACGAGCAGGACGCGCCGGCCAGCGAGGGCGAGCGAGGCGGCGAGGTTGATGGTGGTGGTGGTTTTGCCGACGCCGCCTTTTTGGTTGGCGACGGCTACGATGCGGCTCAAGTTGGTTGTTTGACCTATTATATGTGTTTGCGGCGCGAAACCGTGTCAACGAGGATACGGGACCTCCCGAGAGTCGTCAATGGGTTTGTTCCACGTGGAACATCGGCAGGAGGGCCTTCAGGCCGGAGTTACAGGCGCCTGAGGATCACGAGCTGCGAGCCGGGTTGCGCGCTAAGCTGAGCCGTTTCAGCGACCTCAAAGCCTGCCAACGGCTGGGCTAGTGCATCGGCCGAGGTAAAAAGAAAAAGCGCACCGGACGTCCCGAGAAGAGTCGAAGCCGCCTCGAACAACGGCCGATCGACCTTCACGGCACGAACCGTCACCAGCTGCGCAACGCCCCGCATTCCGGGCCGCGCGGCCAGCTCCTCGAATCTTCCGGTGTGGACGATGGCGCCGGGGAGCTGCAGGGAACGGACAGCTTCACGCAGAAATGCCGCCTTCCGGCTCTTCGACTCCACCATCGTCAATTGCGACAAGGGACGCAGAATTTTCAATGGGAGGGCAGGGGAGCCGCCGCCCGAGCCAAGATCGAACCAGGAGATGGCAGATTCTGGAACGTAGCGCGCCGCCAACAGGGGCTCGACGAGCAACCGATCGACCGCCTGGTCGTTCCATTCCTGCAGAGGCAGGGAGGTCAGGTTGATGGTGCCGTTCCAGCGCGCCAGCAGATGGTAATAGGCCTCGACCTGCACGAGCGCCTCTGGCGTGATGTCCGGG